>CANSAF010000099.1 GCA_947644645.1 uncultured Sporosarcina sp. | reverse complement strand
ATGGAAGGGAATGGGAGAATATGATCAAAGAAAATACATACATACCAGGTTTAGAAGGTGTAGTTGCGGCTGAAACAGCAATTTCTTTATTAGACACGGAACATGGTCAAATCATTATTAAGGGGCATGACTTGATCAAACTTTCTAAGGGAAACGATTATTTAGACGTCGTTCATTTGCTTTTTGAAGGGAATTTACCAACAGAAGCAGAAAAGAAAGAAATTGAGAAGAGGCTAATGAAAAGTTATGAAATACCTAAAGGAGTAGAAACGGTCTTACGCGCGTTACCGCCAACAACACATCCTATGGATACGTTAAGAACGGGAATTTCAGCGCTAGGGGGATTTGACCCACTTCTTGAAGAAAGAGAACATGAAATTAATAAAAAACGGGCATATGACATACTTGGAAAAATACCAAGTATTGTTGCAAATGGTTACCGTGTCATTGAAGGGCAAGAAACCATTCAACCGCGAGCCGATTTATCTTTCAGCGCAAACTTTTTGTATATGATTACAGGTAAAGAACCAACTAAATTAGAAGAACGTTTTTTTGATCAATCGCTATTACTATACAGCGAACATGAAATGCCTAACTCAACATTTACTGCGAGAGTCATTGCATCCACACAATCAGATATGTACGGGGCATTAGTCGGTGGGGTTGCTTCGCTTAAAGGGAATTTGCATGGTGGGGCAAATGAAGCAGTCATGCATATGCTGTTAGAAGCGAAAACAGTGGAAGGTTTTGAAACATTATTAACCAATCGACTTAAAAACAAAGAAAAAGTGATGGGATTTGGTCACCGCGTCTATATGAAGAAAATAGATCCTCGCGCATTAATTATGAAAGAAGCGCTAAAAGAACTATGCGAATTAAAAGGCGATCATAGTCTTTTAGAAATGTGTGAAGCGGGTGAACGAATTATGGAACGTGAGAAAGGACTTTATCCAAACTTAGACTATTACGCAGCACCTGTTTATTGGATGTTAGGGATTCCAATTCCACTTTATACACCTATTTTCTTTGCAGCTAGAACGGTTGGATTATGTGCACATATTATTGAACAACATAATAATAACCGTTTATTCCGTCCACGTGTTGATTATATCGGCGAACGTCCTGCACTTTAAACGTAGGCAATTTTGAGCGTTAACATAGTTGATTGACCGACTGACTGCTCAATCAACTATGTAAATATGATTTTTGAAAATGGAGGGTGAAGATGATGAAAGCAATGGAAGAAAAAAATGCTTGTTCTTACGTTTATTTTACACCAGAAGATTTTCAAGCCGAAGAAAAAATGATTGCAGATACGACGGAAAAATTTGTTAATGATGTAAAGAAAAGAAAGGTAAATAGTACAGAAGTCATTCGACAACTTTTTAAAGAAGCCGGTGCAACGGGGCTTTTAGGGGTAGAAGTTGAAGAAAATTATGATGGGTTAAATTTGGGAAAGAAAGTGGCAGGGCTTGTTGCGGAAAAAATGGGAGAAGCGGGATCATTTAGCGTTTCATTCAATATTCATGCAGGCGTTGGGACGCTTCCTTATATTTTTTGGGGCACAACTGAGCAAAAGAAAAAGTATTTACCAAAACTTGTAAGTGGTGAATGGATTGGTGCATACGCATTAACAGAGCCAAACGCAGGCTCAGATGCTTTGAATATGCGGACAAATGCTGTTCAGACGGAAGACGGAGAATATTGGGTTTTAAATGGTGAAAAACAATGGATTACCAATGCGGGTCTTGCAAATTGCTTTGTTGTTTTCGCAAAAACGGCAGAAGGATTTACAGCGTTCATTGTAGATCGGGATTTTGAAGGCGTTTCAGTTGGACCAGAAGAAAAAAAGATGGGAATTAATGGTTCTTCCACTGCAACATTAGTATTAGAAGATGTCAAAGTCCCTGCTGAAAATATTTTAGGGGATAAAGGAAAAGGCCATTATATTGCATTAAACCTATTAAATATGGCTAGACTCAAATTAGCTTTCTCCAATGTGGGGACCTCGAAGCGAGCATTACAATTGGCGATTGAATATGCAAACGAACGAAAACAATTTAAAAAGGCGATTGCTGAGTTTCCAATGACGCAAGAAAAAATCGCAAATATGGCAATTGGCATATTTGGTGCTGAAAGTGCAGTATACCGAACAGCGGGTATGATGGACGAAGCACTTTCTACAGTAGATTCAACGGATGAACGCCAAAAAATATTGTCGAATTATATTGCAGATTGTGCCGTTAATAAAGTGAATAGTTCGGAAGTATTGGATTATGTTGCAGACGAAGCAGTTCAAATTCATGGTGGATATGGCTATATGCAAGAGTATGAAGTGGAGAACTTATACCGAGATGCACGGATTAATAGAATATTTGAAGGAACAAATGAAATTAATCGACTGGCAATTGCGAAAAGTTTAGTGAAAGGATTCGCGTATAATCAAGAACAGACAATATCGATCAATGAACTAAACGAAGCGCATCAATACTTAATGCAGTCAAAGGTTTTATTCAATAAAATATTAACAATGTTGCCGGCTTCATATAAAGAAAAAGTGGATAATGAACAAGAAACATTTAGAGTGCTGGCAAATATGTTTAGTAAAATTTATGTGATGGAATCCGCTTTTAGCCGAACACAAAAAGCGATGAATAAAAACGGAGCCTCACAAGAAACGTTAAAATTGCTCATCACAGAAGTGCTTTGTGAAGAAACTTTCCAACAAATAAAGCAAAAAGCAATTTTACTGGCTGCAAGTCTAGTGACTGATATTGAAGAACGTAAACAATCTATTCAACAAATAGAGGCATTGGAAGTCCCACTTCAAAGCAATTTATTTTTAAAGAAGAGAAAAATTGCTTCAAAGATGATTGATGCATCTAAATATCATGTATAATTTCATTAAATAAAGCGCCCGTCTTAATGGAAAGGCGCTTTTTTTATATATTGAAAAGAAGACGTCTAGAAAATCTGACTGATTTTCTAGACGCCTTTTACAATTATTCTTGAAAGAAACGATTAACGAATTGTGTGGATACAGATTCTAATGAATCATATTGATAGTTTGGCTTTTGGTCTTTATCAATAATGACAGAGCGCACACCTTCAAAAAAGTCTGGATGTTTCATAAAGTTTTTTGCTAAAATTAAATCAGTTGCGAGACAATCAGCCAATGACTGATTTTTCCCATCGATGATTTGCTTTAAAGTGACCTTTAACGATACCGGAGATTTCGTTAAAAGGATCTTTTTTGTTTCTTTCGCAAAGTCAGTTGAATCTTCTTTTAATGAAGCGATAATTTCTTCAACAGTATTGTATTGAAAATGTCGATCAATATCTTGTTGGAAAGGTGCTATCTTTGCTTCATGCGTAGGCGTCTCTTGTAATTTTTCTAAAAGATTTTGGATATCATTTTTCACATGCTCATCTCTAAATTCTATTTCTTCTAATTGTTGGAAGAAATCGACTGCTCGTTCAGTAGAAAGATAATGCGTTGCGCCTTTTGTATAAAGGATATCCGTTGCTTTTAAATTTGTTCCTGTTAAAGCTAAATAGCGTCCGATATGACCAGGTGCTTGGTTGAGAAAATAAGCACCACCTACATCAGGGAAAAAGCCGATAGAAGTTTCAGGCATCGCCCAAGTTGTTCGTTCAGACACAATTCGAAAATCTGCGCCAGCAGTTAAACCAACACCACCGCCCATGACAATTCCGTCTAAATAAGCGATGATTGGCTTAGGGAAATTCGCAACCTGTAAATCTGTTTCGTATTCAGTTGTAAAGAATGCATAGGCTTTCTCCAAATTTTCTTCACTTTCTTGTGCGCTATATAATGTTTTGATATCTCCACCTGCGCATAAACCTCTTTCCCCAGCGCCTTTGATGATGACACATTTCACTTGGGAATCGTTTTCCCAACGATTTAATTGTTTTCCAATCGCATCGACCATGTCAAAATTTAATGAATTTAATGCTTTGGGACGATTTAAAAGAATTGTCGCAACCCCGTTTTGATTTATTGAAAATAAAACTTCACTCATTTTTATTCCCCCTTAAACATGCTTAAATTCAGGTTTTCTTTTTTCAACGAAAGCGGCGACGCCTTCTTTTGCGTCTTCAGTTAAGAAAAGTTCTGAAAAACGTGTACGTTCTCGTTTTAACCCTTCTTCAAGCGTTTCATTTGCCCCTTGAACGATACATTCAACTGCACGTGTCACACTCGTCATACTTTTACCTTCTATAAAAGATTGAGCGATTGTTTTAGCAGTAGATAATAATAGGTCATCCTCAACAACAAGGCTGACAATCCCTTTTTCTTTCGCTTCTTCACCAGTTAATTGTTTACTTGTTAATGTTAATTCCAAAGCGGTCGCCACATCAGTGATTCTACTTAATCTTTGCGTACCACCAAATGTTGGAATTAACCCGAGTTGTAATTCTGGCAAGCCGAGAATGGCAGAAGGCGTGGAAATTCTATAATGGCAACCTAGCGCCACTTCTAAGCCACCGCCCAGACAAGGTCCATTAATGGCTGCAATGACAGGCTTTGTCATCGCTTCGATTTCATCGCAAATTTTTTGACCATGATGTGCCATTTCGAGTCCTTTTTCTTGGTCACCTAATGCATCAGTAAATTCTTTAATATCTGCTCCCGCAATAAAAAATCGTCCCGCACCCGTAAGAATAACTGCATTGACAGCTTCATTTTCTGCTAACTCTTTGAAAACTGTACGTAATTCAGAGATACATGAAGAAGATAAAGCATTGGCCGGTGCATGGTCAATTTCTACAATTGCAATGTTATTTTCGATTGTTGTATTGGTAAAGTGAGTCGTCATTATTTTTGCCCCCTATTTTGTAGTATGGGCATGTTGGAAGATTACTTAAAAGATTTAGAATAGTATGTGTGTGCTTCTATCATACAAGATTTTTAGCGGAAAAGATAGGGAGGAAGAGCAAGATCTATTTAAAAACAGGCAAAAAATAATAAAATACCCCGAAAACACCAAACTTGGATTTTCGGGGGAGCTTGTTTTATTTACTTTTAATTTTACCTGTCCACTGACGGAAACCGCCTTGTAAGTGGAATAATTGATTGTAATCTTTTTTCTTTAAAAATAATGCAGCTCTTGCACTTTTACCACCATTTTGATCGTATAAATAAACTGGCAAATCGGCTCTCATTTCTTTGTAACGTTGACGAAATTGTGAATATGGAATATTACGCGCTCCTAAAATATGTCCAGCCTCGAATTCTTTTGGCTCACGTACGTCGATTAACTGGGCTTTACGATATCCTTGGATAAATTCTTCTTGTGTTAAATGAACGACAGCTTTTCTCAGTCGTAACATCGTAACGACCATATATCCGATGATAAGTACAAGAATCCCTATCACTACATAAAGTGTACTCACGATGACTTTCCCCTTTCTTTAATTCTATTCTATTATAAATGGCGAGTGGCGCTTGTTCAATAGGGATGCTAAAATGATGGACGTTGTAAAGATTCAAAAAGAATGATTGCTATGAAATAAATGACTTTTTGATGACGTTTCTTTACAGTGGTAAGAAATCATCATATAATGATGTTTCGACATATGGTGTATTGGGGTAAGTTACTAATACAATATATTGTGTTTTATGATGTAAGGAGGATGTATTTATGGTGGTTGTTTCTAATAACCAAAAGCCAGTTTTAAACATTAGACAATTGAATGAAGATATTGCAAAATTTTCCCCGGTTCATCCGATTACGGAAGATATGCAGATTGAACATAGCGGGGTATCAAGACTCGTGATGATTGACAGATATTCTTTTAAGGATACGGAGAAGAAAACATTAAAAGTTGGCGATTTTGTCGTGCTTACTGTAAAAGAAGATCCAAGCTTTCCGGCAAGAGGGATCGGTTTTATTACGGCGCTCGATGAAGAAAAAGAACTTGCGGATATTTGGATTGAAGAAGAATATCGCTCGGCAATAGACGATCCAGAAGAGCAAGAAAAAGGCGTAATTACAAGGTCTATTGATGTGTTGGAAAAGCCTTTGGAAGTTTTTTATGAACAGATTGCGAAAAGAAATGCGACAGGTTTAGCGGCTGTGGAAAAAACTGAAGCCGAAAGAAAAGCTTCTTTTGAACAATTTTATGGACAACTTTCGTCGATGAATTTTATTCCAGCAGGCCGCGTGTTATATGGTGCAGGTGCAGACACAGAAGTGACTTATTTTAATTGCTATGTGATGCCGTTTGTACCCGATTCACGCGAAGGGATTTCAGACCATCGTAAACAAGTGATGGAAATTATGAGTAGAGGCGGCGGTGTTGGGACAAATGGCTCAACATTAAGACCGAGAAATGCACTTGCACGCGGCGTAAACGGCAAATCATCTGGTTCAGTTTCTTGGTTGGATGATATTGCGAAACTAACGCATTTAGTTGAGCAAGGTGGATCCCGGCGCGGGGCCCAAATGATCATGTTGGCGGATTCACATCCTGACATTTTGGAATTTATCATATCTAAAATGCAGAATCCGAGAATTCTTCGTTATTTAATTGAAAATACAGAAGAAGAATTGATCAAGAAATTAGCTGAAGAAAAATTGAAGTTTACACCTTTAACACCTCAAGAAGATGCGATGTATCAAAGCATTTTAAATTATCGTCATATTCCGGGGCTTGGTGGTTTTAATGAAGAAATTATGAAAGATGCTGAAACAAAATTACAAGACGGGGGCACATATTCCGTTCATCATCCAGAGTTTTTAACTGGCGCTAATATTTCCGTCACATTAACGGATGATTTTATGAAAGCTGTTGAAAATGATGAAGACTTTGACTTGAAATTTCCAGCTGTGGAAAAATATTCGCCGGAAGAAATGGCCATTTATAATGAAACATGGCATGAAATTGGCGATGTTCGCAAGTGGGAAGAAATAGGACATGAAGTACGTGTTTACAAAACGATTAAAGCCCGTGCATTATGGGATTTAATTAATATCTGTGCAACGTATTCAGCAGAACCTGGTATTTTCTTTATCGACAATGCGAATAACGAAACAAATGCAAAAGCTTATGGTCAACAAGTTGTTGCAACAAATCCGTGTGGTGGAGTTCGCCTCACGTTAAAAATTGCGGGATGAAGCGGGAAAGCTGAGATGCCAATCCGAACCGAAGGCTAAAAGTAAAGTTTTAGTCAGGGGCAACGCATACCTGGTGATCCTATTGGTGTTTAACTATAGACTATAATCCAGGCACGAGACCGCAACACTGTACAAACGGTGAAAATGTATGCTGAACTTACAGAAATTGAACTGTAAGAACTAGCGGATAAAAAGCCACTAGGATAACAATTGGAACAACCGCTCGCACCATATTCTGTTTGTAATTTAGCTGCAGTAAATCTTGCGGAAGTTGCAAACAAAGAAGCGAAAACAGTCGATTATGAAAAACTAAAAGAAATTGTTCGCGTTGGTGTAAGAATGCAAGATAATGTGATTGACGCAACGCCTTATTTCTTGAAAGAAAATGAAAAGCAAGCACTTGGTGAACGTCGTGTAGGATTAGGTGTTATGGGACTTGCAGATCTTTTAATTTACACAGAAAAAACATATGGTTCAGGAGAAGGAAATGAAGTCGTCGATAAAGTATTTGAAACAATTGCGACGACTGCTTACCGCGAATCAATTGAACTTGCAAAAGAAAAAGGAAGTTTCCCATTTTTAATCGGTGAAACAGAAGCAGAAACAAAAGCATTAAGAGAAGCATTTATTAACACTGGTTTTATGAAAAAAATGCCAGAAGATATTCGAGAGGCGATTTTAGAACATGGAATTCGAAACTCCCATTTATTAACTGTTGCTCCGACGGGTAAATGAATTGCCCCCATTGTAAGTAATTACAATGTGCAAATTAGGCTATATGCGGGAAACTCTGAGTATCCTTTTGTACCTGTATTTTGCCAATACGTACAGGTAAAAATCAAAAGGTGCAGACAATCCGCAGGGAAGTCGTGGCTGACCCCTCAACGACTATACGCCTAACAATCGATGAAAGTTATTCTTGTATAATTACTTTGAGAGAAGTGATATTATCATGGAGAAAAAGTGTTTGAATTGCTCAATCGTTATTAAAGTGAAGCCGAGTCACTATGACAGAAAAAAGTATTGCTCGCGAAAATGTAAAGG
>CANSAF010000098.1 GCA_947644645.1 uncultured Sporosarcina sp. | reverse complement strand
TGAATATGCGATGCAAGTGAAATCATTGTTTTCGCACGTAGGTCTTCGTTTTGAAGAGATTAAAGGAATTATCATTTCTTCGGTTGTTCCACCGGTAATGTTTCCACTTGAACAAATGTGTCGAAAGTATTTTGATATTAAACCGCTCATTGTAGGACCAGGCATTAAAACTGGACTGAATATTCAATATGAAAACCCACGTGAAGTTGGTGCTGACCGAATTGTTAATGCTGTTGCAGCGATTGAAGAGTACGGTAGCCCACTCATTATTGTCGACTTTGGGACGGCAACAACTTATTGTTACGTCAATGAAAATGGCGGGTATATGGGCGGCGCGATTGCACCTGGGATTGGTATTTCAATGGAAGCTTTATTCAGCCGCGCTTCGAAGTTACCGCGTATTGAATTAACACGCCCGGATCATGTCGTTGGGAAAAACACGGTTTCAGCAATGCAATCGGGAATTGTTTTTGGTTATGTTGGACAAGTTGAAGGTATTGTTGCTCGTTTAAAAGCGGAAAGTAAAGTTGAACCAAAAGTCATTGCAACGGGTGGAATGGCTGATTTAATTGCAAGTGAAACGCCGGTTATTGATGTTGTAGATAATTTCTTAACATTAAAAGGACTGCACTTAATTTATGAAAGAAATAAATGAATGTAAATAAAAGGAGATTTTCTTAGATGAAAGATTATTTAATTAAAGCATTAGCTTTTAACGGAGAAATCCGTGCATATGCAACACGTACGACAAACACAGTTGAAGAAGGGCGTAGACGTCATGATACATGGCCAACAGCAACAGCTGCACTTGGCAGGTCAATGACTGCTGGTGTGATGATGGGCGCTATGGTAAAAGGTGACGATAAATTAACGATTAAAATCGAAGGTAATGGACCAATTGGCGCAATTATTATTGACGCGAATGGACACGGAGAAGTGCGTGGTTATGTGTCAAATCCACATACTCATTTTGATTTAAATGAAATGGGTAAGTTAGATGTACGTCGTGCAGTTGGAACGGACGGAATGTTGACGGTTGTAAAAGATGTCAATATGAAAGATTTCTTTACGGGACAAGTACCAATTATTTCGGGTGAGATTGCGGAAGACTTTACACAGTATTTTGTTGTGTCGGAGCAAGTTCCTTCAGCTGTAGCGCTTGGCGTTCTTGTTAACCCGGATAATAGTGTAAAAGCGGCTGGTGGATTTGTCATTCAAGTAATGCCTGGTGCTTCTGAAGAAACAATTAGTACTTTGGAAAAGAAAATTTCAGAGATGGAACCAATCTCAAAAATGGTTGATGATGGCTTAACGCCAGAAGAAATTTTAAATACTGTTCTGGGTGCTGAAAACGTAGACATTCTTGCAGATATGGATGTTAAGTTTTCATGTAATTGTTCAAAGGAACGTTTCGGAAATGCGATTATTGGTTTAGGTGAAAATGAAATTAAAGCGATGATTGAAGAAGAAGGACAAGCTGAAGCAGGATGTCATTTCTGTCTAGAAAAATATGTTTATCCAAAAGAAGAGTTGGAAGGCTTTTTAGATGAGATACACGCGCGCAAGGAAGCCTGAGCCGCCAACCCCACCACAAAAACGCAGGCTTAAAACGAAGCCACTTGTTATTTTAATAGGTATTCTTTTTGCTTGTAATTTATTGTGGTTTATTGCTTGGTTAATGCCTTCAAAACCTTCAACTGTAAAAGATGATGAAGAAGTTGCTTCTGTTGATGGGAAAGTGATTACGCGAGAAATGTGGATGGCTGCAATGGAAGAGAAAATTGGGCGAGAAACATTGCGCGAATTGATCAATGCGGAAGTAATGGAAGCTGCCGCCACTAAGTACGGAATTGAAGTTTCAGAGAAGGAAATTGACTTAGAGCTGGCACTAATTTACTCAGGAGATCAAGGTGCTTATACTGGGCTGGATACAGATAAAGAACGAGAAATCATTCGATCAACGCTTATTTTAGAAAAAGTACTCACAAAAGATGTTGTCATTCAAGATGAAGATATTGAAAAAAACTATGAGAAAAACACATCGTTATACAATATTGAAACGGCTTATCGGACATCGGTAATTGTCGTGAATACTGAAGAAGAAGTAAAACAAACATTGAAAGAGTTAAAAGGCGGTTCTAATTTTGATGCTTTAGCAAAAGAACGTTCGATTGATCTTGCTTCGGCAAACTTAGGCGGAGATATTGGGTATATTCATCAGAAAACAGATTTTATAGATGCTGCAATCATAGAAGCTGTTTTAAAACTGAAAGAAAATACTGTGAGTGAACCGATTCAATTAGAAGACGGCACGTATGCAATTCTTTCTGTCGGTAATCGATTAGAAGGACGAACGTTTAAGTTAAAAGAAGTAAAAGAACATATTAGACGTGAACTTGCTTTAGAACAATTACCTGAAAAGGTAAATCCAGAGGCATTTTGGAAAGACTTTAAAGCAACATGGTTTTATGAAAAATAGGGGGAGGTTGTCCAATGGTGATTGGGCGCCTCCTTTTTGTATTTGCGTGAGATTTGGTAAACCCGATATGAAATGTCCTCGTGTATACAAGAAGTTATGAACTTCTACTGTTTAGGGCAGCCTATATTTTACGTTATTTCCTGGGAAATGAATTTATTTTAATGGTTTAGGCATCTTATCCATTGACAATGGACATATCTTAATAGTAAGATTAATACAATAAAACATACTGAAATAGTAGGGATTGAAGGAGTGTTGAAGATGACGATTGTTGGGAATTCAGTTGCGGATTTAGTTGGGAAAACACCACTTGTAAAGGTAAACCGTTTAAATGGTGAAAATGACGCGGATATTTATTTGAAATTGGAGTATTTTAATCCAGGATCGAGTGTTAAAGATCGTATTGCGCTTGCGATGATTGAGGCAGCGGAGAAATCTGGAGAGTTACAAGAAAATAGTACAATTATTGAACCGACAAGTGGAAATACAGGTATTGGTCTTGCAATGATTGCAGCTGCTAAAGGTTATAAAGCAGTCCTTGTGATGCCAGATACGATGAGCTTAGAACGTAGAAATTTACTTCGTGCATACGGGGCAGATTTAGTTTTAACGCCTGGAGCTGAAGGAATGAAAGGCGCCATTGCAAAATCTGAAGAATTGGCAAAAGAAAATGGTTGGTTTATGCCACAACAATTTAACAATGAGTCGAATCCTGAAATTCACCGTTTAACAACAGGGCCGGAAATTGCAGATGCATTGGACCAAGTCGATGCATTTATTTCGGGAATTGGAACGGGCGGGACGATTACTGGTGTTGGTCGTGTGTTAAAAGAACGTTTTAAAGATGTGAAGATCATTGCGGTTGAGCCAGAAGAGTCACCAATTTTATCGGGCGGAGAACCGGGTCCACATAAAATCCAAGGAATCGGAGCTGGATTTGTTCCGAAAGTATTGGATACAGATATTTACGATGAGATTATTAAAGTATCTGGCGATGATGCTTATGAAACGGCTAGACGTGCGGCACGTGAAGAAGGCATTTTAGGTGGCGTTTCATCGGGTGCGGCAATTTACGCGGCACTACAAGTTGCGAAGAAATTAGGAAAAGGAAAGAAAGTCGTTGCAATTCTTCCTTCTAATGGAGAGCGTTACTTAAGCACACCGTTATATTCATTTGAGTAAATGGGAGACGGTCCCCAAAGTCGAAAGGTCGCGACTTTGGGGACGTTTCATGTTTGTATATGCGTGGAAGAGGTGCGTTTTTTGCTTGTTGGACTTTTGGGCGGATGAGAGAGACACAAAAGTGGTATAAATAAATTAAACTTACGTATCAAATGGGGGACTGTCCAATTGGGAATGATTGGACAGCTCCCATTTTTTACGTGCGCGGTTCATTTGTTTTTTGTTGAGTTTTATACCGGTGAAGAAAGTTCAAAGTAAATAAATTAAACATATATATTAGTGGAAGAGAGTCCCATCGGAAAGTGATTGGACAGTCCTTTAGAAGAAGCCTTAATTGAAAGGCACTTATTTCGTGCAGAAGATCATCCATATGCGTTAAAATAGGATAGATGATGAAGTGTTTCGGATAGAAAAAATCGTAATGCGGTACAGGGAGGACAAATAATGAACAAACAGCAAGTACCGGCCTATGTGGCTAAAAAAATGTCTAAAGATGAATTTTATCGTGCTTATGAAGCATTGGCACAAAATGAAAAAGAACATATTTTATTGGAAAGTGGTCGGGACGGGAAATATTCTATCGCGGGCGTGAAGCCACTGGCAACTTTACAAGTGCTAGAAGGCGATGTTTTACAAATTACTTGGCGAGATGGGAAAACGGAGTTATTAGAAGGCGATCCTTTAGAAAACTTAATTCGATTTACTGAAGAATTTGAGTGCACGTCTAATCCTGATTTGCCAATTTTTCAAGGAGGCGTCATTGGATTTATTAGTTATGATTATGCAAGGCGTTATATTCAAATGCCAAATCAAACGAAAGAAATCATGACAACGCCTGATTTATATTTTTATTTATTCGATGAATGGTGTGTCTTGGATTGTGAGGAAGAGCAAGTTTATTTCATGACGCTTCCAGATGGCAGTAATGATGTAGAGGTACTTGCGAAGAAATGGTTCGACGCAGCTAAACAAGTGAGTGATCAACAGTTTAATATTGAAAATCTTCCAGTAGCGAAGCGAGATTTAACTTATTCGGTCACAGGGCCAGAATTTGAACAAATGGTGCGAGATGTCCATCACTATATTGAAAAAGGAGATGTGACACAAGTAAATTTATCTGTCCGACAGTCGGAAAAGATGACTGTTTCAGCGTTGGAATTGTATGCGGCACTTAGACAAGTGAATCCTTCCCCTTATATGGCGTCTATTGGTGCTGAGAACTTTGCGGTTGCTTCAAGTTCACCAGAGCTATTGGTGAAAAAACGCGGTTCATTCATCGAAACACGCCCAATTGGTGGCACGCGTAAAAGAGGCGCAACCGAAGCTGAAGATCTTGCGAATGAACAAGATTTATTGACTGATGAAAAAGAAAAGACAGAACATCTCATGCTTGTTGAATTGGAGAAAGATGATTTTTCACATGTATGTAAACGAGGAACTGTTGAAGCAAATGAGTTAATGGTAATTGAGCGCTACTCACATGTGATGCATCTTGTTTCAAATGTACGTGGGACAGTAGAAGAAGATGTTTCCAATGCGGATATTGTAAAAGCTGTTTTCCCTGGTGGAACAATTACGGGTGCACCGAAAGTACGCACGATGGAAATCATTGAAGAATTGGAGCCTGAGAAACGTGGTTTATATACAGGATCGATTGGCTGGTTTGGATTTAATGGCGATTTTGAATTAAATGTTGTCATTCGAACAGCTTTTATCCAAGATGAAATGGTACATATTCAAGCTGGAGCGGGACTTGTTTTGGAATCAATCCCGGCGAATGAATATATCGAATCACTCGCAAAGGGTGAAGCTTTGTGGAAAGCGAAAAGTGTGGCTGAACATAATAAGTAAGGAGCGGTGACATGCATTGTTGGATGAACGGGACATATATGCTTGCGAAAGAATTAAAAATTTCACCTTTTGACCATGGATTTTTATATGGGATTGGTTTTTTTGAAACTTTTCGAACGTATGACGGACATGTTTTCTTGTTTTCTAAGCACCTGGAACGTCTACAATCCGCACTTGCTGAATATCGAATTGTCATGCCTTATACTAAGGAAGAATTATTAACAGTCATTCGGCGTTTAGATGAATTGGCTGGCGGGACGAATGGCTATTTTCGTTTAAATATTTCAGCAGGTGCACATGATATTGGGCTTGCGCCAAATGAGTATACGGAACCAACTGTGATTGTGTTTAGAAAAGAACTTGCGGATGTTAAAAGAGGGACGGAGAAAGTGGGCGTTTGGTTAACGACGCCGCGAAATGAACCGGAAAGTTCCGTACGCCATAAATCACATCATTTTTTAAATAATGTAGGCGGACGATTAGAACTGCCTTCTTTAAAAGAGATGGAAGGGCTCTTTGTGACGAAAGAGGGGTTTGTGGCAGAAGGCATTACCTCGAATGTTTTTTGGGTGAAAGACAATCACTTATATACGCCGAGTATTGAAACGGGGATTTTACCTGGTACGACAAGAGCTTTTATTTTGAAAATGGCTAAAGATTTAAATATGCAAGTGTCTGAAGGTTTTTATTCAAAAGAAGATGTGGAAGAAGCGGATGAAGTATTTGTAACGAACGCAGTTCAAGAACTCGTGCCTTTAAAAAGTATTGGTAATCATCCACTACAGGGGCATAAAGGAATCATTTATGGTCGCCTACATGAGCGATATGTACAAATGATTGAAGAAAGAAGGTTTTAAATGATGGAATTGGCTTATGCGAAAGATGTTTATCAGTTTGGAGAAACGACACTCGATTTCCGCCGAGAAACGGTGATTATGGGGATTTTAAATGTAACACCGGATTCTTTCACGGATGGCGGCAAATATAGTGAAATTGACGCGGCGTTAAAACATGCTGAAACGATGCTACATCAAGGTGCGAAAATTATTGATATTGGCGGTGAATCGACTCGACCGGGTCATGCACCTGTTTCTCTTACTGAAGAACTTGAAAGAACAGCACCGATTATTGAGGCGATTACAAAAGAATTGGATTGCGTCGTTTCAATCGATACATATAAGGCACAGGTAGCAGAAGCGGCAATAAAAGCAGGAGCCAGTATCATTAATGATGTATGGGGTGCAAAAAGAGAACCTGCCATTGCCAATGTAGCGGCGGAATACGATGTGCCCATTATTTTAATGCATAATCGAGAAGTCGCAAAGTATGACAATGCTTTATGGGTTGATATGCAAAGTGATTTACAAGAGAGTATCGATATTGCGGAGTCGGCTGGTGTGCCTAAAGCGCATATTTGGTTAGATCCTGGCATCGGTTTTGCGAAAGATACTGTGGAAAATATCGTTGCGATGCAGCATTTAAAAGAATTATCCGCTATGGGCTATCCAGTGTTACTCGGTACTTCTCGAAAATCTTTAATTGGCAATGTGCTCGATATTCCAGTGTCAGAACGTTTGAGTGGTACCAATGCGACGGTTTGCTACGGGATTGAAAAAGGCTGTCATATTATGCGCGTACATGATGTGAAAGAAATTGCACAAGCGGCAAAAATGATGGACGTTTTAGTTGGAAAAACGCATTATAACGGATAAGAGGTGTAGAGATGGATTATATTCATGTAAATGAAATGTTATTTTTTGGCTATCACGGTGTTTTACCGGAAGAAACAAAATTAGGGCAAAGGTTTCGTGTAACCGTATCACTCGCGACAGATCTTCAAGAAGCTGGACAAACGGACGATTTAACAAAAACCGTTAATTACGCTGAAGTGTATGAACTATGTAAGGAAATTGTGGAAGGACCACCTGTTCAATTAATTGAAAGTGTTGCGGAAAAAATTGCGGGTCGTATTTTAAAAGATTATAGAGAGCAAGTGAAAGGCGTTCGTGTTCAGTTGATTAAACCAGATCCGCCGATTGCTGGACATTATACATCTGTTGCAGTTGACATTACGAGGGGGCAGTATGTGTGAATAAAGCCTTCATTTCTATTGGTTCGAATATTGGAGAGCGAGAAATTTATTTAGAAGAGGCGGTTAAAGCATTAAGTGACCGTGAAGATACAAAAGTTGAAAGTATTTCTTCTATTTATGAAACAGCGCCTGTCGGCTATACAGATCAAGCGGATTTTTTAAATATTGTCATTGGAATTGAAACGACATTGACGGCATCGGACTTATTAAGTGTGTGTCAAGGAATCGAACAAGAACTAGGACGGAAACGAGTGATTCGTTGGGGACCTCGAACTGTTGACCTTGATATTTTATTATACAATGAAGAGAAAATTGAAACGGAAAGCTTAATTGTGCCGCATCCACGTATGGCTGAAAGGGCTTTTGTTTTAATTCCTTTATTAGAAATCGCACCCGATCAAGTGAATCCTTTAAATGGACAGCTTTATTCAGAGGAAGCGGCGGTTCAAGAAGAGGGCGTTCAAATTTGGTGTCATGCGTCAGAAGGTACTTATTTTAAGGGAAAATGAATTAATTTAGAAAGATGGGCTGTCGTCAATTGTGATAGCTCTTTTCTTTGTGTACAATAGATAGAGCAAATCA
>CANSAF010000097.1 GCA_947644645.1 uncultured Sporosarcina sp. | reverse complement strand
ACCCTTTTTGGGATAATAGAAAGCGTGAAGGTCATTATTTAATTCAATTTATATATTTGAAGGGGAAATTTTGGGGATTGTCGGTGAAAGCGGTAGTGGAAAGTCAACCTTGATGAAAAGTCTTTATTTTGATGAAGAAGTTACGAGCGGAGAAGCTTTTATTAATCGATATGAATATCAAAATTTATTTACGATGTCCAAACAACAAAAGCGTTTCGTCCGGAATCACATGCTTGGGATGGTTTATCAAAACCCGATGCTCGGTTTGAAGATGGATTTTTCCTCTGTCGGGAATATTGCTGAGAAGCTGATTGCCGCTGGTGATAGAAAAGTCGAGCGTATGGAAAGTACAGGCAAAAGATTATTGGAACATGTGCATATTCCAATTTCGCGTATGAAAGATGAACCGAAAAAATTTTCAGGTGGTATGCAGCAACGAGTTCAAATTGCAAAAGCATTGTCGAATCATCCGCCGATTTTATTATTAGATGAAGTGACGACAGGACTTGATTTATCGGTGCAGGCGAGTGTTTTAGACTTAATCAAAACAATTCAGCGTGAGTTGGGCATTAGTATGTTGGTTGTGTCTCATGATTTGGCAGTGATTCGAATGCTTGCTAACCGCACAATTGTCATGTTGGATGGTGAAATTATTGAACAAGGTTTAACCGATCAAATATTAGAAGACCCGCAACATGCTTATACGCAACAACTTGTTTACTCACTTATTTAAAGGAGTGTTTACATGTATATATTGACAAATGGTCAAATTGTAACGGAAGAAGAAATCTTGTTTAATCATGCAGTTGTCATTGAAAAAGATCGAATCCAAGCGATTATTCCAGCGCAGCAAATTTCAATATACGAAGGCTATGAAGTGATTGATGCAGGTGGTGGCTATATTTCACCGGGGTTTGTCGATATTCATTCGGATTATATTGAAAATGTTGTTTCACCTAGACCAACTTGTTTACTAGACTTTACGATAGGCATTCGGGAAGCGGAAAGAATCCTTGTTAGTCACGGCATTACGACGATGTTCCATTCATTATCGATTTATAAAGATGATGGCTTTTCGAATAAACCAATTCGAAAAACCGAAAATGTCAATCGGTTAATCGATGTGATCAATGAGACGCATGCCGAGGAACATTTAATACGGAACCGAGTTCATGCGCGCTTTGAGATTGATAATATTGAAGCGGTTGAACAGTTTAGCCAAAATATCGAAGCACAAAAAGTTCACTTAATTTCTTTTATGGATCATACACCTGGGCAAGGTCAGTATCGTGATTTAGAAATTTATAAACAAACCTTGCAAGGTTACCGCGAATTAACAAATGAAGAAGCAGAACAAATGATTGAAGAACGAAAAAACACAGAGAAAATTACACTCGCTCAAATTGAAGAATTGGCAAATATCGCGTTGAAATATAATATTGCCGTAGCTTCACATGATGATGATCAAGTTGAAAAGCTAGCTCTTGTGAAAAATTATGGAACGACAATTAGTGAATTCCCAACAACAATGGAAGTGGCAAAAGAAGCAACGAAAATGGGGTTATGGACGATTGCAGGTGCACCGAATGTT
This sequence comes from uncultured Sporosarcina sp., assembly GCA_947644645.1. Taxonomy (GTDB): domain Bacteria; phylum Bacillota; class Bacilli; order Bacillales_A; family Planococcaceae; genus Sporosarcina. Next base: position 6,615 of record CANSAF010000097.1, on the reverse strand, counting down.
ATGCTAGATGGCTCCCATGCTGGAAATTTATCGGCAGCCGAAGCGATTCAAGCTAAAGCAATTCAAATATTATGCAGTGATTATTATCCAGCGGCACTTTTACATTCAGTATTTAAATTGCATGAACAATATCATTGTGATTTACATGAAATGTTCCAACTCGTGACGTTAAATCCTGCAAAAGCCGTGAAAATGGATCACGAAATTGGCTCCATTAAAGTTGGCAAAAAAGCAGATATCATTATTATTGAAAAAATGGATGATGGTTTTCCAGTTGTGACAAATTCCATTGTAGATGGAAAACCGATTATTAGTTTAGCATATCGTGTGAACGAAAAAAGACGCAGTTCACTACTCCAAAAACCAGAAAAGGCAGGGATTGTATGACTCCTTTACTTGAAGTGAATGGGTTAAGTAAATCTTTTACGGATCATCATTTAAAACAAACGATGCAAGCTGTTGAAGATATTCATTTCACCATTCAAAAAGGTGAATTTCTCGGGATTATTGGAAAAAGTGGTAGTGGGAAATCTACCATTTTAAAAAGTATTTACCGCACATATTTTCCGGAAACAGGAGATATCATTTACGATTCCACTAAATACGGAAAAGTGAATTTATCGACATTATCCGAAAGGGAGATGATTGATTTACGCAAACACGAAATTGGGTATGTATCGCAATTTTTGAATGCTTTACCGCGTACAACAGCGTTTGAACTTGTAGAGCAATCCATTATTGAAATGGGAAGAACGGCTGAAGAAGCGAGTCGAGTTGCGGCGGAAATGTTAACGCATTTTGAATTAGATCCTGAGCTTTGGGATCGTTATCCGAATACGTTTTCTGGTGGACAAAAATTGCGTTTGAACATTTCTTGTGCAATTGTGAAAAAGCCGCGCCTTTTATTGCTTGATGAACCGACTGCAAGTTTAGATGATGCATCTAAATTGAAGGTTCGAGAAATGTTAGAGCGTTTGAAAATAGAAGGGACAACAATGATTGGCATTTTCCATGATATCGAATTTATGGATGGACTTTGTGATCAGGTCTTTACATTAAAAAAACAATTGGTCGTTTAAAAGGAGGATACCGAGTTGATCGTTGATTTGCATGTACACTCACATTATTCAGATGGTTATGCGTCCGTTGATGAAATTTTGCAAGAAGCTTCAAGACGTAATGTGACACATATTAGCATTGTCGATCATGATACAGTACACGGTTTAGAAACGATTCAAAAGACGAGTTTAAAGTATAATGTGACAGTCATTCCAGGAATTGAAATATCAGCGTATGATTTTAAGCGGAACCGCAAAGTGCATATTTTAGGCTATGCATTTCGCCAAGATGCGCCCAACATACGGGCATTATGCGCACCCTTACTGAAAAGACGACATGAAAATTCATTATGGCAAATTGAACAATTACAAAAGCATGGGTTTCAAGTTGAACTAGATGAAATAAAAGAGAAGGCAAAGATGTCTGGTGTGATTTATAAACAACATATTATGGCTTGTTTGACGAATGCAGATTTTGCTTCTGAAGAATATCAAACTTTGTATAAAAAAATATTTAAAGGTAATGGCATTTGTGCCAAAGATATTGAGTATGTAGATGCGACTTTAGCCGTTCAAGCGATTAAAAAAGACGGTGGTCTTGCTGTTTTGGCGCATCCCGGACAACTTGATTCCTTTGAAATGATTCCGGAACTGATTTGTTACGGTCTGGATGGCATTGAAAGAAATCATCCTGATCATTCTGAAGAAGATCGATTGCTTGTGGAGAAATATGCTGAGAAATATGGCTTAATGCAAACAGGTGGGAGCGATTTTCATGATCGATATGGACATGTTGTGAAAATCGGTGAAGAAGTGAGCCCACTTCGAAATTTTGATTGTGGGTTAGAAATTACACGTTTTGTCATGTGAAACAAGAAAGTAATACAAATTATATCAATAACGAAGCATGTTAAAATAGCTTCTACTAAAAGGAGATTCTCATGAAAAAATTATTGACGTATTTATCATTTGCACTTGTTTTATTACTATTAGCAGCATGTACACCGAGTAATGCTTCAAAATCAGATGAAATTACAATGGTTTGGTATCCAAATGAATCTGGTAATGATTTAAAAGCAGCGAGAGATGAAATCGGAGAAGTCATTGAAGAAGTGACAGGGAAAAAAGTTGAGCATAAATTAACGACAGATTATGCGATTGCAATTGAAACGATTGCAAATGGTAATGCAGCTTTAGCATTTATGGGCGCACAAGGTTATATCGAAGCAAAAAATAAAAATGAAAAAATTGAACCACTCGTTGTACCAAGTGGTGTGTCAGGCACAATTGATGATGCTGTTTATTATAGTTGGTTAGCTGCGAGACTTGCAGATGAAGATCAGTATAAAGTAGACGGCGAGTTTTCATTAGACACGATTGAAAATGCAAAGTTCTCTTTTGTTTCAAATAGTTCAACATCAGGCTTTAAAGTACCATCTAGTGATATCGTTGCGCATTTCTCAGAAAAAGATGAGTGGAAGGATTTAACGCCAGAAGATTTAATGGAAAGTGGTATTTTCTTTGAAGAAGTATTATATGGCGATTCACACCAAGGATCAGCGGTAAATTTATTAACGGAACGTGCCGATGTAGCAGCATTTTGTGATACATGTGTTGCGAATTATGTAGAAGTTGAAGAAGGCGAAGCAAATACGGTAGGTGCTGTTTATAAAGTGAAAGACGGGGCGGAAGAGCCATTCAATAATTTATACGGTGAATTATTTAAACTCATTCATGTAACGCCAGTATTAAATGCACCATTTGTTGTGAATACAGATGCAATTAATCCAGAGGATTTAAAGAAAATCCAAGAGATTTTAGTATCTGATGATATCGCGAATAATGAAAAAATCTTCGTTCCAGAAGACTCGGATATGTCAGGACTTTTTACAAAAACAGGTGAAGAACGTTTTCTAATCGTTGAAGACGCATGGTTTGATCCAATTCGTGGTCTTGCAAAATAAATTTAAGATGGCTCGCCTACCAATGACTATTTAGGTAGGCGTGTCCCTATCGTAAAACGTCTATGAAATAATCATTGAAGGAGTTTTCAAATGGTACTTTTACAAGTGGATCATATTTCAAAGCATTATGAGAAGGATAAGCCCGTTTTGTCAGATATTAGTTTACATGTTCAACAAGGGGAGTTTATTTCAATTATTGGTCCGTCCGGTGCGGGAAAATCGACTTTTTTACGGTGTATTAACCGAATGATTGATATTTCATCAGGTGAAATTCATTTTGATGGAACGAATATGATGGCATTAAACAAACGAAATTTACGTAAAAATCGTACGAAAATCGGTATGATTTTTCAACATTATAATTTGGTGTCTCGTCTAACGGTGATTGAAAATGTATTGCACGGAAGACTTGGCTATAAATCAACGTTTCAAGGCGTTTTAAGTTTATTTAAGGAAGAAGAAAAAAGAGAAGCGTTTCACTTATTGGAAAAGCTCGGGATGGCGGAACATGCTTATAAAAGATGTGATCAGTTAAGTGGTGGACAGAAACAGCGTGTAGGGATTGCGCGTGCGCTCATTCAATCGCCAAAGCTTTTATTATGTGATGAGCCGATCGCTTCTCTCGACCCGAGTTCGTCGAAAATTATTATGGATCATTTAAAAGAAATTTCTACAGAGATGAATATTACATGTATTGTCAACTTACACCAAGTAGATGTCGCGAAAAAGTATTCGGATCGCATTATTGGATTGAATGCTGGAGAAATTGTTTATAACGGGGCACCTAAAGATTTATTGGAACGTGAGATTCGGGAAATTTATGGTGCGAATGCAGCGCATTTAATGATGAAATAGGAGGAAGACCAGATGATTACTGGGGAGTATAGAAGTAATAAAAAACAACTAACGATTTTCCTTCTATTGCTGATTGTTGTGATGCTTGCATCAGCAAGTTTTACAGAGTTCAATTTTATATACAGTATTCAAACATTACCTAAGGCGTTTACTTGGATCATTTCAAATTTATTTATTACAGAACAAGCATTGGAAAAACTTCCGTCTGTGATGGATAAATTGATTGAAACAGTATTCTTATCGATTACCTCTACAACAACAGCTGGTGTTTCAGCACTATTTTTGGCGTTACTTGGCTCTGAAGCGACAAAAGTGAATGACTTTTTTGCAAAATTAAGCCGTGTGATTGCTTCCGTGTATAGAAATATTCCAATCGTTGCTTGGGCATTAATTCTACTGTTATCTTTTGGTCAAAACGCGTTGACGGGTTATTTTGCTTTATTTCTAGCGACATTCGGTTTCTTAGTCCGTGCATTTATTGAAACAATCGATGAAACGAGTAGTGGATCAGTAGAAGCATTACAAGCATCAGGTGCAACGTATTTTCAAATTGTGATGAAAGCGGTTATTCCAGAATGTTTGCCACAAATGATGAGTTGGATTTTGTATATGATTGAAACAAATATTAGAAGTTCAACACTTGTAGGGATATTAACGGGGACGGGAATTGGGTTTATGTTTGATTTATATTATAAAAATATGAATTATGAAGTCGTTACGCTCATTACATTAAGTATTGTCATTGTTGTCATTGGGATTGAACTCATATCGAATTATGTTAGGAGAGTGATTTTATAATGACGATTGCGAAGGATCATCACGTCCCTCGTTTTAAGCAAACAAATGCAGGGAAAATTAAAATAAAAACGTGGGGGAAACGACAAGTTGTCATGTTTACGACGTTTTTAGCACTATTTCTCTTAACGGTTTATGGGTTTTTAACTTTTGACTACAAAGGAATATCTTTTGTTCAAGCTGTGACAGATACGATTTATAATGTGAAAGTGATGTTTTTTCAACCGGCTATGAGTCATTTTACATTCGGAGAAGCGCTTGGGCAAGTGGGTGTAACAATTGGACTTGGAATTTTATCAACAATTATAGGTGCGATTATTTCATTGTTTCTCGCATTATTTGCTGCGAAAAATTTATCATCAAAGACGGTTTCTAGTGCGATTATTATTGTCATTACTTTTATTCGTGCAGTGCCAACTGTTTTATGGGTGTTAATATTCGCAATTGCGGCGGGACTAGGGAGTGAAGCTGTCATTATTGGGATGACTTTCCATTCGATTGCATTTTTAGTGAAAGCCTATTCTGAAGCATTTGAAGAAATTGACGAAGGTGTACTTGAAGCACTTCGAGCGGGTGGTGCGAATTGGTGGCATATTGTGACGCATGCAGTCATTCCATCGACAACAAGTTCATTATTATCATGGACATTTCTGAGATTTGAAACGAATTTTACGGTGGCCGTTGCGATGGGCGCAGCAGCGGGTGCTGGTGGCATTGGATTCGAGCTATTAATGGCATCAAACTTTTATTTCGATTTACGAGAAGTTGGGTTTATCACATATTTAATTTTGATCGTGGCCATTGCCTTTGAATTACTCTCGACACAATTGAAAAAGCGTTTTTTATCAGGAACGTCAATGTCATAAAGAAAGGCTGTCCAGTTTATTTTGGACAGCCTTTCATTTATATTTGCGGATTATGCTTTGTTTGCGATAATCACAAGTTTACCAAGATCTAGTTCTGATTCCGCAGTAGCTGCTTCATCTTCTGTTAAGCCAGCAGCATGCATTTGACTGCGGAGTTCATCGCCGCGTGAAGAAACTAAGTTTTTCATCTTACTCCATAAACCTTCTTCAGCGACACCAACTTTTTCAGTTTCTAAAGCTTCTGTAATATCTTTGCCTCTTTTTTCGTCATGGGCAAAAATATAAATCTCGTCGTGGGAATAACCTTCTGCAACTAATTTCTCGACTTCTTCCTTCGCTTGCACGACGTTTTCGACTGTGTGTTTAATTGCCATTTTAAATCCCTCCAAATTTGATTACAGTCTATGTATACCAACTTTGAGGAGTTTTAAACATTTTATTTTGAAATGCTTTTAAATGTTTGGATAAATTTTTCTGGATTAGAAGAAATGATAAACGAAAAAAGCCCTTGATTGGTATGCAAATAAAGGAAACTTTGCCCGTTAGATAAAGGCTTAAAAGAAACGTCAAATAAAGTTTCAAGCAAGAAATGATGTGAATTTGAATAAACCGCAGTCCTTGTTAAAGAAAGTGTATAGTGAAATTCTTTTTTCTGTTGCTCGAAATTTTCGATGAAGCGTTCGACTACAGTATATTGGATTGTTGATAAAACTTCTTGAGAAGATTTTTTCAAATAATCGCTCCTTCCCGAGTAAATTAGTTGTTCCAATTTGCTCCTTCAAGTAGTATAATGAATGAATTGTATTTTTTGAAATGAGGAAAATAAATGAAAAAATCAGTATACGGATTGACACTTGAGCAATTAACAGAATGGTTAATTGAAAATGGTCAGAAACGTTTTAGAGCCGACCAAATTTGGGATTGGCTATATAAAAAGCGCGTCACATCTTTTTCAGATATGAAAAATATTAATAAAGATTGTATCGCTTTACTTGAAGAACATTATATCATTCAATCGCTTGAACAGACAGTGAAACAAGAATCAGCGGATGGAACGATTAAGTTTTTATTTAAAAT
>CANSAF010000096.1 GCA_947644645.1 uncultured Sporosarcina sp. | reverse complement strand
GATGAAGTAGTTTGGAAAAGGTGGTGCCGGAAATGAAAAGTCCTTTTTCACGTTTTTTTGGCGGAAGCGAGAAAACAGAACTTAAAACGATTGAAGAAAATGATTTTGAAAAAGTCGAGCAAGTCGCGATTGATTTGATTGTACCGAACCAATATCAGCCGAGAACAATTTTTTCAGAAGAGAAAATTGAAGAGCTCGCTCGAACGATTCATACACATGGTGTCATTCAACCAATTGTTATTCGAACAGCCGGAGAAGGTCAATTTGAAATTATCGCAGGTGAACGTCGATACCGTGCGATGAAGTCTCTAGGCTGGACAGAAGTGCCTGCGATTGTTCGGGAATTAGATGACAAAGAAACGGCTTCAATTGCTTTAATCGAGAACTTGCAACGTGAAGAATTGACGCCAATTGAAGAAGCGTATGCATATGAGCAATTATTAGCACTTCATGCACTAACGCAAGAAGCATTGGCGCAAAGATTGGGCAAAGGTCAATCAACAATTGCTAATAAGCTTCGTTTATTAAAGCTGCCCGAAGAAATTCAGACGGCTATTATGGATAAAAAGATTTCAGAAAGACATGCGCGTGCACTCATTTCATTGAAAGAACATGATTTACAAGTTGAGTTATGTCATATTGTGATCGAAGAACAATTAAATGTGAAGCAGTTAGAAGCGCGTATCGATGAAATCCTCAATCCGCCAGAAAAAGAACAAAAAGTACAACGTCCAAAAAGAAAATCTGTCAGTCGCGATGTTCGAATTGCCTTAAATACGATTAAACAATCTTTGTCCCTCGTATCTAAAAGCGGAATCGATGTACAGACAGAAGAAGAAGATGCGGATGATTACTATCAAATTACGGTGAAAATACCTAAAAACAAATAATAGGGGTTGTCCAGAGAGTTAAGTAAAGACTTTCTGAACAAGCCCTATTTTTTTTATAGAAAGCTACCCCTAAAAGCCAAGTTCGTGCTTTTAGGAGCGCTTCGCGGTATTAGGTTCGTAAAGGAGATGCGTTTCTCGGCTTTTAACGAGCTGCTTGGCAAGTGCGCTTTCTGTTTGTGTATGCAAAACAAAATCAACGCGCATAAAAACAGAAGAAAATCGCACCAGCTGAATCCATATGATAGAATAAAAGGGAATATAGTTGGATTTAGATTAGAGTGAATAATTAGACCGCAAACTCGGTATGAAAACAGAAAGCAGGTGCAAGATTGAGCAGGATTATAGCGATTGCTAACCAAAAAGGAGGCGTCGGAAAAACAACAACATCCGTTAATTTAAGTGCTTGCCTTGCCCATCTCGGAAAGAAAGTATTGCTCATTGACACAGATCCACAAGGCAATGCAACAAGCGGGGTAGGCATTAATAAAGGTGACGTTCAGCAATGTATTTACGATATATTAATTGATGATGTTGAGATTCGCGACGTAATTTTATCAACAAAAGTTGCAAACTTGGATATTATTCCAGCAACGATTTCATTGGCAGGTGCAGAAATTGAACTTGTCTCCACAATATCTAGAGAAGTCCGTATGAAGCATGCGATACATCAAGTGAAAGATCAATATGATTATGTCATTATCGATTGTCCGCCTTCACTTGGTTTATTAACGATTAATGCATTAACTGCATCTGACTCAATCATTATTCCAGTTCAGTGCGAGTATTATGCATTAGAAGGTTTAAGCCAATTATTAAGTACAATTCGTTTAGTACAAAAACATTTAAATGAAGCCCTTGTTATTGATGGAGTACTTTTAACGATGTTCGATGCACGAACAAATTTAGGCATTCAAGTTATTGAAGAAGTAAAAAAGTATTTTCAAGATAAAGTCTATAAAACCATTATTCCAAGAAATGTGCGATTAAGTGAAGCACCGAGTCATGGTGAGCCGATTATTATTTACGATTCAAGATCACGGGGAGCAGAAGTATATTTAGAGCTGGCAAAGGAAGTGGTGCATGATGGCTAAAGGTCTAGGTAAAGGAATTAATGCTTTATTTCCTGGGGAATCATTGGCGACAGTCGAAACAATCGAAAATCTACATTTGAAAAGCATTCAACCGAATCCTTATCAACCACGAAAAATTTTCGATGATGAAGCGATTCAGGAATTATGTGATTCGATTAAAGAACATGGGATATTACAACCGATTATTGTTCGAAAAAAGGGCACATTGTATGAAATCGTCGCTGGGGAAAGACGTTTTCGTGCGGCAAAACTTGCGGGACTGGATGAAATCCCGGCGATTGTTCGTGATTTGACCGACGAAGAAACGATGGAGCTTGCGATTCTTGAAAACTTACAAAGAGAAGATTTAACACCTATTGAAGAGGCAGAAGCATATAGTAAGTTGATGGGGAATCTTAAATTTACGCAAGAACAACTTGCATTACGACTTGGGAAAAGTAGATCTCATATTGCGAACCATATTCGATTGCTCGGGTTGCCTGAAAAAGTACGAGATATGGTGACAGATGGTCGTTTATCAATGGGGCATGGACGAACATTGCTTGGACTTCGAAAGAAAACGCAAATTATCCCGACGGCTGACAGAGTTATGAAAGAAGGACTTAATGTTCGTCAATTGGAAAGACTCGTTCAAAAATTAAACGAAGATGTTCCACGTGAAACGCCGGTAGAAAAGAAAGATTTGTTTTTACAAGAACGTGAATCTCATTTGCGTGATTATTTCGGGACAAGCGTCAAAATTAAGAAGACAAAAGATAAAGGAAAAATTGAAATTGAATTCTTTTCAGAGGAAGATTTGGAGAGGATTTTAGATTTATTAAATGAATGATAAGTAGTTTTACTGATATTTGTTTACTTTAGGAGTAAACAAAACATGGAGCGTCCAAGAAATCATGAAAGTGATTTTTTGAACAGCTCCGTTGTTTTTTAAAAGGGGGGTTACATATGGTTTTATTTGGGACGATTGTGAATGCTTTGCTCATTATTATAGGGGCAGTAATTGGTCGATTTTTGCATAATATCCCTGAGCGTATGAAAGAAACCATTATGTACGGCATCGGGCTTGCCGTAGCGGTTATTGGGATTCAAATGACTTTTGAAAGTACGCAAATTTTGATTGTTATTATTAGTATTGTGATCGGTGCAGTCGTTGGTGAGTGGCTAGACTTAGATGATTTGGTCACGAGACTCGGTCAATGGATTGAATCGAAACTTCCAAAGAAAAATAAAGAAGGGAATATTGCAGAAGGATTTGTTACGGCAACATTGATTTTCGTGGTTGGTTCAATGGCGATTATCGGCGCGATTGATAGTGGAATTCGAAATGATCATAATGTCTTAATGATGAAAGGGATTATTGATGGTTTTACTGCTATTATTCTCAGTTCAAGTATAGGCATTGGTGTTGCATTTTCGGCCCTACCAGTATTTCTGTATCAAGGTCTGATTGCGCTATTATCTACGCAAATTAGTCGATTTATTCCCCCAGACTTACTAGATTTCTTCATTTCCGAAATGACAGCAACTGGGGGATTAATGATCTTTGCAATTGGTTTGAATTTAATTGGTTTAACGAAAATTAGAGTAGCTAATTTAGTGCCTGGCATATTGATTGTCGGTATAATTGTTTCGATTGTTCATTTCTTGTGAATGATAACGACTATAGGCAAGTTGGAGTGCACGGGCAAGTATTCGACTCATTTCAAATGACAAATGAAGTCGCGTACTTTGTAAAACGGCGTGTTCCATAAAGCCTGCGATATTCACGACACCTTTGATTGACATATGACCGACAGCAGGTAAATTTTTGCCAACGCCTTGTCCTGGAAGCATTGGTGCTTGTTCAAAAAGGAATTGACCTACTGAAGTTCCTTTACCCAAGCAAGCATCGATTGCAATAATAAAAGAATCTGGATGTTGTTGTTGGATTTCTTGGATTCGCTCTTCTAAGTTTAAAGCATGTGCTGGTTCTGCTAATGTTCCAATTACAGAAAAAGGAAATGTTTTTTGTTCTGATAAATGGGAACCTGTTAAAGGACCGAGCGCATCGCCTGTTGATCGGTCCGTGCCGATGCAGAGAAATGTCAGATTCTCTAAATGGAATGGAATTTCTTCTAAAAACTTTGTGCTTAATTTCCAAACAGCGCCCGTTTCTTTATAATGGATTCGAAAAGTTGGTTTAGATGTACTAGGAATAGTGGCTCGCATAAGACAACTCCATTTCAGTTTTAGTAAGAGTCTATACAAAAGTGCGTGAAAGTATACGAAGGGAGTGTTTATTTGAAGAAACAATGGAATGATTTAAAAGTGTTTATATTGAATGAAGAGACGTGGATTGATCTAGGAGCACATATATTTAAAATCATTTTTATTATTGCTCTGTCAATTTTTGTTGTTAGTGTCGGAAAAAGAATCATCCGTAGAATGTTTACTTTTAAAATAAAAACGAAAATCCGACCATCTGAAAGACGTGAAAAAACCTTATTGAAATTGCTGGAAAATGTATTGTCCTATGTTGTTTATTTCTCAGCAATTCTTGCAATTTTGTCTGAATATATGGATGTGAGCGGTTTACTTGCCAGTGCGGGAGTACTTGGTTTGGCAGTTGGATTCGGTGCTCAAAGTTTAGTGAAAGATGTTATTTCTGGGTTTTTCATTATTTTTGAAGATCAGTTTTCAGTTGGCGACTATGTGCAAGTTGGTGAAGCTTTAGGAACTGTGATGGAAATTGGTTTACGCACGACAAAAATTCAAGCTTACGGCGGGGAAGTTCATATTCTTCCGAATGGAAATATAGAAGGTGTTGTCAATTATTCCATTAATAATGGACTGGCAATTATTGATATTCGCATTGATTACCATACAGATATTAAAGATGCGGAGAAATTAATTGAGCAGTTTATTACGAATTTATCGGATGAATATGAAGAACTTGTTGCATCGCCGACGTTAATCGGTGTGCAAGATTTAACTGCTACAGAAATTGTTTTTAGAGTGACGGCGGAAACATTGCCAGCTCATCAATGGGCATTCGGCAGAAGGTTCCGGAAAGATTTAAAGCTGTTTTTAGACAATAATGGGATTGAAATTCCATATCCAAAGATGGCTTATCAAATGGTAAAGGGGAATAAAGAAAATTGAGTACAAAAGAATATGCTTTAAATGATATTGTGGAAATGAAAAAACAACATCCATGTGGCACAAATAAGTGGAAAATTATCCGAATGGGTGCGGATATTCGCATTAAATGTGAAGGTTGCGGTCATAGTGTCATGTTGCCGCGTAATGAGTTTACGAAAAAGATGAAGAAAGTTATCGAGCAAGCGACAGAAGAGTAAAATAGACATTTTCACTAATTTTCTTTATACTAGAAGAGTTGAGTAAGGCAATTCGCTTAAAAAATTAATTATGATAAATGAGGAGCGCCCAGAAAGTCAGTCGACGATCTGGGCAGCTTCATGATATATAACGAGAGGTGTGGAGTAAATGTCCTTAACGGCTGGGATTGTTGGACTTCCAAACGTTGGTAAATCAACGTTATTTAATGCGATTACGAAAGCTGGTGCAGAGGCGGCAAACTACCCATTCTGTACGATTGACCCGAACGTAGGCATCGTTGAAGTTCCAGATGAAAGATTAGATAAGTTAACAGAATTGGTAACACCGAAAAAGACTGTTCCAACTGCATTTGAGTTTACAGATATTGCAGGAATTGTTGAAGGGGCAAGTAAAGGGGAAGGGCTTGGAAATAAGTTCCTTTCACATATTCGTGAAGTAGATGCAATTACACAAGTTGTTCGCTGCTTCGCTGATGAAAATATTACGCATGTATCTGGAAAAGTAGATCCAATCCATGATATTGAAGTTATTAACTTAGAGTTAATTCTTGCGGATATGGAAAGTGTAGATCGTCGTTTAGAGCGCGTATCAAAAATGGCGAAACAAAAAGATAAAGAAGCTATGGCTGAAGAGCCTGTTTTATTGAAACTAAAAGAAGCATTTGAAAACGAAAAGCCAGCACGTTCTGTTGAATTGGCAGAAGAAGAGTTCGCACTGATTAAAGGGATGAACTTACTGACAATCAAACCAATGCTTTACGTTGCAAATGTTGACGAAGATGGCATTACGACTGCTGATGAGAATGAATATGTACAAGCTGTTCGTGATTTTGCGAAGGGAGACAATGCAGAAGTAATCGTTGTTTCAGCAAAAATCGAAGAAGAGATGGCTGAGTTAGATGATGAGGATAAAGCAATGTTCCTTGAAGAACTAGGCATTGAAGAAGCGGGATTAGATTTATTAATCCGTGCGACATACTCATTACTTGGCTACGCAACTTACTTCACAGCAGGTGTTCAAGAAGTGCGTGCTTGGACATTCAAAAAAGGCATGAAAGCACCGCAATGTGCAGGCATCATTCACACGGACTTCGAAAGAGGATTCATCCGTGCGGAGACTGTTTCATATGCTGATTTAGTAGAAGCTGGATCAATGGCAGTTGCAAAAGAAGCTGGAAAAGTTCGGCAAGAAGGTAAAGAATATATTGTACAAGACGGCGATGTAATTTTATTCCGCTTTAACGTTTAAGGGAGGCTGTCCCGAAAGTCGAAGTGCATGACTTTCGGGATACCTCGCTTTTTTTGTGTTTTGGGCGTGGATGCGTTTGTTTGCTGTTTTTGACTTGCGGGCCTGCGACTCGTTTATAAATTTTTTGTTTCTGGGTCAAAAAGAAAAAGTTTTGGTTCTGAAGGGTGATCTTGAATTAACCAATCGTCTGGGAATTTCTTTAATTGGCGATACATACTGAAATCACCGGCGGCTCCTCCGATTAATAATGCGGAAAGTATAAGTAGTAAACTACTTCCGATATAAAGACCAATTACAGCAGGTAAAATGCCTGTCAGCCAAAAAGGGAGTAATAAAGATTTTCGAATGGCACGGTTCGTCATGAATTCACTCGTTGTTGCATAGGCGATTCCCATTTTCAAATTAACGCCGACTTTCATTTTCCGCCATGGCATATTCGAAAAAATGCGAAAGCCGAATAGATGAAAAAACTCATGCAAAACAATTAGCAAAAGATAACCAATCGAAAACAGCAATATATCTTTTCCGATTGAAAGAAAAGACAGTGAGAAACTAAAAGTTCGATGAATCATCATATATAAAGCAAATAAAATAGCTAGAGAAATTCCCGTCCAATAAAGCATCTCCTTAACAATGGTATTCATATTTAATTCAACAACACGGGTTGGTTCATGTGAGAGGTTCATCATTTCACTCCTTTCCTCTAGTTTAAAGAAAAGAAAAATATTTTTCAAAAGCAAGGTAATAGTTGTATCTGGACATGCTTTATGTTAAAATCAATTGATGTGAGTAATAGATGATTACTTGCTCCTTGCCGACTGGGTTCAGTTGGCCAAAGTCCATAAGGAGGTGACGAAAGATGAGAAAATACGAAATTATGTATGTTGTACAACCAACAATTGAAGAAGATGCGAAAAAAGCGTTAGTAGAGCGTTTTGATAACATCCTTACTGAAAACGGTTCTGAAATCATCGAGTCGAAAGAGTGGGGCAAACGCCGCTTAGCTTACGAAATCAATGACTTCCGTGAAGGTTACTACCAATTAGTAACACTTAACGCTACTGAAGAAGCACTTAACGAATTCACTCGTTTAGCGAATATTAACGAAGATATTATTCGCCACATGGCTATCCGTTTAGACGCGTAAGCCACTGAATAGATAATTATAAATGATGAGGGGGTTGAATTCTGATGATTAATCGTGTCGTTTTAGTTGGTCGTTTAACGAAAGACCCTGAACTGAAGTATACGCAAGGTGGCGTGGCAGTTACACGTTTTACACTTGCTGTGAATAGAACATTCACGAACCAACAAGGTCAACGTGAAGCAGATTTTATTAACTGTGTGACTTGGAGAAAACAAGCTGAAAACACAGCAAACTTCTTAAGAAAAGGTAGTCTTGCTGGAATCGAAGGTCGTATTCAGACGAGTAGCTTCGATGGTAAAGATGGTAACCGTGTCTTTATGACAGAAGTTGTTGCTGACAGCGTACAGTTTCTTGAACCACGTAATGCGAATGCTGACAGAGGTGGCGGCGGTGGTGGATTTGATCAATATCAAAGTGCTCCGCCTCCGCAACAAGGGCAACAAGGAAATTACCAACAACAACCAAGTTACCAATCGAATCAACAACCGAGTCAACAGAACTATACAAATATGAACGATGATCCATTTGCAACGAATAGTGGTCCGATCACTGTATCGGATGACGACTTACCGTTCTAATTGGACAACATCGAATGAAAAGGAGGT
>CANSAF010000095.1 GCA_947644645.1 uncultured Sporosarcina sp. | reverse complement strand
GTTGTACCTGTTACGTCAATTTTCACACCGAGCTGTTTAAATATTTCAATCGTTCTTAAACAGTCATCACCATTTAAAAAACCAGTAATCTTCGTTTTACCTTCCGCAATTGAACCAAGCATGACAGCACGATGTGAAATCGATTTGTCACCAGGCACTTGGAGTTCACCTGTTACGCTAGCATTTTTAAAATGTACAGTCGTCAATTCATTCATTCCCCTTTCCAAATCAATCATCACACAATATGTGAGCTATACTCTGTTTCTTCCGATAAAGCCAGTTGAGCTTTTTCACGATCTTTCGTCGTTTGAAAACTAATGACTAAAATTCCAAAGACATCTGTTCTTGTTTCAACGATGCGTAAATTGGTAATACTAATTCGTTCATCTGCCAATATTTTTGTAACTTCAGAGATGACCCCTGGATGGTCAGGCACATCTACATGTAAATCATAAGTCGTAAATAACGCACCTTTCGATGTAATCGGCAGTTCATCACGAAACACTTTTGCATCTTGGAAAAATGTTTGAATTTTTTCCGGATTATTTTCTTCAAGCATTTGTCGTATACGTTCCATACCATCCGTCCAATAATCGAGTTGCTTAAGTAATTCTTCTTTATTTTGTGTCGTAATATCACGCCACATAATCGGATCTGCGGAAGCGATTCTCGTTAAATCGCGAAATCCCCCCGCCGCAAGCTCTTTTACAAACGGATTATGTACTTCTTGTTCCGATAACAGCCCGACGAGTGAAGAAGCGATTAAATGCGGGAAATGACTCACAATCGCAGTCATTCGATCATGTTCTTCTGCATTTAATACGACAATTTTTCCTTTTGTTGGGATAAGCAAATTTTGCATACGTTGAATTTGCTCTTTATTCACCTGAGGTGCCGGTGATAATATGTAATAAGCATTTTCAAATAAATGTTCTTTTGCCGCGGACACACCGCTTTTGTGAGAGCCTGCCATTGGATGTCCACCGATAAAAGTAATTCCTTTTCGCCTTAAATGAGCAGCTGCTTCCATAATTGGCGCTTTCGTACTCCCTGTATCCGAAATAATGACATTCTCTTTTAATTTCCAGTTAGGTAATTCTTTCAATAAACGAACCGTCGTATTGACCGGCGTTGCAAAAATAATAATATCCGCCTCTTCTCCAGCTTTATGGAGAGAGGCGGCAATTGTATCTATAATTCCTCGGCGGTAAGCTTCTTGCATTGTCCCATACGAATTATCAAAACCCGTCACATGGACGTTCCGATCTCTTTTTAATGCAAGCCCTAATGAACCGCCTATTAAACCAAGTCCTATAATCGAAACATGTATCGTCATTTTTATTATTCAACACCTTTTATAGTAAAGTATCAAATGCAGCAAAGAAGCCATCATTTTGTTTTTCTGTACCAATCGTTACACGCACATATCCTGGTGTGCCAAGCGCATCTCCACTTCGAACGATATATCCTTTTTTCAACAATGCTTCTGTTGCGTCTGTTGCACTTCCAGGAACTTGCAGTAAAACGAAATTAGCCTCTGAAGGATAAATATGAAGATTATGCTCTTTTGCATATGTGTAAAAACGTTCCATTTGCGCGCGATTTAATTCGCGACATTCTTCAATAAATGCATCGTCCGCGAGTGCTTCTTCCGCGACAGCTAAACTTAAACTTGTCACATTAAACGGACTACGCGCTGTGTTTAAAGGTGTAATAACAGATGCATCCCCAATTGCATAGCCAACACGTAAAGCGGCTAATCCATATGCTTTTGAAAACGTTCGTAAAATAATTACATTCTTATATTGTTGGAATAATTTTGTTGTATCTATGTATTGATCATTTGTAATATATTCATAATAAGCTTCATCCAGGACCACTAATACATGCGCTGGCACTTGTTCTAAAAATGACATAAGACGATCATTTTCAATCAAATTTCCTGTTGGATTATTCGGGCTACATAACCAAACAACAGATGTATTGTCATCAATTGCCGCCAAAAATCCATCTAGATCATGCGCGCCGTCGACTAAAGGAATTTCTTTCACTTCTGCCCCTTCAATTAATGCATGGTGCTTATATTGTGGGAAAGTTGGCGTCGCGCAAATCGTATTCGTTCCTTCACCTAAAAGCGCGCGTGCAATGATCACAATAATTTCGTCAGAGCCACTTCCGAATAATAATTCATCTTCGCCAACGCCAATTTTACGAGCAATTTGCGTACGCAAACTCCCAGCATAGCCATCCGGATAAATTTCCAATCCATTTAAACCAGCTAATAATTTCGCTTGCGCTTTTGGTGAAGCACCATATGGGTTTTCATTGGAAGCGAGTTTAATAATTTCTTCTAATTGATAAGCTTTTTTCACTTCTTCAATCGATTTTCCAGGTGTATAAGGTTTCATATCTTTTAGTACATTTTTCCAATGCATTGTTTTTTCCCCCATAATAATAAATTTATTTTTGTAAATCTGGTCTTAATTGAATCGCTTCGTTTTGATAAATATGAATGACTTCTTTTTGAGACTTATCGCAATTTGCATGCATTAAAATCCGAATGCAAAGCGGTAATCCACCCGGCACGTCCATTTCATGCGTACACATAACTGGAACATACTTCCATCCTTCAATCGATCGTACAGCTTTCGCTGGAAATGTCGAGCCGATATCTGTTGTCGTTGAAACTAATACCGAAATAATATCTTCTGGTAAAACATCATTTGCCTTTGCAATTTCTTTTGCCAAATTTTCTGTAGCTACTAGAACCGCTTCCGGCTCATCCGCTACAACTGTTGTCGCACCCCTTAATCCTCTTACTGTCATAACATTCACTCCGCCCTTGTTTTTAATTGTTCAAATGCTTGTAAACACGCTTCTTCTGTCACTTCAACGACAAATGGATTTCCAATACCATTTAACAGCACAAAATTCAATTTGCCGTGAGACATTTTTTTATCTTTTTGCATATAGTCCATAAAAACTTCAAATGAAACATCATAAATTGGTTCGAATGAATATTGCTGTGCTTTTGCAAACTGAATCAATTGATCTGTCAATGTACGATTTGTATGACCTAGTACTTCACTTAATAATAAACTATACGCCATTCCAATCATTATGGACTCCCCGTGACTTAATCGTCCAAATCCGCAAGCTGCTTCTACCGCATGCCCGAATGTATGCCCAAAATTGAGAAATTTCCGGGTAGAATGTTCAAACTCATCTTCCCCCACAATCTTTGCTTTGACCGCAATGCCTTTCAACAATTCTTCCGCTAACCATTTTTCAGAAGGTGTCGTAAATGACTCATTCGCAAGTAATTGTAATGTCCATTCTTCATTTGAAATGAATGCATGTTTTAATAGCTCCGCTAATCCCGATCTCATTTCTCTTGGTGGCAAGGAAGAAAATAAATCTGTTTGAAATAAAACCGCAGATGGTTGATGGAAAGCACCGACCATATTTTTTCCTTCTGGCATATTAATTGCCGTTTTTCCGCCTACTGCACTATCATGTGCTAAAATGGTTGTCGGGCATTGAATATATTGAATGCCTCGCATAAATGTTGCAGCAACAAAGCCTGCTAAATCCCCACAAGCTCCCCCGCCAAACGCCAAGATGAGCGATTGGCGCGTAAAGCCTTCTTGGAGTAAAAAGGATTGACAGTCTTGATACGTCTCGATCGTTTTACATGCTTCACCGGCAGGTACTTCTTTACAGACGACTTTGTCTTTGACAAATTGAAGGGCTGCTTCCAGTTTTGGCAAATACAATTTTGCAACGTCTTCATCTACTAATATTGCAATTCGATCTGCATTTTCTAACAGCTCTTTATAAACTGTTGCGAAAAGCGCATAAGTCGATGAACCGATATGTACATCGTAGGGATGACTTTTCGTTTGCACTGTCAATTTTTCCATTTTAAAACTCCTTTACATATTGTCTAACTGCATCAATTTCTTTTTTCAATCCGTCGATTGTGTCCGATCGATATTCTTCCATAATGGCTTGTGCAAGTGCAGTTGCAATCACATGCTCTGCAACAACGGAAGCTGCTGGAACCGCACAAGGGTCAGAACGTTCAATCGTCGCAACAAAAGGTTCTTTCGTATCGATATCGACACTTTCAAGTGGTTTATAAAGCGTTGGAATTGGCTTCATAACACCTTTAATAGTAATTGGCATTCCTGTTGACATACCACCTTCCAAACCACCTAAGCGATTTGTTTTACGCGTATAGCCATTTTCTTCATCCCACTGAATTTCATCATGCACTTGACTTCCAGGAAGTCTTGCCATTTCAAAGCCGAGGCCAATTTCCACGCCTTTAAAAGCATTTATGCTCATCATTGCGCCTGCCAATTTCGAATCGAGTTTACGATCGAATTGAACATAACTACCAATTCCTGGTGGACATCCTTCGATAATAACTTCTACCACGCCACCAATTGTATCTCCACGCTCTTTCGCATCATCGATTGCTGCAACCATTTTTTTAGAAGCTGCTGGGTCTGCACAATAAACTGGGTCATTTTCAATCACTTCGCGTAATTGCTCCATCGTTAAATCTTCATAAGAAGATGGGTCAATTTTCACGCCGCCAATTTCATGCACATGTGCAACCGTTTGAATGCCTAATTCTTCTAAAAACTTTTTCGCCACTGCACCAACAGCAACACGCATTGTCGTTTCACGAGCAGATGAACGTTCAAGTACATTTCGTAAATCGCGATGACCGTATTTCATACCGCCGACTAAATCTGCATGTCCCGGACGCGGGCGAGTAATTTGTCGTTTAATATCAGCTGGGTCTTGATCTTCACCGAGTGGTTCAATGCCCATAATTTTTGTCCAATGTTTAAAGTCATCATTCACAACTGATAATGTGACTGGGGAACCGAGTGTTTTTCCATGACGAACACCTGATGAAATGACAACTTCGTCCGTTTCAATTTGCATACGTCTTCCCCGACCATGACCACCTTGTCTTCTAGCCAATTCTTTATTAATCATTTCAACTGTTAAATCCATTTGTGCTGGCAAACCTTCAATGATTGCTGTTAGTTGTGGTCCGTGCGATTCTCCCGCTGTAAAAAACCTCATGCTCATTCCCCCTATTTTTCTATATCATTGCTTCTCCAATCAACGGAAAATCGCCGTTGATTGAAGTTTCGCTTTATAGCACTATACCAAATTGTTTTCATTTCGACTATGATTTTTTCAAAAAATTATTAAACAAAAACTATCTTTCGCGCTTTTTTGAATTTAAAGATGATGAGAGACTTATTTTTTCTTGTAAAAGAATGTTTCAATAGATTCTAAACCATATTTTTCAGGATTAAAAATTTGTTCGGTACTACCGACAAATAAAATACCACCTGGTTTTAATGATTTAGCGAAGTTCATATAGATTTCATCTTTCGCTTCTTCCGTAAAGTAAATCATCACATTACGGCAAACAATTAAATCGAAACCAGTTTCATAACGATCGCTTAATAAATTATGTTGTTTAAACGTCACTGTCTTTTTAATGTCATCGGTCACTTGATAATGTAAACCTTCATTGACAAAATACTGGCTTACTACATTTTTCGGTACATTTTTCAAAGAGCGCTCTGCATAAAGACCTACTTTTGCTCGGTCTATTGCTCCTTCATCTAAATCTGTTGCGAGTATTGAAATATCACGAAGCGGGACATGCGAGGTAAGAACCATCGCTAACGAATAGGGCTCTTCTCCTGTTGAACACGCAGCACTCCAAATTTTCAGTTTTTTACTCTTTGATAATAACCTTGGATAAATAGTGTTTTCAAGAACGTCCCAGCGCTCTTTGTTTCGATAAAATTCTGATACATTAATCGTCATACGATCCAAAAACTCATCTAACACTTTAGAATCATTTTGAATTGCACTAAAAAAATCTTCAAAGTTACGACAACCTTTTCTTTCATAAAGCGATGTTAATCTTCTTTTCATTTGCGCTTCCTTATAAAGCGACAAATCGATCCCTGTTTTTCGCTTAATATTGCCAATAAACTTTTGATAATCTGCCATAAAAACCCCCACTTTCACTGAATATAAAAGAAAACTCGGCAATAGCCGAGCAGTTTCAATTGATAAGAAAAACAGCCGCGCGAAAAAACCGCTTGGCTGTTTTTGGTCTTTGAATTAGATAATCCAAGTTGACATTGTTTTGTCGTATGTGACAAGCTCTTCTTCTTTGAAGAAAAGGCCGATTTCACGAACAGCCGACTCTGGTGAATCAGATCCGTGGATAATGTTTTTCCCAACTGTCATTGCATAGTCGCCACGAATTGTTCCCGGTGCTGATTCAGCTGGGTTCGTCGCGCCAACAAGTAAACGTGCAGTTGAAATAACATTTTCACCTTCCCAAACCATTGCGAAAACTGGTCCAGAAGTAATGAAATCTACAAGCTCGCCAAAGAATGGACGCTCTTTATGTTCGCCGTAATGCTCCTCAGCCAATGCTTCAGATACTTGCATTAATTTAGCACCTGCAAGTTTGAAACCTTTTTGTTCGAAACGGCTTACAATATCTCCAATTAGATTGCGTTGTACGCCGTCAGGTTTAACCATTAAAAATGTTTTTTCCATTCAAAACACTCCTCTATTATGTATATGGCGGGACTTCCCTTGTAAATCGTATCACCCGCTACTGTTTCTTTCAAGTGTTTCTTTTTTTAATAATTACGACGACCAATAAAATCGGCAATTTGCATAAATGCAGTCTTTGCTTTTTCATCTGGCAATGCCGCTAATTCCCTGCGTGCTTTTTCTAAATATAAATCACTCATCGCTTCTGCTTTTTTAATTGCACCTGACGAACGAACATACGTCAACATTTCATGACGTGTTTGTTCCGTTAATTGCCCATTAAAAGCTTGTTTCATATAAACTTGGAATGTTGGATCTTCTTTTAAGTAAAGTGCTGGCAATGTTAAATGCCCATTTAATAAATCACTGCCCGCCGGTTTTCCAAGTTTTTCATCCGTCGATGTAAAATCGAGAATATCATCTGTAATTTGAAACGACATTCCAGCATAATAACCAAAACGACTAAGTCTTTGAACATCCTTTTCATCGGCATCTGCCACGAGTGCACCTAATTCACAACTCGATGATAAAAGAAGTGCTGTTTTTCGTTTAATTCGGCGTAAATAATCACGTAATGTTTGGTCAACAATGCGTTGGTGCTCGATTTGAATCATTTCACCTTCACAAATCTCTAGCATCGTTTTTGCAAGCAGCTGATGAACTGCCGGACTATGAATGTCCGCAATTGAAACAAGCGCTTGTGCAAACATATAATCGCCCGTATACATCGCAATTCGATTATTCCATTTTGCCTTTACTGTTTGATGGCCGCGTCGCATATTTGAATTGTCAATGACGTCATCATGAACGAGAGAAGCCATATGCACAAGTTCTAATGCGACCGCCACTTTGCCAACGCGTTCCAAAGAAAACTCGCCAAACTCTGATGCAAGTAAAACAAAAATCGGCCGGATTCGCTTCCCTCCTGCACGCAGCAAATGAAGTGAAGCTTGCCGAATAATCGGGGAAGCCGAATCAACGGAACACTCAAGTTCCTTCTCTATATAATTCAAATCTTTACGGAATTTAGCGTAAAGCGATAAAGCTTGTAACTTTTCCAAATGAAACCCTTCCCCTGCGAAATTTATTGTTTAATGCCGATATGACCAGCTGCCGCGCCTCCGCTATAAGCTTTATAGGAAACACTTTTGAAGCCTGCATCGACAAACATCCCGGCAAGTTTTTTCATCCCTGGGAACTGATCTGTAGACTCTTGCAACCAAGCGTATTCATCATAACTTTTTGCAAATATTTTTCCGAACATCGGCATAATCACTTTAAAGTAAAATCTAAACAATTGCTTATATCCCGGCATTTCTGGATGTGATGTATCTAAACAAGCAACCATCCCACCAGGCTTCACAACTCGATATAATTCTTTTAATACTGTTTCATAATTTGGCACATTGCGTAGACCAAAACCAATTGTGACATAATCAAAACTATTATCTTCAAATGGAAGTTCCATCGCATTGCCATGAATCAAGTCAATATTTGAATAAGAAGCGACTTTCGGTCTTCCAGCTTCTAACATATTTTCACTGAAATCTAGCCCAGTCACATGCCCATCAGGACCCGCTGCTTTGGCAAGTGCAATTGTCCAATCTGCCGTTCCGCAGCAGACATCAAGCGCTTTAGCTCCTTTTGTCACAGCCATTCGAAGCATAATATCGTCGCGCCATTTTTTATGTTGATTAAAGCTAATCACAGAAT
>CANSAF010000094.1 GCA_947644645.1 uncultured Sporosarcina sp. | reverse complement strand
GTCCCGATAAAATACTATCGACCGCTTTTTTAACACCTTCTTGAATCGTTCCTACTTGGCCATCTGCAAAAAGGGCGATCCCTGCATTAAAGACGACTGTATCGAAATGAGGCCCTCGTTCACCACTTAAAATCGCACGAATAATTTGAGCGTTTTCCATCGCATCACCACCACGAATGGCGGATAATGGTGCTTGTTTTAAGCCAACATCATCTGGCGTTAATGTAAAAGGGATTAAATCTCCTTTTTCAACAAGCACAAATGAATTTTGTCCCGCAAGCGACGCTTCATCCATTCCTTCTGCACCTGAAACGACAATCGCTCTTTCTCTTCCTAAAATCGACAAGACAGAAGCGTACTCCATTATAAAACTCTTCCGACTAATCCCTGTAAACTGAGAGCTTAACTTTAAAGGATTCGTCAGTGGACCTACTAAGTTGAAGATTGTTGGCTTTCCGATTTCTTGACGAATGGCACCAATGCGCTTCATTTTCGGATGAACATGTGGCGCGAAAATAAATGCCAAACCTTCCCGGTCGAGTAAATAAGCTAATTGTTCACGATTAAAATCTAAACGAATGCCAAGTGCTTCTAATACATCTGAACTTCCTGCAGCACTTGAAATTTTACGATTTCCATGTTTTGCGAGTTTAACGCCCGCACCTGCTAACACGAAAGAAGCTGCCGTACTAATATTAAATGTATTCGTCCCATCTCCGCCTGTACCGCAATTATCCATATACGAAGCTTTTTCAACATGGATTGGCAGTGCAAATGACTTCATCACTGTCGCGAGTGCAGCAACTTCTTGTGCTGTCTCACCTTTTTTTGCTAATACAATTAAAAAATCTTTAATATCTCCACTTGCTGTCTGTTCATCAAATAATAAATGCGCAACGCGTTTCATCTCTTCAAATGATAAATTATTCCCTTGCTCAACTCGGCTAATATACTGTCTCATCTCAATCTCTCCTCTGCTCTACTATGCGCCAATATCTACAAGCGACTTCGCTTTATTGACTGTTTCCATAAACTCTTTCGCTGGATCGGAAGCTTCTACAACCCCCGCACCCGCTTGCACATACGCTTTTCCTTTATGAATGACCATCGTTCGAATCGTTAACGCAAAATCGATATTTCCGTTAAAACCGATATAACCAATGGCCCCGCCGTAAATGCCTCGATGCACTTCTTCTAACTCATCTATAATCTCCATCGCTCTTTCTCTCGGTGATCCTGATACAGTCCCAGCTGGTAAACAAGTCGTCAACGCATCAAGTGGATGAACCCCTACTGCCAATTCTCCTTCCACTTCTGAAACGAGATGCATCACATGTTCATAATGAACAAGGTCTTGATATTTTGTCACCTTCACCGATTCCGGCGTACAAATCTTTTGAACGTCTTGTTTTCCGAGTTCGACAAGCATATCATGTTCCGCTAATTCCTTTGGATCTCTTTTTAACTCTTCAGCAATTCTTTCGTTTTCACGTGCATCTTTCTTTCGTTTTCTCGTTCCTGCAATCGGGTTCGTCATCATTTTTCCATCTATTACTTTCACCAAACTTTCAGGAGAGGCACCAACGATTACCGATTCGCCCATTTCCATATAATACATATACGGGGATGGATTTTTTCTGCGTAAATCGCGATAAAGTAAAAATGGATCTCCTTCAAAGTCTGCTTCCAATCTTCTAGATAAAACAATTTGTTCAATTTCTCCCGCTTGAATAAATTGTTGACCCTTCTCCACTAATTTTTCAAACTCACTTTGTGAAACATCACTTTCAAAATTGCCTAATGTGAATGCTTCTTCCTGTTCCTCTTTTCCATATAAAATCTTTTCAATTAATCCGTCTAATGTTTCATTTTGTTTAACAATATCGACTTCCGTTCTTAAAATCGTCACGATATTCTCCACATGATCAAACACAATGACTGTTTCATATATATTCAAATAAACTTCAGGAATGTCTAATTTATTTACAGGTCCGTTTTCTTTTCTTCTACCTGCACCGTAACCCACATATCCAACCGCGCCTCCTGCAAAAGGAAAGGCAGGATGCTCTGAAATACTTGGCATCAAACTTTTGATCGTCGTAAAAATATCTCCTTCATGCGTATACGTTTTCCCACTAGCATACGTAAATTCTTGAAGCTGACGCCCATTTCCGATAAATGCTTTTATCGGATCCATACCGATCATCGAATAACGTCCGCTATCTTCATGCTTGGCATGACTTTCGAGTAAAAATTTCTGTTTGCCTTGTAATCTTCTAAAAATTAAAATCGGTGTCAGTGAATCTCCATTAATTGTTTTCATCGTCGTTCTTAAACTCATCTCTGCTCGCCTCATCTCGTCTTTGGTTAATGAATAAAAAAATCCGTCCTCTACAATCGAGCATAGTTGCCCAATTGTAGAGGACGGATTCACCGCGTTGCCACCTCTGTTGAAGTATTTTCCATACTTCCCCTTGTCGTGTCTTTGGGTACACAAAGACACTTCCCGTAACGTGGGAGGAACGTTCTTTTTGAATGATTCAAAAAGACTCTCATAAGTCCATTCACAAAGGCAACGTATCAGTTCACACCAACCACTGACTCTCTTAAACGTACATCCTAAGCTACTCTTCTTATTCAATAATTTCTCGTCTATGCTAATCTGTCTCTTCTAACCGTAGGCGATACCGCTCTCGATATCTTCTGCCTGTCTGTTGTTTCGATATTGGTTGAAATAATCCGCTAATTTCCGTTACGAGCGGACGCTTTCCGCGGGCACGGCTTCAATCTCCTCGTCCGCTACGCTACCTGCGGGGCTTTCAACTCGTGCTGTTCCCGCTGGAGTCGCCGCTCTTCACTCCAATTAGCTAAACATGTAAGTAATCGGAAGATCAACCTTTATATGTTGTTGATAATCATAAACGAGTTAAATTCCATTGTCAACACTTTCTGACTAATTGCACAAAAGTTGTTTTGATTTTCGTTTCTCGGGATACATATGAAAAGTAAAGTCTCTTGCCAAGCAAGTCGCAAAAATTCAAGAAGAACAAAACTATCGCGCACCGCACAATGCAAAGCGTGCCTAAAAGCCCAAACTCGGCTTTTAGGCACAGCTTTATTTCCCGGGAAATGTTAAACTGGTACTATAAGTACTGTGACTTCTAAAAGATAGGATGACATATATGAGAATAAATAAATTTTTAGCTTCAGCTGGAATTGTTTCTAGACGCGGGGCAGATAAATGGATTGAAGATGGACGGATTACCATTAACGGAGAGCTTGCAGAACTAGGTAGCCGTGTCAATGACGGGGATGATGTTCGTGCTGATGGAAAACCTGTTCAACTTGAAACGGAACTTGTTTACATCGTACTCAATAAACCTGTTGGCATCACAAGTACAACGGAACGCCATATCGAAGGAAATGTCGTCGATTTCGTCAATCATCGACTGCGTATTTTCCATATCGGAAGGCTCGACAAAGATTCAAACGGGCTTTTATTATTAACGAATGATGGCGATATCGTCAATGAAATTTTACGCGAGGAACATGGGCATGAAAAAGAATATATCGTGACCGTCGACAAACCAATTACGAAAGAGTTTATCCGTGAAATGGAATCTGGCGTTGAAATTCTGGATACAAAAACAAAACCATGTAAAGTTCGCCAACTCGGTCCACGTAAATTTAATATTACACTGACACAAGGGCTGAATCGCCAAATCCGCCGTATGTGTTCGGCACTTGGTTATCATGTTCAGACGTTACAGCGCACACGTATTTTAAATATTCACCTTGGCGATTTACCAATTGGAAAATGGCGCGACTTAACGGAAAAAGAACGAACAGAGATGTTTAAGCTGTTGAATTATAAGGCTGTCCAATAGCTTTGCTATTGGACGCCTCCTGTTTTTGCTTTCGTTGAGGGAGTATGATTGTTTCCTTGCTGTAGATTTGTTGCAGCTTGAAAGATCTAATTACAGCGTTGTCTTAGGTTGTGATTAGATCTTTTTATCCCAAAACTAACTAATCGCACTTAAATATAAATCAAGGGAATCTTCTACTTCATGTTCAACAAGCGCTATAAAATCACTGTAATCTTCTGTTGTATGCGCTTGATCAAGTACTTCGTAATAGACTAGTCGATTTTCCACTTTAATAATTACTGGTGGAAAACCATCTTTCATTAACTCTAAATTAAGTAGTAATCTAGCAGTTCGCCCATTTCCATCGATAAAAGGATGAATACCTACAAAAATAGCATGCAGCATAGCACCACGTTCAACGGGATGAAGATGAATACCTTCATGATGATACCAATTCATCATCTGCTCCATTTTTTCTTGGATGACATAATGGGCTGGTGGAGTATGTTTTGCACCAGAAAGAAAGACTTGTTCCTTTCGATAAACACCCGCATATGCATCATCAATTCCCTTGAGCACAAGCCGATGTAAATTTTTGATTTGCCATTCAGACAGCGTTTCTTGCTGTTGAACAATCTCCTCAACATAAGAAATGGCTTCGCAATGGTTAATCACTTCCAGATGCTCTCTTAATGTTTTTCCACCAACCGTAATTCCTTCAAGGACTACCTTTGTTTCGTTCATTGTTAATGTATTGCCCTCAATTGCATTGGAATTATATGTCCACTCCAAAAACAGCTTCTCGCGCAAACTTTTTAATGTATATTTTGGCAAAGGGCGCGCCGCATCCAGTTGCGCTTTCTTTTCATTAATCGATTCAAACAAATCATTCACCTCTCTTATATAAATCATAAATATTTCACTTTATAACAAACTGGTCTTTTCCTTTACCGATAAGTTCCCACAATCCACATAACATCAATAAAACACCAAACACAGTAATAAAAAATACCGGAGAAATCACTTTAACAAAAGTCAAACCAATCATCATACAACCGACAATCAAATAATGATGGACGGCATGCAAATGATATGTTTTCTGTTCGGAATGCCAAGCGCGAAAATACCCTTGTAAAAATCCAAGCATAACTTGCAAAAAAAGAACCAGATAAGGCAAAATGTCATAAGCATTTTTTATAAAACCAATCAGAAAATAAACACTTCCCATTCCCATATAACTAATGACAATATACGAACGTTCTTTATTCTTTTTCACTTGATAGGTCCTATAACCCCAAGCAGCTGCAAACGAGAAGGCTGCGAAAAACCAGGCGAATAAAGTAAAGGTCAATGATACACCTTTTAGCCAAATGATATAATACGGGAAAATGACAACCTGTCCTACTGTAACAATCAGTGGAATAAAGCGCGTACCTCTAAAGTTCATACTGTTCCCTTTCATTTCACATAATACTCGTAAAATAAGTTCTGAAAAACTTGATTTGGATCTCTTTGTAATTTCTCATCCTTAAAAATTTCCCAACTAGGATATGCATCCTTGAATTGTTTTTTCGTTTGATAACGATAATACGGAAGATAGTAGGTTCCGCCATATGCCAATGTTAAATCCGTCCAATACTGGATTTTTGCTGTAGCGCCAGTAATCTCGTCATCCTTTAAACCATGTTGAATCAATACAACTAACCCAAGCATATCTTCTGTAGCATAGTTTAATTTTGTAAAATTGTCTTTCGCCGCATATCGAATCGTAATATTATGGACTTTGAAATCGTCTTTTTGATCATTAGCAGAAAGTAGACTTTTAAGATCTTGCATATATGCTTCATAAGCATGAATTGGAACGAAAAACTCTTGCAACACTTCTATTCGATCAGGCTTTGTATATTCCATGAAAGTAGACTCCGAACGCATCGCATTATTTCGAGTGATTTCTTTTCCGTTAATAGAAGAAATATACATTTTCTGTGTTTCCCAAAAAAGATTTTCTAAAGCCCCTCCCCGCCTTCCTAAATCAAGGGCTAATTTCGTTAACCGAACGGCTTGTTCATCTTTAAGCAATGTTTTATCATCTTTTTCCCCTGTATAGTCATAATTAATCATATACATTTCTTCCAAAAAAGAACTTGGTGCGACACTAACTCTTGCATAATGCATTGCCGTATCGTCATTTGCTAATAATTGATTGAAGTAAGAAGGATACTCGGATGTCTTCAATTTTTCGGTATGAATCACATATCGATCATTGTCCGTTAATGTTAATGTCACATCTAAAATGACACCAAATAAACCATAACCTCCAAATACATACTTCATCCATTCCTCAGAATCATCCCGAGAAATTTCTTTTATTTCACCTGTTGAGGTAAGCAATGTCATTTCCTTTACCGTTTCCGCCATTGAACCGAAACGAATATCTCTACCGTGAGCATTGACCGACAAAGAGCCACCTATTGTAAAAATTGATTGGGATTGAATGACTTGGAGTGCTAGTCCATAAGGTTGTATCGCTTCTTGCACATCTTCCCACGTCGCGCCTGCCTCTACTCGAATCGTTTTTTCTGTTTCATTTATTTCTAATATGCGATTAAAAGAGCGCATATCAAGAACAACGCCGTCTTCATAGTAAGTATGTCCGCCTTGGGAATGCTGCAAGCCAGCAACTGAAATCTTTTGTCCGTTTCGATTGGCTTCTTTTACAATTTTTTGCAAGTCAATGCGGTTATCCGCAACTACAACTTTTTCCACATGTTTCGGAAGAAGCCCCGTGTAATCGGTTACTAAACCAGTTTGGGTCAACCCATATTTTCTTTTTTCGACTGGAATATTCCAAAGAACAATCATCATAAAAATTATAACTAAGCTCCCAAGAAACCACGGCTTTTTTGATAGGTCTATAAGTTTTTTCATCGCAGCCCCCCCAGTCGATTTCCTTTATTATACAATGCGAGAGACAGAAATGGTTCTGATGTTGTAAAGGAAATATATTTGAGTAGTGGCGTATAAAAAAAGTAGACAAATCACTGATAACTTCTTAGTGTTTTGTCTACTTTTTTGATTAAAGATAGTGGAAATGTTTTTACCTACTACAATAAACTCAATTTATCGCCCCATTATGTCGAAACCGTAAACAATAATGAAATGCCTATCAATTTTCTTTTCTACCTAATGTTAACGCTCCAATAATCAGTGGAATCTGTAAAGGTAAACGCAACCATAATATCCACGGATTTGCTTTTTTCCCCTTTTGGAATGATATTTTTTTCACAGCCATATATATATTCGCTGGAAAAACGGCAACCATAAAAAATGCTAATAGCTTGCTTGTAATATGCTGTCCTTTTTTTATCCATAATAAGACGGCAAAAATCATTTCAAAAACACCTGTAACTAACACAATCATTTTCCGAAACGGTAGGAATTTAGGAACAATCTTTCGGAAACTTCGCTCATGAACGAAGTGCAAAACACCAGCCCCAAATAACAAAATCGAATATAAAAACCGAAAAAACTTTTTCATATGCATCTCCTCATCCTTATATTTTTTACTTCTTTAATCTGTTCACTAATTGAATAAAATCTACAGGTAATTGATACATGGTGAGCATTTTTCATCATTCTAGACTAATCAGTAATATTTTAATAGCAACCCCTTTATGAACACTCACAAGTGCAATGATTTTATTTTATAACATAATGGCGGAAAATTCACTCTTCAGGAAAAGTGCTTTTTGTGCAAATTTTTATTTTTGCACTTTTTTTATACTCGTGATTTGGAAATTCGCTTTAAAAGATATTTCCACCATCGAATTAGACACCATTTAGTTATCAATATAGGCCCTATACCCTTTGCTATTTATTCGCACACAAAAAAGACTGCCTCTACAGACAGTCTTTCCATTTTTATACCATTTCCGCTACAAGCTCGCGCATTGTACCGTTTTTAGCTAAGTTAATATGCCATGAAAGTGCTTTTTCTAACACATGTGGTGTTTGACCGCCTCTTTCAAGCGCTTCGTGATAATATGCCCACATTTGCTCTTTGTACATTGGGTGTACACAGTTTTCGATGATTAAAGGAACACGTTCTCTTGGTGCTAAACCACGTAAATCCGCGTAACCTTGCTCTGTAACAATTACATCAACATCATGTTCCGTATGGTCTACGTGAGAAACGAATGGCACGATACTTGAAATGTCTCCGCCTTTTGCGATTGATTTCGTAACAAAAATTGCAAGTCGCGCATTACGTGCGAAGTCACCAGATCCACCGATTCCGTTCATCATTTTCGTTCCTGATACATGCGTTGAGTTGACGTTTCCGTAAATGTCTAGCTCAAGTGCTGTATTAATTGAAATTAAACCCATTCGACGGATAAGTTCCGGATGGTTTGAAATTTCTTGTGGACGCATAACAATTTTATCTTTATATTCTTCAAGATTATTAAATACTTTGTCCATTTTTTCTTCAGACAATGTAATCGAAGCACATGAAGCAAACTTCACTTTACCTGCATCGATTAAGTCAAACACTGCATCTTGTAGCACTTCAGAGTAAACTTCTAAATCTTCAAATTCAGATTTCACCATACCGTGAAGCACAGCATTCGCAACTGAACCGATTCCAGATTGTAACGGCGCTAACTTTTCTGTTAGTCTGCCCGCTTCAATTTCTGAACGTAAAAATGCTAATAAATGTTCAGCCATTACTTCAGTTTCTTCATCTGGCG
>CANSAF010000093.1 GCA_947644645.1 uncultured Sporosarcina sp. | reverse complement strand
AAAGCATTACCAGCTTTAAATAAGGCTGAA
The DNA here is from genome assembly GCA_947644645.1 of uncultured Sporosarcina sp. Lineage (GTDB taxonomy): Bacteria > Bacillota > Bacilli > Bacillales_A > Planococcaceae > Sporosarcina. Next base: position 8,920 of record CANSAF010000093.1, on the reverse strand, counting down.
AATGATTCTGAATTCGAAGTCAAACTTCAAATTCGTATGGCGATTGCAAGAATTGCTGAAGGAGAAGAGGCACAAGGCTCAATTTGGAAACAAATGGCTGAGCTTCGTACAGAATAAGTGTAAAAATACGATTTGCTTACTTTTGTAAGTGAATCGTATTTTTATTCGTAACTTATTTTGAATAAAAACGTCTACTAGAAGCATATGGTTTGATGATGTATTTACAGAAGGAAGGGAATTTATTTGCGATTGATTAAATTTTTACTAAAAACGATATTTGTAATTGCTGTGCTTTGTGTTGGACTTTATTTTATCGGGAAAAACTTTTTATTTGAAAAAGCAACAGATGTCGCAATCGAACAGCTTGAGAACAATGGGCAATTAGACCAAGTGAGAGATTATCTCGACAAGACACCCGAAATTAAAACGATGCTTGAAAGCAGTGCCAATGTAGATGCAAGTACATTACCTTTTTCTACGAAAGAAGCCGCGGTTGAAACAGTCGTGAAAAAAGTAGGTGTAACAGAGCTATATTCATTACAAAATCGCTATGCAAATGGCATGTCAGAAAGCGAACGATTAGAAGTATTAAATGACCTAGAAGGAAAATTATCAGCGGATGAAATCGAAGCGTTAAAATATGTTATTTATCACGAGCTATATCAATAATTTACACTTATGAGTCGGAAATATGATAAATTGACTCAAAACATGTATGATTAAAGATATAAATGAATTAATCATTGAGGGGGATTTAAAGATGAATGCTTACGAAGAATTTATGCAAAGCGTTTATAAGCCGATGCGCGAACAATTAGTTGCGAACGGTTTTACAGAATTAACGACGGCTTCTGAAGTCGAGGAGAAAATGGAAGGACTTGAAGGGACTGCAATTATCGTCATTAACTCTGTATGTGGTTGTGCGGCGGGACAAGCGCGTCCTGCGGTTATTGAAGCGATACAAGAAGCTGAACACGCACCGACACATTTACTGACTGTATTTGCAGGGCAAGATAAAGAAGCAACGGCAAGAATGCGAGATTTTTTCCCAGAAGTAGAACCAAGTTCGCCATCAATTGCTTTATGGAAAGATGGTAAACTCGCGCATTTCGTACCAAGAGATGATATTGAGATTAATGAAAAAGAAACGATTAAAGCTCATTTGGTAGAAGTATTCAATCAAGTTGTTGCAAAATGAACACCATTGTAACAACAGCGGGAAGACCAGATGAGTTTTCGCTGAAACTAGCTGAAGGGACAGCGAAAGAATTAGGCTATCTTTTTGTTTCCAGAAAAAAACGTTCAATTGCACGTTTACAAAAGGAATATGAAAGTAGTGTCATTGTGGCGGGACATGAGCGTTTTGAACTTTATCGTCTTGGAATGGATCAGCCATTTTTCTTTCATCCAAATTCGGCGATGTTTCGTTTTAAAAGATTGTTAAATGGTGAGTTAGATCCGCTTATTGAAGTGGCTGAGTTAAAAGAAGGCGATACATTTCTAGACTGTACGCTTGGCTTAGCTTCAGACAGCTTAATCGCCTCGTTTGTGGTAGGTACTGCTGGGAAAGTGTTGGGACTTGAAAAAGATGTGGATATTGCTTGTATTGTCAAAGAAGGATTGAAAAAGTTTCCAACGAATATCATCGAATTGGAAGAAGTAATGAATCGAATTGAGGTACAAGAGGCGGATACCGTTGCTTATTTAAGAAGTGTTCCAGACAATGCTTGGGATATTGTTTATATCGATCCGATGTTTACTGCGCCAATTGAAGAGTCAACTAATTTTACGCGGCTCAGAGAAGTTGGTTCTAACGGGGAATTAACACAAGAATGGGTGGATGAAGCGTACCGAGTAGCAAAACGTCGGGTTGTCATTAAAGATCATTTTAATTCACCAGTGTTTAAGGCTTTTCATTTTAAACAAATTATTCGACCGAACACGAAATTTCACTTTGGTTATTTAGAAAAAAGGGGGATCGTCCGATAGCTTTGCTATTGGACGCCCCCTTTTAGCCTTTCGATTAGTGCGTGAAGTTTAGTGACGTTAAGTATGCTAGTAGTCCAAGAAGACCGATACCCATTAATAAGCTAACATCCATTTGTAAAAACCCTCCTTTAAAAAAGGCAATACATATTTCCATTTTTATTGTACAATGAATAAGAGAAAGATGAAACCTTTTCGTGTCATAATCGTTAATATAGATAAGGTAGTTTAGTAGAATTCAATAAGTAAATGAGGTGCATCGTATGAAATGGGGACAAAAACTGTTAATAGGGCTTGTTGCACTTTTAACATTTGGGATTATTACACCGACTCATGATATTTGGAACAGTTTACAAAACAAAGAAGATACAAGACAAGTTGGTCCTTCTGTTGAGGCAGAAGAATATTATTATGGACTTGTGGACTCCGAAGAAGATGAAAAGAGCGAATCTTTAGAAGAAGTTTTTATTGTCCGAGCCCAAGAGTTATCGTATGAAAAATTTGGAACGAAAATTGGTCCCGTCATTGCTTCAGAGTTTGATGAAGTCATTTTCCCTAAAATGGATGAAATTCTTCGCCAAACATTAGACGGGGCAGATGAGGCTGTTAAAAACCAATTGGTGATGAGCGAAAAACCTGCGGGAAATTATTCTGAGAAAATTTTCAATGTGTATGATGAAGAAAACAAAAAAGATTTAGTTCGATTCCATGTTCGAACGGATAAAAGACCGCAAGATGGTTATTATTTCAATTTCCATTACCATACAGCGGATGATGATTACATAACACATAATGATTTGGGCGAAATCTACTGGAGTAAAGATACGCCGCCCAAATGGTTGTCTTAGAAATGGAAAAACACTCGTGTTGTGTACGAGTGTTTTTTGTACTAAAAAATGGATGTTCAAGAAGTCTTTCGCTTTTTAAGTTACTTTGTGTTATTATCTTCAAGATAGAAAAGAATAGGACGTGAAGTAAATGATTACAATAAATGTACCGAAACCAGATGTAACAATCGTGCAACGGAAGCAAGATGCTAATGCAGAAGTACAGATTAAACCCGTATATGGTTTTGTTGATTTGCATGAAATTCCGCGCGATAAAGGCGGTATTATTTTATTTTATAATGATCAAGATGAACTTTTATTCGTTGGGAAAGCACGTAAACTGCGCCAACGTGTGAAGAAGCATTTTGATGATAATGTGTCACCATTAAAAAATCATCGTAATGAAGTGGCTAAAATCTCGGTAATTATCGTTGAAGAGCCAATGGAACGTGAAATACTAGAAGTGTACATCATTAATACGCAATATGCAAAATACAATATTGACAAGAATTTTAATCTCTAATGGAATGGGCTGATTGCGCTATGCAATCAGCTTTTCTTTTTGAAAAAATTGCAATATCATATGTTTATGTAGGTTTTTCGCTTTCAAAAGCATCTATAGTAGAAACAAGGTTCATATTTTCCAGAAAGATTAACGACTTGATGATTATTAATTGGGGGGATTAAATGAAAAAGTATTCAATATTTTTCATCGCTTTGATTGTAATGGTTTCATTTGGATTCATACAAACTTCACCAGTACTGGCAACCTCAGAAGATGAAATGACGATTTTATTTACACATGATTTGCATGATAATTATGATCCATTTGAAGTAGAGAGAAATGGAGAAAAGCAGATTGTTGGTGGGATTGCAAGATTGTATGAAGCGATTAAACAAGAAAGGGCGAAAGAACCTGATGCATTGTTAGTAGATGCAGGGGATTTTTCCATGGGGACTTTGTTTCAAACGATATTTTCGACAGATGCGCCAATGCTTCGACTAATGGGCATGATGGAATACGATGCGGTCACTTATGGCAATCATGAGTTTGATTTTCGAGCGGAAGGACTCGCCAATGCACTGAATACAGCACAAGCAAGTGGAGAAAAAGTTCCACCAATCGTCGCATCGAATATTATTTTTCCGACAAATGATGATGGAAGCATGGCAAAAGATCTTCGCCAATTACAAACCGCAATGGAAGATTACGGCGTCGAGCCATACCGCGTGATTGAGAAAAAAGGTGTGAAAATCGGTATTTTTGGCTTGTTAGGAAAAGATGCGGCATCGAATGCCCCGATGTCAGGTGTGACGTTCGATGATAATGTAGAAGTAGCTAAAAGAATGGTGAAATTTTTAAAGGAAAAAGAACAAGTGGACTTGATTATTGTGGCATCACATTCAGGTACATCGCCGAATGTTAAAAAATCAGAAGATGAGCAGTTGGCGAAGAAAGTTCCGGAAATCGACATTATTATTAGTGGACATACACATACTACTTTTGAAGAACCAATCATCGTTAATGATACAATTATTGGTTCGGCTGGTGAGTATGGTGAAAATTTAGGCGTCATTAAACTTGTTAAAAATCGTGAAGAACGATGGGATTTAAAAGACTATCGTCTTGTTCATATTGATGATCAGTTTCCAGAAAATGAGCAAATGCGGAAAAAAATCAATCAATTTAAAGAAACGGTTCAGCGCGATTATTTAGATCTTTTTGGATTGAAGTTTGATGCAGTTGTTGCTCATACACCATTCGATTTTAGTGATTTTTCAAAACTTCAAGAAATACATGCGGAAAGTACGATTGGGAATTTACTTGGCGATGCGTATATTCATACAGTGAAAGAAATTGAAGGCGATGCATATGAAGACATTACGGCGGCAGTCATTCCAGTTGGTGTTATTCGAAATTCTTTTTATAAAGGGGATATTACAGTATCAGATGTATTCAATGTGAGTTCGCTGGGAATCGGTAAAGACCGTATTTCTGGTTATCCTGTTGTTGATGTATATTTATCTGGTAAAGAGTTGAAAACGATTGCAGAAGTTGACGCGTCAATCACGCCAATTTTACCGGCGGTTCAATTATATGTAGCAGGATTAAACTACACATTTAATCCAAATCGGTTTATTTTCAATAAAGTGACAGACGTTCAAATTGAAACAGCAGATGGAGCGTTTAAAAAGATTCAAGATGACCAACTATATCGTGTTGTGGCTGGGCTTTATACGGGACAAATGCTACCGGTTATAGGCGAGCAGTCATTTGGTTTATTGTCAATTATTCCAAAAGATGAAGATGGGAAGCCGATTGAAGATTTTGAAGATCGTATTATTTATATGGATGATGACCAGGAATTAAAAGAATGGTATGCCATTGCCGAGTATTTGGGTTCATTTGAAAAGAAAGATGGGATTCCACAAGTTCCAACTGTATATGCTGAGTTGGAAAATCGGAAAAACATAGATAATCGTAAAAATCTTGTGGAGATATTGAAAAAGCCGAATGGCATTATGTTATCATTGTATGCCATCATAGCAGAGGTAGTCATTGGTAGTATATTGTTGGTTCGGTTTGTAGTGAAGCGGAAGAGGAAGCGTTCTTCGTAAACTCATTATTATTTGATGAATGATCAAGCAATAAAAGGTATTAAAGAAATCCCTTCAAAATGGATATTCACGCCATTTTGAGGGGGTTTTTGCGTTATTTAATGTTAAATAAAAAACAATACCCTTGCAATGCGATGTACATAGTATTAAGGTGTATGTAAGGTGGTGATTGTGATGGATAAAGAAATGATGAAGGGGAGTATTGATCTTTTATTGATGTCGCTCATTAGTCAAAAGGATTTATATGGTTATGAGATGATCCAGATTTTGAAAAGTTTAAGTGAGGAAACGTATGAAATGAGCGAAGGAACTCTTTATGCAGCATTAAAAAGGTTAGAAAGAAAAGGCTGGGTTGAATCGTATTGGCATAATACGGAAAGTGGCAGAAGAAAATACTATCATATGACTGATCTTGGAAAAGATGCGTTAGAAACCAAGCGAGAGAACTGGGAATGGATGGATACACTTGTCCGAAAAAGTTCGGAGGGATTCATGTGACGCCTATTTTTGATCCATATGTCGAAAGAATTGTTCAAGAAACCGATGCGACAAAGGAAGAAAAAGAAGATTTACGTGAAGAATTGCTAATTCATTTAGAGTTATCTTATGCAGCAAAGAGGAAGGAAGGTTATTCGGAAGAAGATGCCAAACGAATTGTAGTGGAAGACTTTGGGATAAGCGGGGTAATCGGTGATCAAATTCAAGAAGCGATGTTTCCATATCGAAAAATGATGATGCTGACCCTTTCAATTACTTCGATTCTTTTTTCAATTTTAGTTTATTTAGGTCACTTATTTGTTTACAAAGATGCCTATATGATTTGGCTTCTTTTATCAATTATGATTAGTACGAGTTTACTTGTTTTGACGATTCAGCCGATTGAATTTCTAAACAGAAGGTCTTGGAGGAACAGTTTGCTGTTATTGCATTTGTTTGTTTATTTGTATGGAATGTTAATGGCAACTAGTTTAGAAGGGGAAATTGCGATTGTGCTTACGATTGTCTCTTGGTTTATTATTTTATTTTCGCTTGCGTTAATTTATCGTACAACGATTTTTGATGTGCAAATTGATAAATATACGAAGATTTTTCATGCATTGAACTTAACGGTAGGGGTTTTCATTATTGCAGTGACATTGTTTTTCGTTTGGGCAGCGCTTGCATTTTCAGTTTTTGAATGGAACCTTATGATATTGTTAAATTTTCTTCCTTTTACAATTTGGCTTATTGCTTATGTTGCTGGAGGGCGGTTTATTGCTAGGCGAAAGAAAATGATTGCTTATAGTCTTTCAGTCATTCCAGTATTGAATTGTGTGTATTTTTATTTTGTTTTACTTTGATATTGTTGGGAGAGAGGTTGTATGAAAAAACCTGTTCAATCGATTTTATTATCAGTTGGATTTACGTTAGCCATTTTAATTGTATTGGGAATGATTTTTAGTAAAAAAGAAAACGATAAATGGGAAGGCTTTTCAGGGATTTATGATGTGTCCGCCACAGGAACGCTTGCGTATATTGCTTATGAAGAGGGGAAGCCGGGCGTTTATTTCCAAGAGGATGGAAAGAAGTTCGAAAATCCTGTTTTTCAACTAGACTCGAATCAAGAAATTTTAGATCTCGATTTTTCATCAGACGATACTTCACTTGCCTTTGTATCAACAAATAAAGAAGGCAAGGAGAACTTAGGAAGTACTGTTTATTTGCTGGAAAAATCATCCTTTACAACAGCCGTATTATTTGAAGATGAAGGGCTGATTACTGAACTTGCGTTTGATCCAAAAGAGCGAGATTTATTATTTTATTTAAGGGCAGCAACATTTGAAAATTATTCACCAATTGCAAGTGCACAGCCGCATGAGTTTGATTTGTTTAATTATCAAATTACCAATCAAAAGCATGAGCAATTTACACATCTAGAGAAGTATGCCATGGGCTCTTTAAATATTTCATCGAAAAATAATATCGCTTATGTGCAAATGATGGATGATGAGCAGGCAGAAACAGCAGAGGATATTTTTGATGCGAAGCAAAAAATCTTTCAAATTCTATTAAATGATCCGAATGAGTATTCGATAATTAGCGCTCAGACTCGAGCTGAAGATATTTATGATTTCACACTTGTACCGGATGAAAATGCATTCATTTTTCAATCTGTAAATGGAACAGGTGAAAATGGCATTTTTGAATATGAATTATTTCACTATAACTGGGAAAAAGATGAAGAAGAACAATTAACGAGATTAAAAAGTTATGCGACAAGACCTGTTGTCGATTTGGTCAGTGATTCTATTTATTATATTGTTGACTCACAATTTGGTGAGAAAAATTCAAAGTATTCTTTATACAAAATGGACAGAGATGGTAAAAATAAAGAAGAAATTAAATTGGACAATGGATTTTGAATGCTTATAGATTAATCGAAAAAACGGTCCCTAACTAGATTGACATTGCTTGTCAATCTAGTTAGGGACTGTTGATTGTTGCAAACCTTGTTTTTATCCAAGCAATTCCTTCGTAGTTACTGCTCCAAGCGCAACGTTTCAATCTGTTCTAAAGTTAAGTCTGTAAAAATCATAATTTCCTCGTTGCTTCTGCCTTTTTCAATCATCTTAATCGCTACTTGCTTCACACCTTGCTCAATGCCTTTCTCCATCCCTTTTTCCAATTCTCGATCGAGTCGGGCTTCCATTAATTTTCTCTCCTTCCGAATCTCCGTTCCAATTTCACGGCTAAGTTTTTCTGTATGTTCCTTTGGTAATCGCAGTAAATAATCAATGAAATATAATGTTGCAACAATAGAAATACGAGGATATTGCTTACTTTGTAAAAGGTCTCGCATGATTTTTCGTTTGAATTAATATCTTTTTTCTCCCTCATTTTTAGTTGCATGGACCGCTTTTGCTGCCAAAATGACTTTGCTGAACACATTATCTGAGCTTTCAAGTTCTTCATTAGAAAAGTCTTCAGTCTTGTAATTATTATACGAATAATTTAGCTGGGTGCCAACAAAATCATATTGAAATTTTTTCATTTTTTTGATATTTCGGGGGAATGTATGGACAGCAATCGCAGCAATCTCTTCTTCATAGCGATCGTAAATGCGATAAAAATACTGGAACATTCGCTTTGAAAAATCATCTTCTTTTGAACCTTGTACTTCTACATGAACTAAAATCCATTTTTCTTGTCCATTTTTCAAACGAACTTTTACTAAACGATCTGCATAGCGTTTGCCTTTTTGATTGTCGATTACTTCTTGATACAATTCCTTATCTAAAAAAGTTCGTTCCGCATCAAAATCAATCAATTGATGTAGTTTTGGATTGAAAAAAAGTAAAAATTCTTCGAATAACTCACCAATAACTTTCTTCCACAGCCCGTCCTGATCAACATATTCTTTGGGATATATTTATTCCTTTTCTCGAAAAAATGCAATCATTTACTTCAACACCCCCATTTTCATTTTATTTAATCACGCCTAATACATT
>CANSAF010000092.1 GCA_947644645.1 uncultured Sporosarcina sp. | reverse complement strand
CTTGAAGGGGCTCTTCTATCCTTTTTCAAAAACGTTAATTATGAAATTGACTCAATATATAAACTCTTTTAAATAATTACTTTTCTTCAAAAAAGTCCCTTGAATATTTCCCCTGAAAATACTATCATCATGACAGATTCATAGCGTTAGACTCAAGTTAAACTATAACTATTTGTCACGAAAATATATCGAATTTCATTTCAGAACTACAGTAAACACTAAGAATTCCCTTTCCAAATTTTAATATTAAAACAAAATCCCCTACCATTTTCGGGGTAGGGGACTTTATCTTTTTTTAACTTATTTTATCCTTTTTAGCTTCGGAAAAGTGCTGTTAAATCAGCATTCTCACTTCTAATTAAGTTGTAGGATTATTCCCACTCAATCGTGCTTGGTGGCTTGTTTGTTACGTCAAGCAGAACGCGGTTAACATTCTGAACTTCCGTTGTAATTCTTGCACTAATTTTTTCTAGTACATCCCACGGAATTCTTGCGAAGTTTGAAGTCGTTCCATCAACAGATTTGACAGCGCGAATGCCAACTGCATAATCATATGTTCTTTTTTCGTCCTTCACACCAACACTTTGAATATTTGGTAAAACTGTAAAGTACTGCCAAATTTCACGATCTAGACCTGCTAATTTAATTTCTTCACGTAAAATAGCATCTGATTCGCGAACGATTGTCAGTTTTTCACGTGTTACTTCACCAAGTACACGAATGCCTAAGCCTGGTCCTGGGAATGGTTGACGCCAAACAACGTCATCAGATAACCCAAGTTCAGTTCCTAGTGCACGTACTTCGTCTTTAAATAAAGCACCTAATGGCTCGATTAATTGGAATTCCATATCTTCTGGTAGACCACCAACATTATGGTGTGATTTAATCGTTTGTGCAGTTAACGTGCCACTTTCAAGAATATCTGTGTAAAGTGTACCTTGTGCTAAAAATTCAATGCCTTCAAGCTTTGCTGCTTCATCGTCAAACACATAAATAAATTCATTACCGATAATTTTACGTTTTTCTTCTGGATCTGAAACACCAGCAAGCTTGTCTAAGAAACGATCTTGTGCGTCAACTTTAATAAAGTTCATGTTGAATTTATTTGCAAATGTTTCAACAACACCTTCTGCTTCGCCTTTACGAAGTAGACCGTGGTCAACGAAAATACATGTTAACTGATCGCCAATTGCACGGTGAATTAAAGCCGCTACAACAGATGAATCAACACCGCCACTTAGCGCACATAATACTTTTTTGTCGCCAACTGTTGCACGAATTTTTTCAATTTCAATCTCAGCAAAGCTTGCCATTGACCATTCACTTTTCGCTCCACAAACTTCACGGATGAAATGCTTTAAGAAAGCTCTTCCTTCAACAGATTGTTCAACAGCAGGTTCAAACATAATGCCGTATAAGTTTTTCTCTTCATTGGCAATCGCTGCAATCGTATCGCCTTCAGTTGTTGCAATTGTTTTGAAGCCTTCTGGTAACTGTGAAATCGCATGTCCAATACTTGCCCAAACTGTTTGTTCAGCAGCTTGTCCTTGGAATAACTTAGCATTTTCGTCTGCTTTCAGATTTGCTTCTGCATAAGTACGTTCAGCCAATGCTTCAACTTGTCCACCGAAATGGTTGACCAATACTTGTGTACCATAGCAAATACCTAATAGCGGAATACCTAAATCAAAAATAGCTGGATCCATTTTATAAGCTTCTGCATCAGTTGCAGTAAGTGGTCCACCTGATAAAATAATGCCCGCAGCATTCATGCTTTTCAATTCTTCAGCTGTTGTAATATGCGGGTGCATTTCACTATACATCCCTAAATCACGGATTGTACGTGTAAGCAATTTGTTATATGGACTACCGAAATCAATGATAACAATTTTCTCTTGTTGTTCTAACAAAGGAGCGGTTGACACGAATCCCACCTCATTCTATTTTTGCTTTTCGCTCACCAATCCGATATTGACATTCAGATTGATTTACAAGCAATTCTTATCTTTTAATTTTACTGCTAAAACGTGAGAAAATCAATTAGAAGTCTTTTTAATTAAATCTTCCCACATCTTCTGTAAACGTTGCCATTCCTCATTTTTCTCGATTTTCCCGTAGATACCTTTTTCGTAAATTGCCGTTAGTTTTTGCATCTCTTCCCCACCAAAATGGCGGTCGACTTTTACAGCGAATGCCCTGAGCGTCTCTCCCTTTGCACGTTTGAAACCAACTCTTTCTAATTGCTTCAACAATTGAGTGTATTGCCGTTTGAAGGTTGGCCATCCCACCTCAAATGATTGTTGGCGGCGAATTAACACTTTAGTAATCCAATGCTTTCTTTTGACATAAATTAAAGTACCGATGACCAGTAATACAATAACGCCTAATATAATTAAGCCTTTCCTTTTGTTTAAAGATGTACGAATATCGAATGCGATTTCTTCATCCGCAATATCCTGACGGTTTTCCTTCTCTTTTTCTTCTTCATGTTCTGGTTGTTCCTGCTCTTGTTCGGATAATTCTTCCTCTGTCGCTTCCTCTTCAAGATCATACGTAATATCTGTTATTCCTATAAAACCGATTGTCGGCTCAAAAGACATCCATCCTATCCCAGGCATATATGCTTCCACCCAAGAATGCGCTTCATTATTGGAAACACGGAAAACAGAATTTCCATCCTCATCTCTTGCCAACTCTCCTGGCGCAAAGCCTTTTACCCATCTTGCTGGAATATCTAATGTGCGCAACATGACAACCATCGAAGAAGAAAAGTTATCACAATAGCCTTTTTTTGTGTCGAATAAAAACTGGTCAACATAATCCTCATCCGCTGAAGGAATCGCAACGTCGGTCCTTTCATAAACAAAACCATTCCTATTGAAATAATTTTCAATTGCCTTCGTTTTGTCATACACACTTTCACTTGAAGCTGTAATCGTTGTCGCCAATTCTTTCACGCGTTCAGGCAATGTTTCGGGTAATTGTAAATACGCATCTAATTGAGGATCATTTTCGAATTGCTCCATCGATGTTTCTTTCAATCGCTTCAAACTATATGCTGGCTCAATAAATTCAAGCATATAAGCATCTAAAGGATGTTTTTCACCAAGTATCAAAGTATCATACTTACCCGTTAATTGATCATACATAAACATTGCATCATGAGATGTTTCTACACCGGTCAATCCATATGGATAAATCAAAAAAGGAAATTTTTCCGTCATCGATAATTTGGCAACTTCAATTTCTCCATCAGCTTGGAAATTTTGTGTGATTACATCTTCTTCTGAAAACGTCAATGGGTCTGGGTCTATTGTAGATTGTTCCCATCCTTTTGACGTATACATATCTTTTGTTTCTACTTTCCAATATTGCTTTCCTTTTACATTTGCTTCAAACACTAAAGAATCATCTTCTAAAAAAGGACCTCCCAATTGCTCATCATTCGTACCATAACCACTTTTCGAAACCGTTTGTCCATCTTGCTGACCTTTTTCAGCCATTGATTTAATAAAAGGAACTGGGTCCGCCCATACTGGTGAAAATTTTGGAAGTAACGTTACCAATCCCATACTAATCACTAATAAAAAAACGAGCGGCATGACCACTGCTGGAAGCTGACGCAAAGAAAATTCAATCTTGTACTTTGCAGTTAATTTTGTAATCGTTAATAAACCAAGCAAGAAAAGACCGATAACCATAATAGAAAAAATAGACGATTCCACAGAATAAGGACTAAATGTATCGACCGTCGCTAAAAAAACAATCGTTGTAAAATAAAATAAAAAAATACTTTTTTTCACTTCAATCCAATATTGGAGTAAATAAGCAATCATCCATAACATTAAATAAAATAATAACGTCCGCGAAACATTGGTAATTGAAGTCCATTCACCTTTTACCAGCACAGAAATATCAAAAACAAAAGACTTAAACATTAATGAAAACACTTCTAATGAAGGAAATGATGGTTCAATATAAATGACTTGAATCGCCCAAATGATGTACAGAATTTTTATCGGTCCCGTTATTTTCCAAGAAATCTTCAATAAAGCAAGAATCATTGAAATGGCAATAAACCCAATAAATAAAGCAAAATAGCCTGTTTCTGTTAAAACAATAATTGGCTGCAAAGCTTCTTTCAATAAAACAAATGCCAATAGATAAAGAAAGATTAGTAAAGCATGATTCGTTTGGGTTTCCTTCATTTTTTCATCACCTCTTTAAATGCTTCGGTGAACTGCCTTCTCATCACTGGCTGGACGGTCATACCAAGCGATTTCGCATATTTTATATTTTCCAGTAAAACGCCACTTATCGCCTTCTTGTTTGCGATGACCACAAAACAAATGATAGAGCGACTGTTTCTACTTACTGAACGAATATGGTCCAAGAAGGAGTCATCTGGACTAGCAGTAATGAGGACAACGGCACTACTTTGTCCCAACTCTTTTGACAATGTTGACGAGAGAAGCGTTTCTTTCTTTTCTGCCGGATGAATTTTTGCTAAACGTGTAAGCACTTGCTTGAATTCTATTTCAGATTGCATGCGAAGAACAGGTTCTTCTCCATACATTTGAAAAAACTGACTGGATAATCGCTCTTGCATCGCAGCTTTTAAAATCGACGCTGCAAAAATCATTTCATCTTCAAATGTTGCAGACATTCGATCATCCAAAATAAGCGTTAAATCTTCGGAACGCTTATCTTCAAACTCTTTCGTCATTAACGTCTCTGTTCTTGCAAATGACTTCCAATGAATCCAAGAAACTCTGTCACCACTTTGATAATCACGCACACTTGTGACGACGGTTGTATCTTTCAAAAAGCTAAAGGGAGATGTCGCGAGCTTTCCTTCTTGTTCGGCACCAATTGGTATAAATTCCACTTGGACCGTTTGCGGATAAACAGTCACTTGATGATGCACTGGAATTCTTTTCTTTTTTCGAATCCATCCAAAAAAATCGATCAATTCAATTTGAATTTCAGAAGCAATATATTCACCTCGCGGCATGTTTTTCATTTCATATTGCCACTTAACATGTCTTTTCCAGCCCCAAATAAACATTTGATGCTTTTCACCAAATCCTTCTTGCTGATTTCCGCCCGACCATTTATCGGTCAAAACAAGGTAAAGTAGCGGAAAAAAGGATTTTCTATTTACTTCAACCGTTACTTGTAAATCAGTCCCACTTTGAAAATAGTTCGCTTGCAAAGTACGTTTTACACGAAAACTAGCAAGCGGATAAAAGAACAAACAAATAGAATAAACCGCAAATGGAAATAACGCATAAAAAATCGTCCAACTCACGAGTCCACCTTGAAACATAGCAAATACAAATGCTCCGATTAAAATGGCACAAACGACAAACAATCTTGCAAATGCCGAAAAAGATTGATGGATATTGGCCATCATAAAGAAACCTGTTCAACAGGGACGGGAACTTTGATTAAAATGCGTTCTATCACTTCTTCAGTTGTAATCCCTTCATATTTTGCTTCGGGGTGTAAAATCATTCGATGCCCGAACACAAAAGGCAATAAATATTGAACATCATCTGGCACGACATACGCTCGTCCATTTAGTAAAGCATAAGCTTGACAGACTTTCATTAACGCTAAAGAGCCCCTAGGACTTACCCCTAAATAAACAGAAGGATTCTCTCTCGTTTCCCGTGCACATGAAACGATATACGCTTTCATCGCATCGCTTACGAACACTTCTTTCACTGCTTGTTGAAGTTCAAGTAGTTCAGCCAACGTAATGACCGAATTTAATGTTTCTATTGATACTTCCTTTTCGGCACGATGTAATACTTCAATTTCTTCAGCCTCAGTTGGATAACCCATTTTTAATTTTAATAAAAACCGGTCTAATTGCGCTTCTGGCAATGCATAAGTTCCTTCATATTCAATCGGATTTTGTGTGGCCATTACAAAAAATGGTTGTTCAATTTGAATTGTTCTACCATCTATCGTAATCGAAGCTTCTTCCATCGCTTCTAATAATGCAGCTTGCGTTTTTGGTGATGTACGATTAATTTCATCCGCTAAAATGATATTGCCTAAAATAGGTCCTGGACGAAATTCAAATGCCATCTCTTTGGGATTATAAATTGACACACCGACAACATCAGACGGTAACAAATCTGGTGTAAATTGAATCCGCTTAAATGTTGCATTTACTGATTTGGCAAGTGAACGCACCATCATTGTTTTCCCGACCCCTGGGACGTCTTCTAATAATACATGACCTCCCGCGAAAAGCGCCGTCACACTAAGCTCCGCAATTTCTCGTTTCCCGATCATAACATTTTCGATATTGTTTAATATTTTTTCAATCGTTTTGCTATGTTCCATAAAATCCTCCTACCCTTTTCCTAGAATCGTAACAAAAACATCCTTTGTCATAATATTAACAAAACCATTCTTTATCATACAGAATAACTGATTCAAAGAAGGCTGTCCAATTGCTTAGTAATGTTTTTACATAGACAACAAAGATTAAGGGGATCTTTTCCAAATAAAAAACGAGTAGCATCTAAAGTTTGAGCTCTAGATACTACTCACGATTCATTTCCAAAAATCATCAAAAATTGTAATCGGCATATGTCGTTTATGCATAGAACGCCTATAATGATTTTCCAATCTTTCTTGGGCTGCTTTCGAAATCTCTTTTCCTTCTAAATAATCATCAATTTCATCATATGTCACACCAAGTGCATCTTCATCCGCCAAAGCTGGTTTATCTTCTTCCAAGTCTGCTGTTGGCACTTTCTCATACAGATGCGGTGGACAATTCAGCGCTTTTAATAATGCGCGGCCTTGTCTTTTATTGAGACGATAAATCGGCATCAAATCCGCACCGCCATCTCCGAATTTCGTGTAAAATCCAGTAATCGCTTCCGCCGCATGGTCACTTCCAAGCACGACACAATCTTTCATTGCTGCAATTGCATATTGCGCTTTCATCCGTTCACGTGCTTTTTCATTGCCTTTCACATAATCTGAAAGAGAAATCCCCGCTTCATGTAATGTTTTAACACCTGCATCGACAGCAGCTTTAATATTAATCGTATAGGTTTTGGACGGTTGTATAAATGCTAACGCATCTGCATTATCTTGTTCGTCGAATTGAACGCCGTAAGGAAGACGGACTGCAATAAACGCATATCGCTCTTCTCCACATTCTTCATTTAATTCGTCAATAGCCATTTGTGCTAACTTACCAACAAGGGTAGAATCTTGACCACCTGAAATCCCGAGAACGAAACCTTTCACAAACGCATTTTTCTTCGCGTATGCTTTCATAAAATCAATCGATTTTCTAATTTCTTCATCCGCGTTAATTTCACGTTGCACTTTTAACGCAGCAATGATTTCCTGTTGTAAAGCACTCATACTACCTCTCCTTATTTAAATATTGCTCAACCATTTCTTTTGCTTCTTCGATATTTCTCATTTTATTATCCCAACATTTCTGACTTAAATCGACAGGGTATTCTTCAGGATTTAGAGACCTTTTATACTCATCCCATAAAAGACCTAAATTATCCTTCGCATATTGTTGAATGTCTTCTACAGTCGGATTCTCGTAAATCACTTTTCCTTTGTCTACCACTTGTACATGTAAGTTTTTCGCTTCGAAATTCGTGACAAATTTCGAAATAAACGTATGCACTGGATGGAACATTTTAATTCTTTCTTCCGATGCTGGGTCTTCGTCATACAACGTAATATAATCGCCTTCCGCCTTGCCGTTTTCACGATCAATAATACGGTAAACATTTTTTCGGCCCGGCGTCGTAACTTTTTCAGGTGACGATGAAATTTTAATCGTATCGTCCATTTCTCCTGATTCGTTCTCAATCGAAACGATTTTATAAACCGCGCCAAGTGCTGGTTGGTCGTATGCTGTAATCAGTTTTGTTCCGATTCCCCATACATCAACTTTTGCACCTTGGGCTTTTAAGTTTAAAATTGTATATTCATCTAAATCATTTGAAACGACAATTTTCGCATCTGGGAATCCCGCTTCATCTAACATGATTCGAGCTTCTTTAGATAAAAATGAAATATCACCACTATCTAAACGAATGCCGATAAAGTTAATTTTATCTCCTAATTCTTTTGCAACTTTAATCGCCGTTGGAACACCAATTTTAAGGGTATTATACGTATCCACCAGGAACACACAATCTTTATGACGTCTTGCATATGCGTGAAATGCTTCATATTCACTCTTATACGCTTGTACGAGCGAATGAGCATGTGTACCAGAAACAGGAATATTAAAGCGCTTTCCAGCACGAACATTACTCGTCGCTTCAACGCCGCCGACAACTGCTGCACGTGCACCCCAAATTGCTGCATCCATTTCTTGTGCTCTTCGCGTACCAAACTCCATAACTGTTTCATCTTTAGCTACTTGTTTAATGCGGCTTGCTTTCGTCGCAATTAGTGTTTGGTAATTCACGATATTGAGTAAAGCTGTTTCTATTAATTGTGCTTCCGCCAAAGGTGCTTCAACACGTAAAATTGGTTCATTGCCAAAAACGACTTCACCTTCAACCATTGAATAAACATCACCTGTAAAGCGAAGATCTTTTAAATACGCTAAAAAATCATCACTATAGTGAAGCTCATCTTTTAAATAGGCAATATCACTATCGCTAAAACGAAAATGATTCAAATAATCCAAAATACGTTCTAACCCTGCAAAAATCGCATATCCATTGCCGAACGGTAAACTTCTGAAATATAACTCAAATACCGATTTTTTATTGTGAATACCATCCGCCCAGTAAGACTCTGCCATGTTAATTTGATATAAATCGGTATGTAAAACAACACTGTCATCTGCATAATTCGAACTCATCACAACTACCTTCTTCCAATTTCTTAGATATCCTTATTATACACTATTTCACCATTTTCGATGTGTTTGAACCTTTTTCGATTGAGTCAAGTTTTTGTGGGAATTAATTTTGAAAGGAAAATTCTTTTCTAAAT
>CANSAF010000091.1 GCA_947644645.1 uncultured Sporosarcina sp. | reverse complement strand
CAATTTAATAATTTGGTAGGGGAATTTCCAACTTACTTTAAACAATTAACTGTAAATATTGACCATTTTTTAAGGTCTTCTATTTTCGCATCTTTTTATGAAAGTTTAGATCTTAATATTCCCAAGTTGGTAGATTCAGCACCGAGTGATTTAGGAAAAACGCTTACTGATGCGGTTGGAGGAATTGCGGTTGGTGTCACATCATTTGTGAGTGCGTTAACAGGTTTAGTGTTATCGATTGTCACAGTACCGTTTATTTTGTTTTACTTATTAAAAGACGGAGAAAAATTACCGGAAGTCTTTATTAATAAGTTGCCACCACGTATGCGAAATAGTGCAAGAGATATTGCAAGTCAAGCAGATCATCAAATCAGTTCTTATATACAAGGACAAATTCTCGTTGCGATTTGTATTGGAATTATGGTGTCCATTGGCTTCTTTATAATCGGTATGGATTATGCACTTTTATTAGGTGTTTTAGCGATGTTTACAAGCGTTGTGCCGTATTTAGGGCCATTAATCGCGATTACGCCAGCAGTAATTATTGCAATTGTTACTTCGCCTTTTATGATTGTGAAATTGGCGATTGTTTGGACGATTGTACAGTTAATCGATAGTAAATTTATATCTCCTCAAATTATGGGGAAATCCTTACAAATCCATCCCATTACGATTATTTTTGTATTATTAACAGCTGGTTCTTTATTTGGCGTTCCAGGTGTAATTTTAGGAATTCCAGGATTTGCGGTGCTGAAAGTATTTGTGAAGCATTTCTTTGAATTGTATAAACTCCGCTATAATCAGCATATTGGTCAAGATGAATATCGATATAAGGAATAAGATTCACTTTAAATCCAGAAGAAAACATCGGTTTGACCTTGCTTAACATTAATTTGACGTGCATAATTATAGATGCTGCCTTATTTTACAAATGAGACAAAAGCAAGAAGAACAGCAAGGAGATTGTAAATATGATAACTAGAGATTCGAAACTTCCAACTATGACACCAGAATTTGACCCGTGGGAAGCTTATTTAGATATCCAACAACATGGAAAAATGACTTTATCGAGCATTGAATTTACAACAACTTATTTATGTAATATGCGTTGTGAACATTGTGCGGTTGGCGATATGCTTGCGATGAAAGACCCCGACGCATTGCCATTAGAACTTCTGATTCAACGTTTGGATGAAATTCCAAACTTACGTACATTTAGTATTACAGGCGGAGAGCCAATGTTTTCGAAAAAGTCGATTGAAGAATATGTCCTGCCACTACTCAAATATACGCATAAACGTGGAATTCGCTCGCAGTTAAACTCGAACTTAACGATGCCTTTAGATCGATATATGGAAATTGCACCGTATTTAGACGTCTTACATATTTCGCATAACTGGGGCACAATCGATGATTTTGTTGATGGCGGATTTGCGAAGATGGAACGTAAACCACCTCGTGAACGTCGTGCAGCGCAGTTTGATCGAATGATTGAAAATAGCCGTGCGCTTGCTGAAGCAGGTGTGATGGTTTCAGCGGAAACAATGTTGAATAAACGTACATTCCCACATTTAGAGAAAATTCATAAGCAAGTCATTGAAGAGATGAAATGCGCAAGGCACGAGGTTCATCCAATGTACCCAGTAGCGAACGCAGCTGATCTAGAAGTTCTTTCTTTGGATGAAACGAGAGAAGCATTGCATCATTTACTCGATATTCGAGATGAAAATGTTTGGATGTTACTGGGGACACTTCCTTTTTATCCATGTAGCCAAAACAAAGAAGATTTAGCATTACTAGAACGTATTTACGCTAGTAAAAACGTTTCTGTTCGAAATGATCCAGATGGACGTTCAAGACTAAATGTTAATATTTTTAATGGGGAAGTAATCGTCACTGATTTCGGTGATACACCGCCAATGGGCAATATTCAAACGGAATCACTGCCAATTATGTTAGATCGTTGGTTAGAAAGACCGCTTGCCAAGTCCATTAGTTGTCATTGTCCAGCGGTGAACTGCCTAGGACCGAACTTACTTGTGAAAGATGCTTATTATCCAGAAATAGATTTCACAGGGAAAACGGCGAATATCAGTCGACCATAATAAAAAGAGCCTTCTAGGGCTCTTTTTTCTTACTCAGCTAATTAAAATATTCTTCATAATCTTCTTTTGTATCAATATCAGCGACGAGACGTGCGTCTTTACAAGGTAGCATTGTACCTAATGTGAGAAAATCTCCTTTTAAAATTGCTTTTGCACCTATATCACCTTGAAGATTTAATAATTTAGGAAAGAGCTCTTTTCTAAATAAAACGGGTGGGGAAATCATATTTTCATTTGTTGTAGCGATAAATTTACTTTTGGGTTTCGTATAGAAACACTGAATCATTTGATCAATCATTTGGAGGGTAATAAAAGGTTGATCGGCAAGGAAAATAATGACCGCATCCATGTCTAGTTTTGCTGCGATTTGAATGCCACATCGAAGTGTTTCAGCCTGTCCAATCGATGCATTTTTACAAGTAACGATGTTACATTTTGGATGTTTTCGCATCGTTTTGGGCAACCAAGAAATAGCCGCATTTTCTTGAACAACCACGAATACCGTTTCGATAGTAGATTGTAAAATGGTTTCTAACGCGACGCTACCCAATGTCATTTTGCCTACTGGTAAAGCTAGTTTTGAGCCTTTTATCTTCATTCTTTTACTATGCCCTCCAGCTAAATAAATCGCCGCAATTTTCATGGGAATTCACCCCTTTTTACTGCAATTAACTCGGCAATTATACTAATCGCAATTTCAGCAGGCCCATCTGCACCAATTGAAAGACCTACTGGTGTACGAATAAAAGTTTTTGTTGGATGTTCCACTAATCTTGCTGTCCTTTCCTTACTTCCTAATAAACCTAAATATAAGAGTTGTGTAGTTTGAAGCTTTTTGACTAATTCTCGGTCAATTTCAAAGTCATGAGTCATAATAATCACCGAATCGAGGGGTGACAAATGAATTTCATCTAATAAAGAGCTTTTCATCGAATGGTGAACGCTCATGGCTGTTGGGAAGTATTTCAAATCCGCTAGCTTTTCTCGCCAATCAAGTACATGTACGAAAAAACCTGATTCACTCGCAAAATGAACGAGTGGTCTTGCATCGATTCCTGCGCCGATAACATATAAATGAGGTTTTGGCCAAATGAGTTGGATAAAATAAGTATGCTCTCCAAATTTTTGTTGTCGTGCAATTTGTTGAAAAGGTTTTGCGGCGAGCCACTCGGCATCATTGTCTTGGTCCCAAAACTCAAAAGGATCATGTTGTTTAGATGAGAAAATATATTGATTGAAATTCTTCATTGATTGAATCATTAACACAGGTTCGTCATTCGATAAACTTTTATAAGTTATTGCTAAAGCGTCTTTAAATTGTTGATCGACGTCGCGAAGTAGTATATGAACAATCCCATTGCAACCTGCACCGCGCCCCCAGCCGAGATCATCTTCAGAGCTTAAATCGTAGGTGAGTAATTTTGTTTTTCCTGAACAATATAATTGTTTTGCTTGGATATGTAAATCATTTTCCAAGCAGCCACCGCTAATCATGCCCAAAGGTTCTTCCTCATCAATAAAGAGCATCCAAGCACCCTCTTTACGATAACTAGATCCTTCGATATCGATAATCATTGCGATAACAGCCGCTTTTTTTGTCTCAATCACTTTTTTGATAAATAATTCAATTTCTTCCATGCATAATCAGCCTTTTTCAATACATCCTTGCCATTAGGCTTATTTTTATGCAGTCGATTATATTTTGACTTCATTTTGGTTAACCTCCTAATAGTGAGAAAGGAGATGACATGATGACACCCTATTTATTGCCAGTTTTAATGGGAATATTCTTTGGTTTTATGGCGCGTTTAACTTTATTACGAACAGATTTCAGGCAATATCCGACGTATCCCCAGGGTAGAATGATTCATCTCTCATTTGGTTTTATCGCTGCATTTATCGGCGCTGTTGCGGTTCCAGCTGTTTTAGAATCTGATTGGACGGCGGTAACCTTTCTAGGACTTGCGGCAACACAATTTCGAGAAGTGCGGAAAATGGAACGTGAAACATTGGAGAAAATTGATGAAGATGAACTTGTCGGACGTGGAACACCTTTTATCGAAGGGATGGCACAAGCTTTTGAAAGTCGAAATTATTTAGTGATGTTTACTGGGTTAGTGACAACATTATGTACTGTATTTTCAATTTGGATTGGTGTAATTGGTGGACTCGTTATGCTTTTAATCGTCAAAAAAAATATGTCTAGTAATATTGTGGGCAATATTGCAGATATTTCGGAAGGGAAAATTTATTTTGAAGGACCGACTTTATATGTAGATAATATTGTCATTAAAAATGTCGGGCTAGAAAGTTCAAGACAAATGATTTTAGATCGTGCTGTTGGTGTCATTGTAACGCCCAAAAATCAAAACAGCATCGTAACATTATCCCATCTTGGTCAGCGCCAAGCGATGTTACATCAAGTCGCAACCGTTTTAGGTGCTTTTTTAGATTCAGGTGAGCCTGCTTTAGTCCCTCTTGCGAAAAGAGATTTAGCAGATGGACGGATTGCCTTATTTATTATGCCCAGTGAGAAAGATTTCCATCAAATTCAAACAGTCATTGAACATGTTCCAGTATTAGATAGTGCAGTACGCATGCCGAGAAAAGCGGATAAAGGGAAGTAAAGGAGGAGGGAAGATGAGCGCAAATCATGCGGTCATTGTAGCTGTCGTGACGATGAGGAAAGAGCAAATATTAAGCGGTGGTGCACCTATATTTATCGTTCAAACAACTGATGAATTACAAGAAACGGCAATGACTTTAGAGAAAATTATGGATGCTTCGACGCATGAAGTGAATCCTTCAACATTAATACTTGTTGCACATTAAAGATAGGAGATGTCAAGGGATGAATAGAATTGTTGGTCAGCCTAAACAGAGATTGGATGTGGTCGAAAAAGCGGCGGGAAAAGTAAAGTTTACAGAAGATCATTTCGAAGTGTCAATGCTACACGCAAAGCTTGTGACGAGTGCAGAAGCCCATGCTGAAATAAAGTCAATTGATACGAAAGAGGCATGGAAAGTACAAGGTGTGCGCGCTGTGATTACAGGTGATACTTTTCCACTTCCAATCGGTCCAATTTTAGCGGATCGTCCGCCCATTGCTTTTGAAAGAGTGCGGTATGTTGGTGAACCGATTGCAATCATCGTAGCAGACCATGAACATCAAGCAAAACTTGCAGCAAGTAAAGTCATTGTTCATTATAAAAAATTACCAATTGTTCATCATGTACAGCAATCGTTTCAGAAAGATGCACCTATTATTCATGAAAATTTAGGAGCGTATACAAAACTCATTAGTAATGTTTATCCAGTGCCAGGGACAAATATCGCAAGCCATCTTAAAATTCGAAAAGGAAATGTCGGGGCAATATGGGAAAAATGCGAAAAAACAATTTCTGCCACTTATTCATTTAATTTATCCGATCATGTTGCACTGGAGACAAGAAGTACGAGAGTAGAAATTAATCCAGCATGAAAAGTCATTGTTCATGCATGTACACAATCTCCCTATACGATTAAAAAGGTATTTAATCAGTTTTTTAATCTTGAAGTGGGTGATGTGATTGTGCATATTCCAATGGTTAGGGGTGCTTTTGGTAGGAAAGGGACTGTTCAACTAGAACCGCTCGCTTATTTAGCATCAAAGGCAGTCGGTGGACAGCTTGTGAAATTAAATTTTGACCGTGAAGAAGATATGACGACTGCACCTTGTCGAATAGGGCTAGATGCAACGATTAAATTAGGAGTGGACGTAAATGGGAAACTCCTTGCGGGGCAATATACGTACTTAGTAGATGCAGGCGCTTATTCAGACCAAGCAGCAGGCATCACACGTGCCATTGCGCTCGATTGTACAGGACCGTATCATGTTCCAAATGTTTGGTGCGATACTTACTGCATGTATACGAATCATCCATTTGCCACTTCCTTTAGAGGTTATGGTCATCCTGAATTAACTTTCGCAGTGGAACGTACAATGGATCAATTGGCTAAAAAAATGGGCATTTGTCCGATTGAATTAAGGAAAATGAATGGTATTCAACCTGGACATACTTCTCCAACACAATCTGCAATTACTGAAAATAATATTGGCGATGTTGAAAAGTGTATAGCGCTCGTAAAAGAAAGAATTCAATGGGATGAAGGAGTGCGGATTGTTGAAGCAGACGATAAAATTCGTGCAAAAGGTTTAAGCTTATTTTGGAAAACATCAACGACCGCAACGAATGCACAAGCGGCAGCTATTTTAACATTTGAAGCAGATGGAACGGTCAATTTAAATTGTGCGGCTGTTGAATTAGGCCAAGGTACAAAAACAATACTCGGACAAATTGTCGCGGAAACTTTAAAAATTAAGCAAGCGGACGTTCACGTGACACTCGAAGTAAATACGCAAAATGATCCTCATCAGTGGCGCACAGTGGCGAGTAGTACAACTTTTCTAGCGGGGAATGCTGTACATGCAGCCGCACAAGATGCAGTGCAACAACTAAAGAAACTCGCAGCAGTCGCGCTTCAATGTGCTGAGGAAGATTTGGATGTTGGGGGTGGGCGTGTATATCTAAAACCAGATCCAACCCATGGTGTGGATTATAAAGATTTAGCACTTGGATATAAATTTCCAAGTGGACATGCAATTGGTGGTCAAATTATCGGTGTCGGAAAGTATATTCAAAGACATTTAACACCGATGGATAAAAATACAGGATTTGGGAAACCGGGTCCATGGTGGTCTGTCGGTGTGCAGGCAGTTGAAGTTGAGGTGGATAAAAAAGATTTTACTTATCAAATTTTAAATGCCGTAACGGTGTTAGATGGTGGAACGATTATTAACCCAATGACTGCTACGCAACAAATGCGAGGCGGCATGTATATGGGGCTTTCTTATGCGGCGATTGAAAAATTTGTGTTTAATGAACAAGCCGTAGTTGAAAATAATGATATTCGGACGTATGGGATGCTTCGTTACGGAGAACAACCGAAAAAATATATTGTTGATTTCATTCAAACGCCGGCTGTAGATGGACCATATGGTGCGCGGGGAATTGGTGAATATGGCGTCATCGGTGCACCTGCTGCACTTGCCAATAGTTTGTCGAATGCCCTTGAAGTCGAATTAAATGAACTTCCATTAACGCCCGAATATTTATGGAAAATGAAAAAGGGGCGACTATGATGATTGCATTTGACTTTGAATATTATCAGCCTTTGATTTTAAAGGATGCTGATGAAAAATATCGTCAAGCGAGATTATTAGGAGAAAAAGCTGTGTATTTTAATGGCGGAACAGAATTTATTACATTTGCTAGAAAAGGTCAGGTTGAGGCAGATGTCATTATTGATTTAAAAACAATTCCCGATTGTCATCGGTTGGCGTTAAATGAAGATGAATTAGTTATCGGAGCTGCTGTTACATTGAATGAAATTACAGAATCCGATTTATTTCCATTACTTGGTGATGTTGTGAAGAAGATTGCTGATCATACATCGAGAAATAAAATTACAATTGGTGTAAATATCAATAGTCGTTTAATGTATAAAGAAGCACTGCTCGGTTTATTCGTTGTCGATGCAGAAGTGGAAGTGATTGGCGAAAATGGGCGAGAACGACAAGCTATATCGAAATTAAAGTTAAAAGAAGGGGAATTCATCAGTCAAATTTTTATCCCTTATAAAAATCTTCAGTTGCCATTTGTTTCTTTAAAACGTACAAAATTATCGAAAGTTGGCTATCCTGTCGTTTCAATTGCCGCAGTAGTCAAAGACGATGAAATACGTGTGGCTTTTAGTGGACTTACAGCACAGCCATTTCGTTGCATAAAAGTAGAAGAGATTTTGAATGATGCTACATTGTCAATTGAAAGTCGTATTGAAAAAGCAATTGATAAAATCTCAATGCCGATTATAAAAGATTTAAACGGTTCTGAGGATTATCGGAAATTCGTTACAGCACAATTGCTGTGGGAAATATTGCAAAAGTTAGAGGTGAAAAAATGAGTATAAATCGTAAAAAAGGAAAAACTGTCATTCCATTACTCGTTAATGGAGAAACAAAGGAAGTGACAATTCGTTCCGCAGATACGTTAGTAAACACTTTAAGAGATGAGTTAGGGCTAACTGGCGTAAAAAAAGCTTGTCAAAATGGCGATTGCGGTGCTTGTACAGTCTTAATCGATGGAAAACCAAGTCACTCCTGTTTATCGCTAACGATTGAAACGGAGAAAACTTCCATTACAACAATCGAAGGATTAGCTCATTCACCACTGCAAGCAGCTTTTGTAAATGAATGGGCAATCCAATGTGGCTATTGTAAGCCAGGTTTTATTGACAATAGTCATGCGTTAGTGAAAGCTCATCCAGATGCAGACGATGAACGCATTGAAGAATGGCTGCAATCAAATATTTGTCGTTGTACAGGCTATGATGAAATTAAAACAGCAGTGAAAACAGTATTAAAAGCGAGTTTCGAATAAAGGAATTCGTTTTTTTATTTTCTGAGAGCAAGGAAATAATTTTAATTTCCTGGGCAATTTTATTTTTCGCTAAAATCAGACTTGAATTGACGGAGTATGAAAGAAATTTGTCCGTTTTTCTAGAATTCAAAAGCGATATAATAAAGAAGTTAAGATTTAAAAAAATAAAATGAACGATTTGGCGTTTCGCATGTCTAATACATAAGAAAACAAAGAAAGGAGTGGTTGTATGGATGAAATAACCATTGCAGAAAAAGCGAGGAATGGTGATACAACTGCTTTTATCGCATTAATGGATTTACATAAAATCGCACTTTACCGAACCGCTTTCGCATTTTTGAAAAATGAACAAGATGCGCTTGAAGCGGTTCAAGAAGTGACAGTGCGTGCCTATAAAAAAATTCATACTGTGCGAGAACCAAAGTATATGAAAACTTGGT
>CANSAF010000090.1 GCA_947644645.1 uncultured Sporosarcina sp. | reverse complement strand
CACGATCTTCCAATGCAATATTTTCCGTTATTTCTAATATCAATTTCTCTGCACCAACACCATATTTTTCTACACATTCTACTAAATATACAGGTAGTTTACACTCTAAAAAATGATCGGATGAAAGGTTAATCGCGATGGATAAATGAGCATTCACTGTATTTTTCCATTGAGATAATTGTTTAAAAGCTTCATTGATTACCCATTCACCAATCGCATGAATGAGTCCCGTCGATTCCGCTAGTTTAATAAAATCATTTGGAAAGATAAGCCCTTTATCTGGATGTTGCCAACGAATCAATGCTTCAAAACCGATAATCTCACCTGTTGTAGCCTGGACTTTTGGTTGATAAAATAAACGGAATTGGTCTAAATCTAATCCTTTTCTTAAATTCATCTCAGAAAATAAATGATCTTTTACAAATTGGTGCATATAGGATTGGAAGTGCCCACTTGCCCGCCTTGTCTTTTGTTTTTTTGCATGTTCTAAAGCAACTTGTGCGGCTTGGATGCCTTCTTTCACATCTTTTACATAAGTTGGATAATAAGCAGCCCCATAACTAAACGTAATAAAAACTTCTTGTCCTACTATTTCAAGTGGCTCTCGCAAACGATTTGTTATTTCATTCATATATTGCTTCATTTTATCGGCTTTAAATAAAAGTGGCGCATAAATGACAAAATGATCAAAGCCAATACGTGCAAGCGTTGCCGGTTCAGGCAATAGTTTTTGTAATCGATCACCTATTTTCATCAATACTTGTTCCCCGGCATCAAAGCCAAGAACACCGCATATATCTGCATACTGATCAATAATTAAATAAATAAAAATGCCTTGTTCGCCGTCGGGGATTTGTTTTAATTGTTCCGTTACTTTTTCATGAAAAGCATGTTCATTTTTTAAACCGGTTAATGGATCGCGATAAGCAAGTTCATAGACATGTTCTTCTACTTCTTTTCTGTGAAGCCGATCAAAAATAAAAGCAAGCATATCCGCAATAGATGCAAGTACTTGTTTATGAACTGGTGTCCAAGATCTAGGCTCTTTCGATAAACAGCAAATAACCCCGCCAACTCCCCAGCTTAAAACAATCGACGCATCCAACATCGATGACATACCATGATATTCCGTTGACAAACTATCTCTTAATCCGTCCATCGCTGGATGTCCTTCTATTGTTTCAACTGCCAATACCCTTTGGTCTACAATCGCTTCAAAATAGGCTGGGACTTTATGTGCGTATAATGTATTTTTAAAGGCACTAATTTCCCCTCGATTATCATAATACGTTTCCGCTGTTAATTCTGTTTGCGCTTCATTAAATAGCCATATTTCTACACGTTCAAAATCCATTAATTCCGCAACTTCTTGACAAGTTTTCTTTAAAAGCGGCTCGATAGATGCTCTTGTAATTTCTACTAAGGCCTCTTCTGAAAAAAGAAAACGTTGTTGATGTTGGTAAAGATTATCTAATAATTTATGTGCTGATTCTATCGAAAACGGAGTAAATTCATTCACTCGTATCCCTCCTTCGACTTAATTTTAAAGAATTCGACAACATTAATTAATGTAATTATATCATTCTCCTTAGATAAACCAACCAAAACAGTGGATTATTCACTTGACTAAATACCTATAGGGGTATACAATTTAAATAGATAAATAACTAAATTGAATGGAGATGAATCAATTGTCAAAGAAGATTTTAGTAGTCGGTGGAGTCGCCGGAGGTGCAACAGCAGCAGCACGCGTGAGAAGATTAGATGAAAAGGCAGAGGTCATTATGTTTGAAAGAGGCCCACATGTCTCTTTCTCAAACTGCTCTTTACCTTTTTATTTAAGTGGTATTGTAGAAAATAGTGAAAAATTAATTGTGATGAATCCAACTGTTTTTAAAAAGCGTTTTAATATTGAAGCACGTGTCCAACATGAAGTCATTTCAATCCAACGACAACAGAAAACGATTACTGTAAAAAATATTGGAACGGGTGAAACATATGAAGAAAGTTATGATCAACTCGTTTTATCGCCTGGTGCAAGTCCAATTGTGCCGAATTTAGAAGGCATTAGCGCGCCCCATGTTTTCACAGTAAGAAATGTTGTCGATATTGAACGTTTACAAAATTATATCGAGATGAAAGATGCACAAAATATTGCAGTTATTGGTGGCGGCTTTATCGGCGTTGAAGTTGCGGAAAACTTAAAACTCGCAGGTAGAAATGTATCCTTAGTCGAATTTGCCAATCAAATTATGATGCCTTTTGACCATGATATGGCTCAAATTTTGCATAAAAAAATGCTGGATCAAAAAGTCAATTTAATTTTAAATGATGGGTTGAATAAAATTACAAAAACAGAAATTGAACTGATTTCAGGCAAAAAAGTACAAGCAGATGTCGTTGTCCTCGCAATCGGCGTGCGTCCAGAAACAAAACTAGCTGAAGAAGCAGGACTTAAAATCGGTGAACTTGGCGGCATTCAAGTAGATGCCAACTATAGAACGAATGATCCATCTATTTATGCGGTAGGAGATGCGATTGAAGTATATCACCAATTATTACGGAAGCCGACTCGTCTTGCACTTGCTGGACCTGCACAAAGACAAGCACGTGCTGCGGCCGATCATATCTATCAAATTCCTCACCAAAATAAAGGTGTTATTGGTTCGTCCAGCATTCAAATTTTCGATTTTGCGGCGGCATCCACTGGATTAAATGAGAAAATGGCACTGCAAGCGGGAATTCAAGCAGACAGTGTTTATATCATCGCGCCAGATAAAGTCAATCTCATGCCGAATAGTCACCCACTCCATTTTAAACTAATCTTTGAAGTACCGACTGGAAAAATTTTAGGTGCACAAGCGATTGGAAAAGGCAATGCGGATAAACGAATCGATGTCATCGCGACGTTAATTTCAATGGGTGGAACTTTGGAAGATTTAAAAGAATTAGAGTTAACGTATTCGCCAATGTTTAGTACCGCAAAAGATGTGGTGAATTTGGCAGCACTTGTAGCGACGAATATTTTATACGGTCGTTTTAAACAAGTACACGTGAGCGATGTCCGACGCTTAGTCCAAGAAAAAGCTGTCATTATTGATGTTCGTGAAGAAAATGAGTTCGGTAATGGCCATTTAAAAAATGCAAAAAACATTCCACTAAGCGAATTAAGAGAACGAATGGACGAAATTCCAAAAGACGTTCCAGTTTACGTCCATTGCCGCTCTGCACAAAGAAGTTATAATGCGGTCATGGCACTTCAAAATAGTGGTTACGACAATGTCTATAATATTTCTGGTTCTTATTTAGGAATCTCTCTCTATGAGTATTTTGAAGACCAATTGACTGGACGCGAGCCAATTGTCACAGCTTATAATTTCAAATAAAAAAGTAGCCAAAAGCCTTCTTTTAGGCTTTTGGCATGTATTTCTCGAGTTTTTATAATTCTTTTAACCATTCGCTCATTTGTTCTTTCGCATAGGCATTTTCAAATTCATACCATTTATTTTCGATATCTTGTCCTTTAATTTGATCTTTAAAAGATCTAAATGGTTTTTTGCCTTTTAATGCATTTAGTAATTCTTCACGGATTTTATCATCTTGTTCATTGGCGAAGTCTTCCATTAATCGATAAGCTTCTGGTGAACTCATTTGCGGAATTGGAAGATATTCTTCATCCTCATCTACCTCGCTCAATAAATAAACTTCTTCTTTTTCCACATCATAAACAAATGAAAATTCATCACTTCCATCTAAAAACGCTTCAGCTAATTCTTCTATTTTCTTCATAATATTCCCTCCATTTTTAAATTGGCCGGCTACCTTCGATGATCCATAATAATCGCTGTAATAACCCTTGTTCTTCTTCATACGTATTTCTTACATTTACCGCATCGGTTACATGATTGGTAATCAGTCCATACACACCTAAGCGCATATGATTATGCATTAACTCTTCTTTATTCACTGTCCATACAAATATTTTCTTATCTTGCTGATTGGCGTTTTGCACAAGCTTTTTCGTGACAGAAAAATCTTCTAAGCTTAAAAATTGTGAAGGTGTTTTCGGTAAACGTCCTACATTTAATGCGATCACATCACTTGTTGGAATAAGCGGATCTATCTTTTGTAGCTTCCGTAAATGCTCAATATCTAGAGACTGCACAACATACTCATAAGCGACTTCTTTGTCATGGAGAAGTTTTACCAAATTCTCTTCCATTTCAGCCGACTCATGACCATATGTTTTTGTTTCAACTAATAAACGAATATTTAACGTCTTGGCATAATCAATATATTCCTCAAAAGACGGTAATGGCTCGGAATAATAACCATCTGATAAAGTAACTTCCATCAATTCATCAAATGTCATTTCCCCGACAACTCTCGAATCCCCTGCTAAACGCCGCAATGTTTTATCATGATACACAACAAATTTTCCGTCTTTTGTTTCTTGTATATCCATTTCAACCATATCTGCCCCCGCCTCGGCAGCCGCCTCTAAACTAGCGAGTGAATTTTCCAATGCGACCGCAGAATAGCCACGATGCGCGACAATTTTTGTCATTGGCTGATAGACCGTCTCTTTCAACGTATTCGTATGGATAAACGAAAACACAATAAATCCAAGCACAAATAATGACCAAAAACGTTTAAAATAAACTCCAAGCGTTTTTCGGTAACTCGTTACTTTTCCAACCGTTTCTTCCCCGCGTTCAATAATCGTGATAGCTTCAGTTAACATGGGCTGCATTAACGCCCCTGTCGTAAAGAATATCCCTTGGATGATCGTCAACGTAATGCCGGCAATTATCGGTAAGTTCATTTCCAAATATGCTTCGCCAATAAATAATGGTGTGAGCGCAATAAACATTAAACCAATCGCCATCATTGAAAATGTCAAAACGATTGTCAATAAACTTGTCACAACACGCACAACTTTTCCGCGCGAGTATTGCCAACTTTTTTTCAGGGACTCACGCATCGATGCTTCTCGTTCTGTCGAAAAATAAAGCACAGTAAAAACAAAACGCGCATTTATATAGATCACAACCAATAAACCAATAACTAACGCGATTTTACCGCCTATCGTATTGGTCACTTCGTCTGTAATAAAATGTGGAATTTGTAAGGTATCCGTCCAAGACGTACTCATCCCTAGCGAAGCAATCGGTAATAATAACCCTAAGTAAATCGTAAAAAGGATAAAGTGAATGCTAAAAAACTTTGGCACTTTCGCATTGAGTTCTTTCAAAATGGTTCTGAATGTAAAATGCTCACCCGAACGTTGATATTTTGCGACTAAAAAATAATAACCAAATTCATAAAATGCAAAAAATGTAAACAGAAATAATAATATCGTTAAAATGACAATCGGAAATGGACTTGCAAAAAGCTGCACAATATTCGTATTCGTAATGCTCACAAGCCCGGCTGTATTTAAAAGTAAATAAAACAGAAAGGACATGAGTGGCAAACCAATTGTCCACCGGATACTTTGCAATAGGAAAAAGCCAAATAAATATTCTTTTGGGTCCATTAAAATACGTCTTGCACTCATGCGCATGACGGTCATCATTTTCAAATGCGTCACCCCCACTCAATTTGATTGTAACAGAAAAAGGAAATGATGTTGTCAAATCCGTTCAGATTTTTATTGGGGAGTTTAAAATCGGAAGTGTCTAAAAAAGCCGTATCGACCTTCATTAGACTTCTTCCGCTTTTTTCACGCGCAATCATTTTGGAATTTTAAATGAAATGATTGTCCCGAGACCTTTTGTACTTTTAATTTGAAGCCCTTCACCGTATTTTCGTTTTAAACGAAGATCCGTGTTTAATAAACCAATCCCACCAGAAAGCGTAGCCGTTTGGGTCGT
This sequence comes from uncultured Sporosarcina sp., assembly GCA_947644645.1. Taxonomy (GTDB): domain Bacteria; phylum Bacillota; class Bacilli; order Bacillales_A; family Planococcaceae; genus Sporosarcina. The sequence goes on along the minus strand of CANSAF010000090.1, from coordinate 3,171 downwards.
TATTTTTTCCAAAGTAGCTGGATCCATTCCAACACCATCATCTTCTACAATAATTTCGATATAGGACGGCTTCTCCAAAATTTGAATCGTTAACGAACCCCCTTCAGGACGTTTCATAATGCCGTGATGGATTGCATTTTCGACTAATGGTTGAATCATTAATGCCGGAATTGTAAAGTTTAAATCACTTTCAATTTCCCAATGGACATGTAATCGATCTGAGAATCTTTCTTCTTCGATATACAAATACGATTCAACCAATTGGATTTCTTTTTCAATCGAAGTCATCTGGTTTAATTCATTGAAAACAAACTTTCCGCGCAGTAGTTGACTAAATGCGACTAAAACTTTTCTCATTCTGTCCAAATCGATTTCGCTTAAAGCCATCATTGTATTCAATGCATTGAAAATAAAATGCGGTTGAATTTGCGCTTGAAGGAACGCTGCTTCAAGTTGTAATCTTTCTTCCATCGATTTTCGAATGTTAGCAAGCGCAGCGACCCGCGCTTTAAACTCCAACGCATCTACTGGCTTCGTAACATAATCATTGGCGCCGACTAAAAAACCATAATTAATATCGACCGATTCACTTCTAGCCGTTAATAAAAGAATCGGTAGTTCAGTTGCTGAAAAACGTTCTCGAACTCTTTTGGTCAAATCATACCCAGATATTTCTGGCATCATTACATCTGAGATGATTAAATCCCACTCTTTTTCACCCAATAACCGTAAAGCTTCTTCCCCACTTAACACTGTTTGAATTTCATACGGCTCTGGATCGAGCATGGCTTTAATCACTTGCAAATTAACCGGATCATCATCTACTACAAGAATCTGTGAATAGGCTGTCTCTTGTTCAGTAGCCGCTGAAATCTGCTCGTGCAGCTGAAATGTTTCCATTGTTTCTTCAATTTTCCTAGATAAATTTTCATCTCGTGCCTCTGTATTTGCCAAAGCAACCTTAAATGTAAATGTGGACCCTTCGCCTAAAATTGATTGGACATCTAGTTTTCCGCCATGTAATTCAACCAATTTACGCGAAATATTTAACCCTAAACCAAATCCACCACTTTCTTTTTGGTGTCCTTGAACATAAGGTTCAAATATAGATTGAATGACTGACTTTTCCATACCAATTCCCGTATCCGTAATCATGATTTGGGCCTCGTCCCCTAATTGCGCTGCTTGAATGCGAATCGTTCCTTCATTGGTAAATTTAACCGCGTTATGCAATAAATTAAAAAGAATTTGAATGATTCGTTTTTCATCTGCCACAATCAGCGGAAAGCGAGCTGGAATATCGTTAATTATTTGCACTGGCTTTCCTTCGACTGTATGCGTCAACATATCGATTACACCCGAAGCAATGGCTTGTAAAGAACAAGGCGTCATTTGAAGATATGGGTTGCCTTTTTCAATTTGTTGTAAATCAAGTAATTCATTGACCATGCCTGACATTCTCCGACTAACAGCCAAGACAGTTTCCAAATCTTTTACACTACGTGCTTCTAGCGTCTCTCTTTCTCGTTCGAGAATGGCTTCGGATATATTTAAAATGCTATGCAATGGATTTCTTAGCTCGTGAGAAGTATTGACTAAAAATTCATCTTTTATTTTATCTACTTTTTGAAGTTCTTCCGCCAATTGTTTCGTCTCACGATGCATTTCATGATATTGCTTAAACCAAACACCTGCGAATAAAATCACCGATAAAATTAAATCAAAAGGATAATAAATCGCTTTCAATCCCGTATTCAATGTATAAATCCACCAGCCAAAATGACTCGCAAGCGCTACACAAGAAAGCGCTAACCAAATACTTCCAGTGAAGTTTTTCTGACCAAAGAGTAAAGCGATTGCTGCCAAAAGGATAGAAATAACGACATAAGAAAGACTAAACATTGAAGAAAGATTCAAATAAGACATCGGCAGTAAATAGACAATGACAATAATGATTAAACTTAAAACGGAATAAATCGGTAATAATCTTTTACTTAAAGATTGAACTTGCGGTTTTACACAATATAAAATCGCCCAACTAAAAATAATTAAAATACTAAATGACAGCTTAAATGTTAGCGTATAATCCGTTTCTAAATAATGCATTAACACTTTTTCGTCTCCGCCCATTAAACTTCCTATAGAGATGACGCCCAATACAATCGCAAAATAAATCATGCGCGAATCCCGAATTCCGATTGCATATAAAATACAAGCAAATAAGGCGAAGACAATAAATACAACAGATGTCGTCACTTGTAAAATCATGGATAAATTTGAATCATTATAGATTTTCTCTGCATCGCCAAATTTGATCAAACGCACGAGTCCACTCGAACGTGGATCCGCATAATTTGTCGCTTGCAATAAAATATCGATTACGCCATTTTCATCCGCACGAATAGTCGAGGATAAATAAGGCACATTAAATGCTTTCGTTTCTTCTTCACTTTCCCCAACTTGTCCTGATTGTCCGGACAATAAACCATTCACATATAAAGCTGAAGCACTTCGAACGCTTGGAACTTGCATGCCATATGCTTGCTGATCGTTTGGATTGACCAAAATCCGTAAATGATAAGTCCCATAGCCGAAAGGTTCCAGATTTTGTGGATTCAAGGTTTCCGACCAATCTCCGGGTACTGTAATCATTTTTCTACCTTCTTGCTGCTTCAATACATCTTCGCTGGTGATGAGTTGATAAGGATAAAATGCCCACTCTCCATTTAATGGAATCGTTTTTCCTTTAGAAAAATCCCATTCTCTTAAATCAAGTTCACCATTTACAATGACTGGATGATCGCCCGTTTCATTAAATAGTTTAATCCATTGCAAACGAAAACTTGTGAGCAATAAACCAAATACAATAACAGTGAGTAGAGCTATGAAAATACGTTTACTCTTTCCTTTTTGTTCCAATATATGTCACTACCTCACGAGTATATTTCATCTTCTCAATCTAATTTCAATCTTCCTTGAAAATTTTTCCAACGCATATAATATTGTAGATCTCATTGACCAACACCTATCGTAGTACGGCGATTTACACCTTTTTCACAATAGTTCTTCTGTATTATAGCAAATTTCTCTAGGATAATCTTGGCTCTTCACCAAAAGATTGAGTCAAGCTTTTGTGGGTATTAATTATGAATTGGAAATTCCCTTCAAAAT
>CANSAF010000089.1 GCA_947644645.1 uncultured Sporosarcina sp. | reverse complement strand
ATATTTTGCTGCATCGTCTGGAGACATTTTCTCTAAAATTGCTGCGAGACGATCTGGTTTTAAACTTGTTAAAATTTGTAAGGCTTCTGCATCGCTCATTTTCACAATGACAGGCGCCGCAGCTTTCGCAGACATTTGTTCAAAGGTTTTCACGACTTCGCTTTGTTTTTGTTTCGTTGAATCTTGTGCACGCTTCAGTTCTTCAATTTCTAAAAGAAGACGTTCTTGCTCGATGAGTAAAGCTTCATTTTCACTTGCTGATGTATCTAATTGTTGTTGTAACTGGTTTACTTCAGCTTCTTTTTCATGAATTTCAGCTTGTAATTCGACGACACGCCCCTCCAAAATAAAATCATTTTGGCTTTGCTCTTGTTTCTTTTCATCTTTAACGAAAGGTAAGCCTTGCGTCATCTCTTTTACTGTGTCAAACACATTGACGTTATTAAACTTTGCCATAACAAGAATAATCGCTGTTGTTAGCATCAATGTAATGAGAATAACCATCATGATATTTCGAAGCATTTTTGATGATGATTCTTTTTCTGTTTTTTCTGATGCTTGATCTGTATTTTTCACCATTTTACCACCCATTTTCTTCCCCACGAAATGCCATTGTCGACAATTCATCTAACCGTTGGGCTTCTTTAGCTTCGAGTTCATCTCGATATTTTTCTTTATCTTTTTCTTTCATTTTTTCAAATTTACGAACTTCCAATGTGCGTTCTAATAACTTTTCTTCATACCATTGCATTTTAGAACGTGCACGAATGACTTCTTGTTGAACTTTCGCAATTTGTTTTTCTAAGCTATCAATAAAACGCATATAGTGATGAATCGCACTGACTGAAGAACCTTCACTCATTTCGCTTTGTTGTTTTTCAATCGTCATTTCTTTTTTCTTAAGTAGCTCGTACAATTTCGTTGCAACAGTTTCAAATGCTTCTATTGCGGATTGATATTCAATCTCCGTCTCCGTTTTTTCCAGTTCACGGTAAGTAAGTACATTTTCAAAACGATAATGATATGCTTTCATTAGATACCAGCCCCTACCCCGAGTTCAATTAGCTCATTGATTGTATCTTCCATCGCAATATTGTCATCGAAACTTTGCTTTAAAAAATTGGTAATTAACGGTTCATAATCGATTGCTAAATCAACTTCTTGAGATGTCCCACGTTTATAAGCCCCAATATTAATGAGGTCTTCTGATTTATTGTACGTATAATATAAATCACGTAATTTCTCAGCTGCTTTTAAATGTTCCGGACTTGTAATATGATTCATCAATCGACTGACACTGCCGAGTACATTAATGGCTGGATATTGTCCTTTATTGGCAAGTGTTCGATCAAGTACAATATGTCCATCCAAAATCCCTCGAACAGTATCCGCAATTGGCTCGTTCATATCGTCCCCGTCTACAAGAACCGTATAAAACGCAGTAATCGCACCATGCTCATTCGTGCCTGTTCTTTCAAGTAATTTTGGTAATATCGCAAAGACAGATGGTGTATAACCACGCGTTGCTGGTGGTTCACCTACCGCTAACCCGATTTCTCTTTGTGCCATCGCAACACGCGTAACAGAGTCCATCATTAACATGACGTTTAATCCTTTGTCTCGGAAATATTCTGCAATCGCAGTTGCCGTAAACGCACCTTTAATCCGCATAAGTGCTGGTTGGTCGGATGTTGCTGCGATTACGATTGAACGCTTTAAACCTTCTGGACCGAGGTCTCTTTCAACGAATTCCCGTACTTCACGCCCACGTTCACCGATTAGCGCGATGACGTTAATATCTGCTTTTGTATTTCTTGCAATCATTCCGAGCAATGTACTTTTCCCAACACCAGATCCCGCAAAAATACCAACCCGCTGACCATTTCCAACCGTTAACATGCCGTCGATTGCTTTCACACCAACTTCTAATTTTTCATCAATTGGTGGTCGACTCAGCGCATTTGGCGGTTCACGGTCTGTTCGGACAGTTGACAACCCTCTTGGTAATTTGCTTTTATCCATTGGATTCCCCATAGAATCTAAAACTTTTCCAAGTAAATTCATGCCAACTTTTATTTCAAGTGGCTTCCCGATTCCTTCAACGAGACAGCCACTCGCAATATCTTGGATATCTGTATAAGGCATTAAAATCACAATTTCTTCACGAAAACCAACAACCTCGGCCATAATCGTCTTCGAATCTTTCTTACCATTGTTCAAATGAATATGACATACATCGCCAATCGAGCTTTCAGGACCTTGAGATTCAATCATCAGACCGACAACGCGAACAACTCGACCGAATTTTTTAAATGAATTTACTTGTGACACCCATTCTGTCAATTCCTTCGCTTTTCGCATCGTCAGTCCTCCTCTTCTAATAACTCAATTAAACGTTCCCTTACTTCTTCCAATTGCTCGTCAATCGTGACAACGATTCGCCCATGATTTGTTTCGATATAACATTCCGTTGTCTCGAAATCTTCATTGACAAAGATTAAAAATGGCGTATCTGGTGGGAATATCGCAGCGAGTTCTGAACGATTCGCAGCAACTAACGGATAATATTCCGCCGATACATATAATTTAATCTCTTGCATTTCACGAACTTCTATTAAAGCTCTTCGAACGATTGATAAAAACTTGTCATCATCGTCTTTTAATGTTTCATTTAAAATTCTTCCAGCCACTCGCATCGCAAGTTCTAAAATAACGCGTTCTTGGCTTTCTTGATAATCTTCAGCAATTGTTTTCGATTGCGTTGTAATTTCATTCGCTTGTTGAATTGCTTCACTCATATCTGCAATTGCTTTATCTCGTCCTTCAGAAAAACCAATTTGAAAAGCTTCTTCATAAGCTTGTTGTTGCAAAGTTGTTTTTTCTTCTTGCCAAGCTTCTTGCATTGCTTCAATATCTGCAGCTGCGACTCTACGCATTTCTTCAAGACGACTTTCTTCAGCCGCTGTTTTCCTTTCAACTTCCGCTAACATTTGACTTCGTTCGGCAGAAAAGTCTGAGATGACTTGTTTTTCTGTATCATCCCCTTGTTCTACTGGATGATATAAATTACGAATGGAAATCTTTCTCGTTGGGACATTTGTTGATTCATTATGGGATGATTTAAATACATTAGACAATTACGTCGTCCCCTCCACCGCGAGCAATAATAATCTCACCAGCGTCTTCTAGTTTTCGAATATTGCCAACGATTCTCGTTTGCGCTTCTTCTACATCACGCAGTCGCACAGGTCCCATAACTTCGATTTCCTCTTTAAATGACTCCGCCATTCGTTGTGACATATTGCCAAATAAAATATCTTGAACTTCTTCACTCGATACTTTAAGCGAAAGGATAAGATCCTCATTTTCACATTCACGAATAATTCTTTGAATCGAACGGTTGTCAAGCGTAACAATATCTTCGAATACAAACATGCGTTTCTTGATTTCTTCTGCCAATTCCGGATCTTGTTCTTCGAGTGCATCCAAAATTGTTTTTTCCGTTGCGCGGTCTACACCGTTCAATACTTCGACTACTGCACCTACACCGCCAGTTTCTGAGAAATCTTGCGTAACAGTTGAAGAAAGTTTTCTTTCCAATACCGATTCAATTTCACTAATGACTTCTGGAGAAGTAGAATCCATCGTCGCAATTCTTCTTGCAATATCCGCCTGAACTTCTTGCGGCAATGACGATAAAATCACACCCGCTTGCTCCGCCTCTAAATACGATAAAATTAAAGCAATCGTTTGAGGATGTTCATTTTGAATAAAGTTTAATAATTGTCCTGGATCTGCACGTCTCGCAAAATCAAATGGTCTCACCTGTAAAGATGAAGTTAAACGATTTAAAATTGCTTGCGCGTGATTTTTCCCTAAAGCTTTTTCAAGAACGGTTTTCGCATAACCAATTCCACCTTGTGAAATATAATCTTGCGCCATTGCAATATTATGGAACTCTTCAATAACTTCCTCTTTTACAGAAGCTTCTACTTTTTTAACACTCGATATTTCAAGCGTTAAACGTTCGACTTCTTCTTCACTTAAATTTTTATAAACTGCAGCTGCTACTTCGGGTCCTAAAGAAATTAGAAGGAGAGCAGCTTTTTGTCTTCCCGTCATTTCTTTTTCTTTTCTAACCATGCTGTTACTCCTCCTTTAATCTTCAGCTATCCAGCTACGCAACAACTTCGCAAACTCTTCAGGTCTTTCTTTCGCCATTTTTTCAAGCTGTTTACGACGTATTGTACCTTCAGTTTCTTGTTCCTCATTAATATCATCAACTTCTAGCATTTCATTTTGTTCTTCTATAATTTCTTCAACTTCCGCCTGCTCCTTGCGACGTTTACGGATAAATAGAACAACCAAAACAATAATAATTAGTAAAAGCACACCGCCAATAATATATACCCATAATGGGATTTTTGTCGTTATCAACGTAGAGTCTAAGTCTTTTCCGCTAAACGGTTGCACAGAAACGACAATTCTTTCACCTAATTCGTTTTCTGTTAAATCTCCCGCTGCTTCTTTATCAATCGACGTACGAATAATTGTTGTTAAAATATCTTCAACGTCTGCTTGAAGTCCCGCTGGCATTGATGTTAAATCATCAGCGACAGGTGGTTCAATCATTACTTGAATACCGATATCTCTAACTTTATAAGGACTTTCTACAATTTCTTTTCGTACACGGTTGACTTCATTATTAATTGTTTCTTCTAAACGTTCATAATCACCGTTTGTACCTGTCCATTCGCCAATATTCCCCGTACCATTATCTGTCGGATCATCTCCCATTGGAGGCCCTCCGTCGACACCATTTCCAGAAAATGATTCCGTTATTCTTTGTACGCTTAACGCAATCCCTTCCATACTTTCTTCATCGACTGGAGATACAAGAGATTCTTCTCGGTTTTCCAATTTAAAATCGATATCTGTTGTCACTGACACAACAACTTTATCGCGTCCCATCATTGTGCCTAACATCATTTGGACTTGACGTTGAATATCTCTTTCAATTGTCTTTTTAATCATCATTTGATCTGCAATACTTGTGCCGTACTCATTGCCACGTGGTTGTAAATCAAAGTACTCGAAGTATTGGTTTTGAATTTCAATATCTTCAACCGCTAAATTTGGCACACTTTTTGACACTAAATTATAAAGTGCTGTCAATTGTGTTTCTGTAAATTGATGGCCTGGATTTGTATTTAATATAATTGCGGCTGTTGCACGATAATCATCATCTCTTAAAAACACATTTTCAGTCGGCAAAGTTAAATGAACATTTGCATCCTTAACACCTTCAACACTCTTAAGCAAATTTGCGATTTCAGTTTGCATTGCTGCTACTTTAATGACATTGAACTCATTATCCGTCATACCAAATCCCGCATTATCTGAGAAAAAAGAGTAATCGATCTTCCCTGTATTTGGAAAACCTTCCCCTGCAAGTGTGACAATCAGTTCATCAACACGTTCTTTCGGTACTAAAATTGAATTACCACCTGATGCGATTTGATTTGGCACACCAAGTGTATCTAGCTGCTCTTTCACACGTGAGAGCTCTGCAGTTGAGACATCTGAGTAAAGCGGAACATATTCAGTTCTTGAAAGAAAGTAAGTAAGTGTTCCCGCGATCAGAAGTACTGCTAATAATGAAGCCCCATATGTAATCTTTTGTTTTTTCGAACGACTAGACCAAAACGTCTTTACATCGTCTCTAATTTTCGCCAATCTTTCATTCATCATAATCCTCCGGTCCACATAGATCATTTAAACCTAATTGCTGCTATTGTTTTTTACGATGAAGCTTTTTTATCTTCCTACCATTATACAGGCATTCGAATAATTTCTTGGTAAGCTTCTACGACTTTATTTCGAACTTCCATCGTTGTGTTTAATGTAATCGATGCTTTTTGAGCTGCAATCATTACTTCATGAAGATCGACTTGTTCACCACGTACTAATTTTTGAGTGAATTGATCGGACTCAATTTGTTGTACGTTAGTATTTTCAATGGCTTCTTTCAAAAAACTACTGAAATTCTTTTGTGCTTCCGCTGATGTAATCGTCGAATCTTTTGGCATATTTTGCGTTATTTGATTCGGTGCGTTTGCAAAAATTGACTGGATATTCAAACGAGTTCCCCCTTGTGTTTACTTACCAATTTCAAGTGCTTTCATAAGCATTGATTTATTGGCATTGAATACTGTGACATTTGCTTCATAAGACCTTGTTGCTGACATTAAGTTAACCATTTCACGCAGTGGATCGACATTTGGCATTTGTACATAGCCTTCTTCATTGGCATCTGGATGTTCCGGGTCATATACAGATTTAAACGGTGTTTCTCGGTCTTCGTTAATACGCGATACACGGACACCACTACCTACGGAACTTTGTTTACTTTTACCAACCGCTAGTTGAAGCATGTCTGAAAATTGGCCACCCTTCGACTGAAGTGTAACTGTTTTCCGACGATACGGCTCCCATTCGCCGTCAACCATACGTCCTCTTGTCGTATCAACATTGGCCATATTGGATGAAATGACATCCATTCGAAGTCGTTGCGTCGTCAAAGCCGAGCTTGTTGTATTTAAACTATGAAAAATGCTCAACGTCAGCGTCCTCCTTTAACTACATTTTGAAGCGTATTAAATTTACCATTCAATCGGTCTACTAATGCATTATAGTAGATTTGGTTTTCAGCCAACTCTGCTTGTTCTTTATCCATATCTACACCATTTCCATCATGACGATATCGGAAATTCGATATGTTATAAACTCCAGGTTGAACATTTCTTTTTCTAAAGTCAATATGTTTTTGGTCTGTTTTATAAGCCGTAACTTCGGCACCCCTAGCTTGTTCAAAAACCTCTTTAAAACTCACTTGTTTCGCTTTATAATTCGGCGTGTCGACATTTGCAATATTTTGTGCAATCGCCTTACTTTTCGTCGTGGAATAGTTTAATCCGCGTTCAAGTGAAGTGATCGTTTCTCCAAACAGTTTCACATCGCTCACCCTTGTCCTTTTCACTGTTTTGCTTTTTTCGCATATGACTATTGTCATGTTAAACTCTCTTTATTATATCGCATACTGTCGAAAATTGCTAGACTAGTGGATTCGATTTCCTTAGTCATATCCCTTCATTTTCAATGCTATTTCCTCTGTCATTTTTTCCACTTTATGCTTTAATACCCATTTTAACAGAACATTAACATTCATTTTTCGATTGCTGAGCATTCCCTTTTAATTACAACAGCACTTTCTTAATACTTTGTTCACAAATTCATTTATTTGCAATAAAAAGAGGCTGGGACAAAACCCACCTTAGAATTGAAAAGGCCAGAGAAATTTTACGCAAAGTAAAATTTCTCTGGCCTTGTTATTTTTCGGATGAAAAATAAGAACCCTTTCTGATATTATTAAGTTACGACACAAAATAAATTGAGAGAAGGGTTCTTATGTACAAAGATTATAACATGAATCAAATAATTTTGCCTCTAGATTTGGAAGTTAAATTACAAGAAAATGATATAGCATTTCATATTCACAATTTAGTTGAAAGTATTCCTGAAGAAGCTTTCACCTCATTTCTGCGAAATGAGGGATGTCCTGCTTATCATCCAAGAATGATGTTAAAAATAATCCTCTGTGGTTATACCCAATCTGTATTTTCAGGACGAAAAATTGAAGCGCTTTTAAAGGACAGTGTTCGAATGATGTGGCTAGCCCAAGGGTATGAACCAAGCTATCGTACAATCAATCGCTTCCGTGTACATCCAGCAGTTGAAGAATTATTACGTCAATGTTTCGTTCAGTTTCGTTGCCAACTCGTGAACGAAAAGATGATTGACCAAGAAGCTATTTTTATCGACGGAACGAAAATAGAAGCAAATGCCAATAAGTTTACATTTGTGTGGAGAAAATCTAGCGAACGCTATCACCAAGGATTGATTGAAAAATCCAATCAGCTTTATGACACGTTACTTGAAGAAGAAATTATTCCTACAATAGAACGTGAAAATATAGATGAATTAAGTGTAAGTGAATTGAATGAGATAGTACAAAAAGTTGATGAAGTCGTAACCGAATATGACGAGAAAATAGAAGCGTCGGAAGATGTACAGGAAAGAAAAATCTTACGAAATGAAAGAAAATATCCTAAGCAAGCTCGAAAACAGCTGTTAGATTTTATTAACAGAAAGCAAAAATATTTACGAGACTTCGAGATTTTTGGAACACGTAACAGTTATTCGAAAACTGACCATGACGCAACGTTTATGCGTATGAAGGACGATTATATGATGAACGGTCAATTAAAAGCTGGTTATAATGTTCAAATCGCAACGGAAGGTCAATACACGCTTGTTTATGATATATTTCCAAACCCAACTGATACACGTACATTGATTCCTTTTCTAGATAAAATAGAAAAAGATTATTTTGACCTGCCAGAACACATTGTAGCTGATGCAGGATATGGCAGTGAACAAAACTACAGCGATATTATTTCCAATCGCAGTCGTGAAGCGCTTATTACGTATAACATGTATTTAAAAGAGCAAAAAAGAAAGTATAAAAAAGATGAATTCAAGACAGCGAACTGGCCATATAATGAAGAAAAAGATGAGTATACTTGTCCAAATCAACAACAATTAATTTATAAATATGACTCAGTAAGAACAGATCGATATGGATTTCAGCGAAACTTTAAAGTTTATGAATGTGAAGACTGTTCGGACTGCCCGCTTCGCTCACTTTGTACAAAAGCGAAACCTGGAAACAATCGTAAAATGATAGTGAATGAAAAGTGGGAAGAACAAAAAGAATATGTGAGAGCGAAGCTTTCGGAAGAAGAAACTAATTTAATCTATCGTCGCCGTAAAATAGACGTAGAGCCAGTTTTCGGATTCTTGAAGGCTAATTTGGCGTTCACTCGATTTTCCGTTCGCGGAAAATCGAAAGTAAACCAAGAGATGGGATTCGCTTTAATGGCTGTGAATCTGAGAAAATACACAGCCAATATTCCTTCCTGAACCAAAATTGTATAAAAAGATTAAAAAAGTTGAAATTGAGCGTGCTCAATTTCAACTTTTTTTACTTTAGGCTAGTTATGTCCCAGCCTC
>CANSAF010000088.1 GCA_947644645.1 uncultured Sporosarcina sp. | reverse complement strand
ATTTTTAACTATTTAAGTATAACATATTTCCTTTAACTTTAACCCGATAACACTCGCAAGCTTAGAATAATTAATCGTTATTTTCGACGCTTAGATCTTTTTTCATTCATCTTCTGAATCGCTTCTTCACTTACATAGTTTAAATGCGTCACTTGTAAACGAACAATTCTTTTGGACATTTGGCGTTCTAAAAAAGGCTTTACTTTTCCTGTATAATCATCTAAAAATCGACATTCATAACTTTTTGGTAGAAAAGCCGTGTAAGCATACTTTATTTTAAGCGAAGTTTCCGTTCTTTCTTCGTCCAAAAATTCCAATGTATAATATTTTCTTTTGATTTTCTTTCGATACTTTACTGTTGGTTCTTCAATAATGACAACATAACCTGTTGCATAAATCATATCGCATCATCCTTAACTAATTTCCGTGGTAAATCGCTTTTTCTATTCTACCATGAATGATCTCATAAAAAACAGGAAAGTAAAACAAAGATTGCATCAAGCTTTTGTAGGAATTAATTTCGAATAAGAAATCCCCTTCAAATAAAGCTTCTATTTTCCTTTAACTCTTTGATTTATCTGAGCAAGTCGTCTGTTAGAGAAAGCGCCTTCCCAGTGGTAGCCATAAGCCAGGTAGTGGTTTTCTGCCTGGCTTATGGCGGGAGGCATCCGCAAGCGCTGAAGCGAGTTAGTAGAATTTTAGTTATCTATGTGATTTTTTGAAGGACTTTTCCAGTGCTTCGACGTGCGTTTTCAGCGCTTGCACATCAATTTTCAGTGCCCCGATGAGAGTTTTCAGTGCCTTGAACAGCACAAGCTGAAAGCCCAGCAGGAAGAGCTGTCATTTTACTCATACGTAAAAAAATCGTCCTTTTACTTTCCCTTTTTAACTTATTGACCAAGTAAATAAGTTACCAATACACCAAGCAAAATTCCTACGACAACAGTGAGTCCATAGACGATGATGATTTTTTTCAATCCACCATCCTTTCTCGCTTACTTACCAAAATCGTAAAAATTGTTCAGTACGCATGCGCCCGATTTCCATCATTTCATTTTTCATTTCATCTTCCATTTGAAACCCAGTTGCGCGAATATGGTCGACTGGAATAAACACAACATCTTTCTCATGTTCTCTTGAAATATAGCGGTCATCATGTGCATTTTTCATCGTTGAAAATAAAGCTTCAAATAATTGAAGTGCGTTATTAATTTGATAACCACCTACTTCTTCTTGACTGCTACTTAATTTCAAACCGATAATGGGACGCTTTCTTCTATGATTCTCATCTTGAAATAACCACATCGGAAAATTACTGAGGACCCCTCCGTCAACGATAATCGATTCTCCCGTCCCAATTTTCATTTTGATTGGTTCAAAAAAGAAAGGAATACTACAACTCATTCTGACTGCGCGCGCAATCGGAAAGCTTTTTGGCGCAATACCGTAATTTTCCAAGTCGTCTGGGAGCACCATCATTTTTCCATTCGTTAAATCTGAAGCAATTAATTTTAAAGAACCTTCTGGTAAATCTGCAAATGAATAAATTCCTTTTCGGCCTAATTTTTCAAATATCCATTGTTCTAGCGCTTTTCCTTCATAAATGCCAAGTCGCCAGTAAAGTCGAATCCATTTCATGAAAGGTAGTGGAAAAATAATTTTACGTGTATCTAGAAATGTCGTTAAATCTAATTCATCGAGTAATTGCTCAATCTCTTTTGCTGAATATCCAGCGGCAATGAAACTTGCGAGAATTGCCCCTGCACTTGTACCAGCAACTCTTTCAAATCGGTATCCTCTTTCTTGTAACACTTCATACGCACCGACTAACGCAAAGCCTTTCAATCCACCACCTGAAAACACGCCGTCGATTAACAAGTCATTCTCTTCCTCTCTTTCCCCGTTATTCTACTATAAGTAAATCGCCTGTAAATTAGAACAATTCATCGTCAACTACCCAATTTAAAAGTTTTTGCTGTCTTCTCAATTTGCCTATACGAATCAAAAAATATATGTTAAGATAACGAAAATATCAATGAAAGACGGCATATACAAAAAATAGCTTGTTAGAAAAGGGGCGTATTTGATGACGCATGACCCAGTACTTCAAAATAACAAAAATGTCATAACTCCTTTGTTACTATCGGCATTGCGAGGATTTTCGCAAGTTTTATTGATTAGAAATGCTTTTTCTGGGCTACTCATTTTAACTGGAATTACTTTATTCTCCCCCATTTTAGGTTTTATGACTTTTATAGCCTCAATAATCGGCGCAGTTATTGGAAAGTATTTACATGCGCATCCCGATGCAATTCAGGACGGGATTTATAGTTTTAATAGCGTCCTTTGTGCAATTACACCTATCTTATTTTTAAGTGGGAATAAGCGTTGGTTCATTGCATTATTTGCTGCTGTACTTGCAGCGATTTGCATGAAAGGCTTAACGATTGTGTTAGAGCGATGGCTTATCCCTGTGCTAACTGCTCCTTTTATTATCATTACCTGGATTGGTTTAATAATTGCTTATCATAACGATATGATTTATATTGACCCTGATTTTGTTACAAGTTCTCCTCAAACATGGAATATCCCAACTGAAGGAACACCTTCTTTATTGCTCGGCATGATGAAAGGAATTGGAGAAGTATTTGTCATCGATTCTTTATGGACAAGTTTATTTACGTTAATCGCTTTGTTTATTGCCGGATGGCGGTTTGGCTTATTTGCCGTTGCGGGCACTTTTGTTTCGTGGTTAACAGCTTATTTGATGGGAGTAGATGTACAATCTTTAAATCTTGGACTTTATAATTACAATGCGGTCTTAACTGGAATTGCAGTTGGACTAGTCTTTAATAAAAAAGAAAAACCGACGCTTTTCGTTGCTGCTATAGCAGCGATGTTAACAGTTCCCGTCACCGCCGCAATAGAGTTAATATTAGAACCTGCTGGATTACCTGCTTTAACTTCCCCATTCATCCTTTGCACATGGCTGTTTACAGGGATTCGAAAGTTCTATCCAAACATATGAAAAAGAGCTGTTCAGATTCTGAACAGCTCTTTTTGTTTAAATCACAGTTTTCGCTTCGCAATGTAGCTTCGCAATGTATTCCATTAATCCCATTGCACTAACTTCTATATCGAGTCGAATAAGTTCATAAACTGGATGATTGTCTGCAATGTTTTTTGCTTGTAACACTGCTTGAACTTTTTTAAATAAACGTTCGCTTAATTCTTTAAAATCTTGTGCTTTTTCGTATACTGCTTCTGCCTCCGCTACAAAAATTGGTAGCCATTCTTCAATTTGTGAAAAAGCCTCGGTAACATTTTTCGTATCACCATAATGTCCAAAATACAATCTCTCCAAATTTAGCGCCTTCATTCTTTCAATCGCTTCGAGCATCGCAGTTGGATTAAATTGATTTGGCGAAGTAGATGGTACATAAAATTCTATTCCTTCACGCGCAAGCTGCTCATAACGAATACCGACCGTATCTCCTGTGAACATCCCGTGACTGACTGGATCGTAGATTGCTAAATGATGATTGGCATGGCCAGGAGTATCCCAAAATGTTAGTACACAACTCTCACCAATTTGAAGTGTATCTCCTTCATTTTTAATTAGCATTCTTTCTTTCGGTATTGGAAGAATCGGTGCGAATAACGACTCAAACTTTTCTTGATACACTGCTTTTGCACCTGCAATCAGTCGTTCTGGTGCTGCCAAATGACGCGCCCCTTTTGGATGTACAATGACCGTTGCGTTCGGGCATTCCCCCAGTAATACCCCTGCCCCACCCGCATGATCCAAATGAATATGGGTGACAATAATATATTTCACATCTCGCGTCGTATAACCAAGCGCTTGTAATCCTTCACGAATATATTTCACTGAAGGACTTGGTCCCGTTTCTACAATTGTCAACGCTTCTTCACAAATGACATAGATTCCCGTTCTATGTGCAATCCCCAAATCATAGCCATCAATCATTTCAATACGACGACTTTCCCCCATTTACATGCCCCCATTAAGTTTGAATTTTCAATCTTATTATAACCGAAACACTTCTAAACGGCAATTCGCCCAAAACAAAGAACCATTATATTACCTCGATAAGTCCAAAAAAAGAGGCTGTCCATAAAGTCATGCACGACTTTATGGACAGTCTCTTATAACGTAAAACGAGATACAACTTTTTCTAATTCTATTGCTAAATCATTTGTTTCCATTGAACGCTTTGTCACTTCATCAATCGAAGCTGTCGTTTCTTCTGTCGCAGCCGAAATATTTAATGACATTTGTTCAATCCCTTGAATTTCACTTGTCAATCGTGTGATTAACTGAACAACTTCTCGTGAACTATTCGATTCAATTGTTGTTGCATTTGAAATTTGACCAATTTCATCGACTGTTTTTGCGACCGCTTGCGCCACTTGTTCAAGCGCTTCCGCTGTCAAACGAACCGTTGTCGAGCCAGATTCTATTAAACTCGTACTTTCATTGGTTGAAGAAACCACTTGCTCGATATGTGCCGTAATATCTCCAATTAGTTTTTCAACTTCCAATACTTCATCATTCGATTGTTCCGCGAGTTTTCGAACTTCTTCTGCCACAACCGCAAAACCTTGACCATGTTCGCCTGCACGTGCGGCTTCTATCGATGCATTCAGTGCGAGTAAATTCGTTTGTGCAGCAATACCTGAAATTGTACTCGTAATATCTTGAATTTTTGTTGTTGAATCAATTAAATTTTGAATTGTACTTCCTGATTCCTCTGACGCACGATGAATTTTTCTCATATCTTCATCAATTTTATGAACGCTTACTTCGCCTTCTTTTGCGATACTCATTGTCGTTTTAGAATTTTCAACGGAATCATCTGCAATTTCTTTAGAAGATTGAATTTGATTTGCCAAATCTCCTAATATATTCGATGCATGTTCTGCGTTTGTCGTTCCGTTTGAAATCGATGCGGTAACATCTCCCATACTATGTGCAACTTGCTGCATTGCATCTTGCATTTCATTCAATGAAGTAGCAGTTTCAGAAGAGTTTGCTGTTAATCTTGAAGCAGTAGAACTCATTGTCCCAATAATCTCTCGTAAATTAGCTGTCATCGTATTTAATGTGCGCGCTAAGTCACCAACTTCATCTTTACTCTTTACTACTGTATCTTCAATTGCTAAATTTCCATTTGCGATTTCCTTCGCATGTTGAATTAAAGCAGAAATTTGATGCGTTTTTCGTCTAATTAAATAAATCGTCCCAATTGCTGCGAGAATCATTGGAATTAAACTAATGAAAATACCATCTCTCACAACATCCCATGTTCTTTCTTTCACAATCGTACTGTCAAAATCGATGACACTAATTGCGATAATTTCTTTTGTAGGATCATGTTCCTCGAAAATCGGTGCATAGCCCGATAATCTTTTCATATTGCTATACTCTAGTGGCTTCTTTCCATAAGTCGGATGCCCTGTCTCCAACAGTTCTTGGATCGCTTCTTTATCAAAAGGAATCACGTCACCAGGACCCATTCCTTGCTGCTTAAAATTGTCATCGACCGCAAGTATTGTCCCGTCTAAATCGATAATATACTGCGAATCAAAAATATCTTTATGTTCGACGGTCCAGTTAATTTGCTGCCCTACTTTATCCATCACAGCTGTGTCACCATTTTTTATTTTAACAATATCCCCAGCTTCAATTAGCCCAGTTGTAATATTTGCACAGCCATATGCTTCAATTCCTGCTGCGTCGTATAATTTATCATAGGCCGTTTGGTAAGTTGCAAATGATGTAATGGCTAACATCGCTACCATAATCCCAACGATAATCGCACCTAATTGTACTGTTAATGTGTTTTTCATTTTGTTGCCTCCGCATCTTCAATTGTACCCAATATGATTATACCTTTCTTCATCATACGCTATATAAGCTAAGATGCCTAGGGATTTACATAATTTCATCATAAGGACTTTTCGCGCATAACCTTATACTCAAATAATATATACGAGAATTGGACCCACAAATGCACCCATAATGGCACTTAATGTCATAGACACTGATGCCATAGACAATGCCAATTCGCCGTATTCTGTTGATTTGGCAATGCCTAAAGCATGAGCGGCACTACCTAGCGCGAGTCCTTTCCCGATTGGTTGTTCAATCCCCGTCCATTTCATCACAAGTGGACCAATAATAATTCCACTAAAACCCGCAATCATTACGAAAACCGCTGTTAATGTAGGGATTCCACTAATTGATTCACTTAGTTGAATCGCAACAGGCGTTGTCATCGATTTTGGCAATAATGTATAAATCATTTCCTTTTCTATTTTATATAATTTTGCAAATAAAATAATGCTGCCCATCGCTGTTATCAGTCCTGTAGAAATCCCAAGTATAATCGCTTCTTTATAACGCATCATCACTGTTCTTTGATTATATAATGGATAAGCGAGCGCAACAACTGCCGGGCCTAATAAACGCTCGAGCCATTGTCCGCCTTCCATATAAGTTGTATAAGGAATTTGGAGTTGAACGAGAAGGACACAAATGACTATAGTCGTCGTCAAAACTGGATGAAAAAAAGCAAATGGATAGCGCTGATATAAGTTTCGCATGAACCAAAACAATCCAATTGTTAAAACTATGAACAATAAAGTAATGCCAATGTTTTGCATAACGTCACACCTCCTCTTTCTTTTCACGGAATGTACTGACACGCCCGACAATAATCATCGTTAAAAAAGTACTGACCATGACCATTAAAATAAGCATTACACCGCGGATAGACAAAAGTTCGGGATACTCGATTACCCCAACCGTCGACGGAATTAAAAATAAAGGTAAAACGACTAAAATAAATCCCGCGCCTTCTTGAATAAAAGTAACTGGAATAATATTCGTATGAAGACCCATAAATAAGAGCAGTAATCCAACAATACTTCCTGGAATCGGTAAATTTAATAATGAGACGATTAAATTACCTAAAATACTTAAGCCGTATAAAAAAATGATTTGTACAAGAATTAATAATATTTTAATATAAATTTTTTTCTTCATTTATGCCAATCACTCCTTTCTTTCTTCCATCAGTCTATCTTCTACTTTACCAATCAAAAAAAGCCCGGTCTAGAACTTTTTACTCGTTCTAGATCGGGATATGTTGAAAAACGGAATAAAAAACAATTATTGCGCTGAAATGGCATATTGTCTTTCTTTTGCTTCTCGTCGTCGTTTATGCAAAATTGGCTCTGTATAACCATTTGGCTGATGGATTCCTTCAAATACAAGTTCACATGCTGCCAAAAATGCGATTGACGCATCGAAATCTTTTGCCATCGGTTGATAATCGGCATCGTCTTGATTTTGCTGATCAACCACTTTCGCCATTCGTTTCATTGTATCTAATACTTGTTCTTTTGTACAAACCCCGTGACGTAACCAATTTGCAATATGTTGGCTTGAAATTCTAAGTGTCGCACGATCTTCCATTAAACCGACATTATGAATATCCGGAACTTTCGAACAACCAACACCTTGGTCAATCCAACGCACAACATATCCTAAAATACCTTGTGCATTATTGTCTAATTCAGCTTGAATTTCTTCTTTTGTCCAGTTTCGATCTTCCGCAAGTGGAATACGTAAAATTTCATCTTGGATGTCGTCTGAATGTGTAATCCCTTTTTGAATGTCTTCTACATTAACATGATGGTAATGTAGTGCATGAATGGTTGCCGCCGTTGGGGAAGGAACCCATGCTGTATTTGCACCCGATTTTGGATGATTAATTTTCTCTTCTAACATTTGAGCCATTTTATCAGGCATTGCCCACATTCCTTTACCAATTTGCGCATGTCCTGGTAGACCACAGTCAATGCCTACACCTACATTCGATGTTTCATAAGCTTTTAACCAAGGCGTTTGTTTCATATCATTTTTCCGAATCATGACGCCTGCTTCCATCGATGTATGCATTTCATCGCCTGTACGATCTAAAAACCCTGTATTAATAAATGCAATTCGATCTTTCACTTCACGAATACAGGCTTTTAAATTTAAGGACGTTCTTCGTTCTTCATCCATTAAACCAATTTTTAATGTGTAACGGTCTAACTGAAGTAAATCTTCAATTGCATTAAATAATCGATTCGCAAAAGCCGCTTCTTTTGATCCATGCATTTTCGGTTTAACAATATAAACAGAATCATGATGAGAGTTTTTAAACGTTTGATCCCCGCGAAGATTATGAAGTGCAAGTAATCCTGTAATGACACCGTCAATGATGCCTTCATAAACTTCTTGATCATCTCTATCTAAAATGGCTGGATTTGTCATTAAATGTCCAACATTTCGGATAAAAATTAAAGACCTACCTGGAAGAGTGAATGATTCCCCATTCGGATTTTCATACGTCCGGTCTTGATGTAAAGACCTCGTCATCATTTCCCCATTTTTCTCAAAACGAACGGATAGATTACCTTTCATTAAACCAAGTAAATTATGGTACACTTCTACTTTATCTGCTGCATCGACCGCCGCAACAGAATCTTCACAATCCATAATTGTCGATAACGCAGATTCCATATAAATATCTTTTACACCTGCGAGATCTGTTTTACCAATTGCATGATGACGGTCAATTTGAATTTCAAAATGCAAGCCATTATTTTCAAGTAAAATGGCTGTTGGCGCTGACCCGTCACCGTTAAACCCTTTAAATTGCGCTTTGTTTTGCAATGTAGATGTTGTGCCGTCTTCTAATTTTGCCACAAGTTCTCGGTCGATCACTTCATAGGCTGTTACTTTTTGATGTGTACTTGTTTTCAGTGGTGTAATCTCATTTAAAAAGTTTTTTGCATACTCGATTACCGCATTTCCACGAACAGGATTATAGCTCGCTCCTGCTTCTTGACCATTATCATTTGGAATTGCGTCTGTTCCATATAAAGCATCATACAAACTTCCCCATCTTGCATTCGCTGCATTGAGTGCATAACGTGCATTGTTTACAGGCACTACTAGTTGCGGTCCTGCTTGAATCGCCACTTCATCATCTACATTTTCTGTTCTCACTTTAAATGGTTCAACAGCAGGCTCTAAATAACCGATATCTTGTAAAAAGGCTTTATATTGTTTTTCATTGATTTTATTTGTTTGTTTTTGATGCCAATCATTAATTTTCGCATGTAGCGTCTTTCTTTCTTCTAATAGCTTTGTGTTTTCTTGTGTA
>CANSAF010000087.1 GCA_947644645.1 uncultured Sporosarcina sp. | reverse complement strand
TAATTTTCGTGCGCCTTCTGCATCATCTATTAATGTCAATAGTAGACTCATTCCACGTAACTGGTTCAAAATCCTTTTTAAATCGGGAAAATTATAAGTTAATTCTCGCTCCACATCCTCGCGATAAGTTTCGATGATAAATTCTACTTTTTTAATCATGTTGATTCACTCCTTTTATAATGTTGCAAATCCTGTTAAAGCCGTGATTGTAATCGCAAGTGTTAGTCCCCCATAAAACCAAACTCTATCGCTTACTGTTCCTTGTCCGTTGCCGATGAAAAAATCATCAATCACAAGTAAAAGCTTCATTTCCTCCACCCCTTGACTTATACTGTTAGTCAAAGAATAACACGACTAACAAAGTAAGTCAACTAATAATATTAGTCAACTTATGTCATTTGTCAAAGCTGTGTTAAAACTGTACAATAAAAATAAAAAGAAGGTGTTTAAAATGCGTGTAAAGTGCAACCTAAAAGCAATATTAGATAAAAATAAGATAAGTATCAGACAACTAGAAAGAGATACAGGTATTGGTTTTGAATCGCTCAGACGACTTTATAATGATGACGCTAAAAGCTTTACCAAAAAGAATATAGAAGTCTTATGCTCAAAGTTGAATATTGGAATTGATGAATTACTGATCCTAGTTAAAGATGATGAAAAGGAATAGCTTAATGGGACATGATGCCCCTTGCAAAATTAGACATGAGGTCATCTTACTCCTTGAGCTGTCGGTCTTTTTTGGACGGTAGCCAATCTCTCTTCCTCTTCTCTTTCTGCCTCCCAAATATGAGGGTTGCTCTCTGAACCTCCGTCAATGAGTTGCTAATTCAGCCAAAATGTTACATATCGCTTGACAACCGCACTGCCCTTTTCAACAGAATGGCTTGCAAAGCTAGGAAATCGGCGTAAAAATGTTACCTACTTCCAGATAAAATTAAAATAGTTTAATAGTATTTGGAAATAAGTAACATTTACATTTTCAACGTCATGGATGCTTCTGAGGTTTCTCGTGTCCTTGTTTAAATGTGTTATTTCTAACCTTGCTATCTCATGTCATTACTGTCCAACATGTGCTATATAAGAGTCGTATGAGCTTTATAGAGCGTGATAGCAATTACCTGAGCCGTAACTCACCAGTAATCCCTCCAGACCTTTAAAGGTAGTCCTCACCCTTCGTCACAAGGCAAACAAGGAAGCCTTTTAATTGTGATATAGGCGCATTTAATGCAGTGGCTCGCCGTAACCTGACCTGTTTTTTTAGAGACGCTTAAAGGGCTGCTCGTCATGCACAATGAGCAAATAAAAAGAAGGGTCTCCACTGTACAGTTACAGTAAAAACCCTTCTTAATTAAACTTCTTGATATACTTCCCCATTTTTGATATGATGGATTCATCAAGAAGTTGTGAAAGTGTTTTTCCCTGTGTCCGAAACAGTGGATAAACGATTTTCTAAGAGTTGGTAGCTCAAAGAAAATGTTCACGACTTCTATTTTTTTATCGCTTAAATGTGCTATAATTGGAGCTAAATTAATAACTCGTATGTTCGCACCTTGTAAACGTTGATATGACAACATTTCTAAAAGGTTGCTATTGCTTACAATTATAGCCAGATAAGCATCACAACCTTTGTCATCAATCGACTTTGAATGCTTCGTTACGTTAGGGATCGCAATCAAAATTAATACTGATATGATTAAAAGGACGATCATCATTTCGATCAGTGAAAATCCCATCTGATTTTTTAAGTTTTTCATTAATTTCCTCCCTCTAAATCGTGTCTAGCATTTGGTATATTGGCAGCAAAAGTGCGAGATAAGCCGCGAGTATACAAAGTGCAATTAAACTAAATAAAGCAGGTTGAAGCAACGCTAAATTCTTGGTCATTTTCTCATGTAATGTCGCTTCTAAATGAGTGCTATAAATGAGCAATTCTTTCGCTAAATAACCACTCGCTTCTCCGTGCTTCGCAAATGATGAAAATTCTTGTGTTAAACCACTCGTTAATGCCACGGCATCATGAAATGTTTCTCCGTAAATTAAATGCACCCTTACTTGTTTAGCTATTTCACTTAATAAAACATCTACATGTTGATTCATCAATATTTCCAATGCGTCTTGCATGGAAATTCCCGCCTCTAATAAACTTCCAAGCTCTCTTGAAAAGCGCTGAGATTTCCATTGAAAAACCCAATTTCGTATGATTGGTAATCGATGAATAAATTTAATTTTTTCTTCAGCCGATTTTTTTTGATAAAAAAAGAATGTCCCCATCACAAGACCTATGCCCACAAGGATTGTCACAATAATAAAATCGGGCAGCATGGAAACCAATTTTGGCAATAACATATTTACTAAAGAAGGGCTCGCCTGTCTTGTATACGATAAAGCTTGCATATTCGGCAAAAAGAAATGTCGGAATCCAATTAACAATCCGCCTATGAAAACAAATAAGAGAATTGGATAAGCAAGTATACTTTTAACTTTCTTCTTGGCATTTTCCACTTTTTCCAATTGCACAGATAAACTCGCTAAAACATCTACTAATTGACCATTTCTCTCCGCTATCATAACCGATAATAATATTGTTTGAGAAAACCCTAACTTCTCTAAAACTGCGGACGCGCCTAATCCACGTTTAAATGCATCATCAACTTCTTTCATGACTTCTTCATAATCTTTTGTATGATGCGGTAAAATCAAATCGATTGATTCAGGAAATGTATAGCCCTCGGTTAAAAGCTCTCCAATCCTCGCTAAAAAAACAGGACGATTTACAATGACGATTTTCTCTTTTCGTTTAATCATAATTTGGTTGGCGATTGACTAAATTCATTTACCAATTCATGGACGGATTTCCGCTCATTTGTAAATCGCTCTCCTTTTTGGATTTTATGCATCATTTTTTCAACAGCTTGTCCTTCAATTAATTCAAAAACCACGCCTAATTCGTTATTTTTTTGTGTAATTAACCGTTGGGAAGCAACACAAATAACCGTTTGCTTTAGTTCTTCAAGTGATACGCCAAAATCCAACATTCTGTAAATCGTACCTACGGGATCTTTTGCATGCACAGTTGAATATACTAAGTGCCCTGTTAATGCAGCACTCACAGCAATTTTAGCTGTTTCACTGTCTCTAATTTCACCTAACATAATGACATCAGGTGAGTGCCTTAATATCGCTTTTAGCCCTGTCGCATACGTTACACCAGCATGCTCATTTACTTGAATTTGCAGTAAATGGGCATGTTTATTTTCTACTGGATCTTCAATTGAAATAACATGACGATTTAGTTCGCGGTAACAATAAGCCGTTAATGAATACATCGTCGTTGTTTTCCCACTTCCAGTCGGACCGCTTAATAAGATTAACCCTTGCTGCATCTGACTTGTTCGCCGCAAAATCTCTGCCCATTCTTGTTTCAAACAAAGTTTTTCAATCGGCTTGACACGATTATGTTTTTGTATACGAATAACAACGCTTTCTTGATAATGGATTGCTGGAATTGTCGATACTCTAAAAGAAAAGTCTTCTTCAAGTATCTTTCTGTGAAAGGAACCACTTTGAGGTTTACGTTTATCGCTAATGTCCAATGAAGATAAAAACTTATAAAATGAAATCATCCGGTTCGCTAACTGGGGAGGGAGCGAGCCGATTTTTGTAAGCTTAAAACCTTTGTTCAAATGAATCGCATAATCAATATCTGTCGGGACGAAATGAATATCCGTTGCTTCTTTCATTACCGCCTGTTCCAAAAGCTCAAAACACTTACGTTCAACAATATTTTCACTTTTGTCCATAAACTCCCCTCTCTTTACACAATTCTCCAACAAAGGACTGCTCTTTGTCATTAATGATAGTATACTGTCTATTCACAAAATTGTAAATACAACTCATCAATGTTTTATTATCACATCCAAAAACACGCCAAAACGAAATTATCACTCAAAAACCACACCCAAAACCCAATTTTGACCACTTTTTCACAAATAACCGTAAAACAAACGCTTCTTCACAACTTTTCCCCGATTTGAGTTTACATTTGCCTCCGCTATCCCTTATAATAGAAAGGAGCTTATTGTAATTGTTATGAAGGAGGGACGCACGCATGGATAACATGTTCAAGCTATTAGGCTGGTGGACAGGAATATTCGCTGTTTTGTTCTACGCTGGTGATATGATAACTGCTTCACTTCTTTTTGTCGCAAACACTGTTTTCTTTTTACTACTTGGATTCTTAAACTTAACAGAGCGCATGTACATGTATATGTTCGGAGCTTACTTGATGGTGTTTATGGTTGGGTTCAGTTATTACGCAACTTTTATTCACGTACCAGGTGCTGGACATTAATCAGTACATACAAAAAACAGCCTATATGGCTGTTTTTTTCTTTCTTGTTAAACTAAAAACGGATTGCGTACTCTTTCCTCACCTGGTGTCGTCGGTCCGCCGTGTCCCGGATAAATTCTCGTATCATCTGGAAGCGTCAATAACTGCTCTCCAATCGACGTTAACAGCGTCTTCATATCGCCGCCTGGTAAATCCGTTCGCCCAATACTTCCTTGAAATAACGTATCCCCAACAATCGCAAAACCGGCTTCTTTAAACACAAACGATAAACTTCCCGGTGAATGCCCCGGTGTATAGCGCATTTCAAACGTAAACGGCCCAATTTCCATCATGCCCGCCTCTCCAATCAAATGATCAGCTGGACGATTTTCCACTCGCGGCAAGCCCGGATACCTCGTAGAACCGTTTTCTTCAGGGTCTGTGAGTGTGTGCTGTTCCAATTCATGAATATAAACAGGAATATTAAACGCATCTCTCACAGCATCTACCGCACCAATATGATCAAAATGACCATGTGTTAACAAAATCGCCACTGGTTTTAATTGCTCTTTCTCGATATACTGAATAATCTTTTCTCCTTCTTCCCCAGGATCAATGATTAAACAATTACGCGCAGCATCTTGAATAAAATAACAATTCGTTTGGACAGGTCCAAGCGGAAAATAAGCTACTTTTAACATCATTTCAACCTCCTCTTCGATAAGTTTACAGAGTTCAACCACCAATTTCAAGAAAGTACCAATCTCCTTTCCACCAAAAATCGCGTATGCGTAGACACTTAATAATAATAAGACTCGACAATAGTCGGTAAAAAGTTTACAATAGAAGAGGAATATTGCTATATCGGCATTCATTTTTCTCGGTGAAAGGAGTGTCTACACAATGAATTTATTAATGGTTATTTTCGGTCTAGTTGGTATTTTTGCAGCAATTGGTACGATCCAAGCGATTAAAGAGCGTAATGTTTTAAGTATCGTATTCAACTTTGGCGCTTTCGTTGTTTTCGGAGGCTTCACAGTTGCGACAATCATTACGCAAGGGTATCCACCAGTGATGTAATACATTGAATACTAGCGAAAACAGGGGACATCCAAAAGTCTATGACGGACTTTCTGGACATCCCCTGTTTTTTAATTATGTATATTAAGACGCAAGCTGTAGCCAAGAAAATGTCTTTCGCTTTTTCAAATCCACAATTTCTTCAAAACTATAACCCACCATACATTTCTCATGATTAGGTGAACAAGCAAGCTCAGAATTGACTAAATCACTCATTAACACCGTTTCTTCCGCTTCTTCATACTTTACCAGTTCAACGATTGGATTCACTGCCTGTCCATTCTCTACAGGTTGGAGCGCTAAAAAACTTGTTTCATCCAGCCATTCGAATACAGGCGGATTTAACATCACATCATCCCTTGAAAAAGCTGTTTCCCATGATTTTAATGTTTCTCCGCTTTGATCTAAAAGCGAATACATCATTTTTCCCTCATCATTTGAATGAACGATTAAAAGCGACTCTTTGAAAGTATCAAACGAAGCAATATTCGATTCATTGACTGTCTTTTTCTCACCTGTTTGGATATCGTAAATCATCACTGTTTCATCCAAATTGGAGAGCACCAAATATTCTGTGCCAAGCCATTTAGGAAAAGGGCTTTCAGTTTGTAATAAGATTAACTCATTCGTTGTTCCATCAAAGAAAAAACTGTCAAACGACCAATCTTCATAAAAAGCTGTAAGGATCATGAAAGACGCATCCACATCATTCCAATCTACCGCAAGTTCTGTCGACTCGACTGTCACTTCACTTTGGATGACACCTTCTAAAGTAACCCGCTTAACCGTTGCCGACTCACTAGAAGACGCTGTTTGAACAAGTAAATCAGTTCTTGACGGGTGAATAAGCACATCCGTTACAATCTCTTGTTCTTCATAAACCATTCGAATCGATTTCGTGTCAATATTAAAAGTTTTCAAACGATACTTCTTGCCTTCTTTTTCAACAAATAAAATCTCTTCATCCGTCAACCAATCGACAACATAATGAAAGGAGCTCGGGTCAACAACAAATTGCTGAATTTCTTTTTCAATTTCTTCATGCGTTTCTTCTACTTCAACTTCTTCAATCTCTTTAGAACTTTCCTCGTCCTTTACACATCCAACTAAAAAGAAAACAATCATCCCGATGATTACAACGCCTCTTTTCAATGCTCCCCTCTTCCCTTTCATGTAAATTCACTTGAAAATAAAACTAGAGGCTGTCCAATAGCTTCGCTATCAGACGCCTCCCGCTTGTGCGTGCGTTTAATTTGTTTATGGCGCTGCTTTTTGCGCTTTCCTTACAGGCAAGAAACCCATAAAACAAAAAGCATCTTTTCCACGCATAGAAAAATGGGAGGCGCCCCAAAAGTCGTGTACTTTCGAACTTCGGGACAGCCCCTAGTCACGTTATCACTTCGATTCTTGGATCACTTCGGCATTCGGGTCTTCCTGATTAAATCTGAGTAAGTCCCCATTAATAATCATATCCGAATAATCCAGTTCTTCCATCGCTCGCTTCTCATACGCATCACAAACCGCCTGATCCTCTACAGGTTCACCAGTGTTTGTATCATAACAAACATCTGTCGTGTAGACGTACTGATCTGTGATAAAACGTCCGTCTCTGAAAACAACAAACTCTTCATAGTCAGGTGAGAAAATATCCGTTCCGAGTTGTAAATCACCTTTCGTTTCAATGCCCATTAAGTGAAGGATTGTCGGTCTTAAATCTAATTGACCTGAAACCGTCTCAACTTCCTTACCTTCCCCGTATCCAGGAATATGAACAAATAAAGGCACTTTTTGTAATTTCGCATTATCAAATGGTGTAATTTCTTTATCTAAATACATACCCATCGCTTTATTATGATTTTCAGAAATACCGTAATGGTCACCGTACATGACAATAATCGAATTATCATATAAACCTTTTTCCTTCAAGTCTTCAAAAAGTACTTTAATCGCTTCATCCATATAACGGACCGATTGGAAATATTTATTTAATGTTTTCGAATTTGAATCGTACGGCTCAATATACATATCTTCTTCATCTAAATCGAATGGATAATGATTTGTAAGCATAATCAGTCTTGAATAGAACGGTTGTGGCATGCCAAGCATTAGTTCTGCTGATTGCTGTACAAATGGGATATCTTTCATACCCCAGTTCACAGCGTCGCCTTCCCCGATTTCATAACTTTCAACATCGTATAATTTATCGATACTTAACGCATCATACATAATGTCTCGGTTCCAGAAACTTTTATTATTCGCGTGCATCACATTTGTATGATAACCATTTTCGCCTAACTTCTTCGAAAGTGAATTATATGTGTTTCCGCTATGCGTGAAAAATACCGCTGCACCATTTCTTGGATACAACGAGTTTTCAAGTAAGAATTCTGAATCCGACGTTTTCCCTAAACCTGTTTGGTGATAGAAATTAGAGAAATAAAATGTATCAGGATCTGTCGTTAATTCATTTAAAAATGGGGTAATGACTTGCCCATTCATTTCTTCATTAATCACAAATGATTGTAATGACTCTAATGATATAGCAATGATATTACGACCTTCTGCTACACCTAACATTTCTGGATCAGGCTCTGCATAATTGGCGTTAATATAGTTGCCGACTTCAACTAACTCACTACCATCCGCCAGTACGCGCTGTGCATGTGATTTCGACTGCATCACAATGTCATAAATATGGTAGTTATATGTTCCAATATTTTTTACAAGTAATTCTCTGTCAAATGTTCTCGTTAATAGTTGTGGTCTTTGCGTTTCTGCAAGCCCTAAGTTAAACATTGTCAGTGACGCCGCCATAATAAAGTATAGCTTACGTCCGACTTTTCGGCTGTCAATCGATTCTTCCTTCGCTGGGATGAAACGAATCGCCAAATAGACAATGATGACATCTGTAAAGAAAAAGATATCGGTAAACGCGACACTGTCTGTAATCGATGATGATAGATCACCGAAGTTACTCGTCTGAAACAATACAGGTAATGTAATAAAATCACTAAAGAACCTGTAGAACACTGCGTTTGCAAACATAATAAACGAAGTGATAAAACTAATGCTTAAAATAAAGCGATTTCTTCTTTTGGGGTTTTTAATAAAGAAAGCAATTCCGTAAACGAATAATAAAAAGCTTAAAGGATTCATCAATAGAATGAACTCTTGCATCATATTATCAATCGTCATGCTGAAGCTCGTTTTATAACCGATATAAGTGACAAGCCAAGTTGCAATAATAGCAATAACGAGGACGGAATGCTTCGGCCAACTTATTTTCTTCATTCCACACTCTTCCTTTCAAAATCCAAATCTTTTTCATTTAACATATATTTATTGAAAACTTTACAATAAATATTTCCTTTATACAGTATACTAAACGTATGAGCGTCTAGAAAGTTTCATGTTTACGTTGAAATAGCACTAAAGACTTATTTGCTTTCAAGTTTCCTTTGTTCTTCACGTAAAATTAAAATGGCTTGCAAATAATCTTCTTTTAAAATAAGACCGTTATCGTAAAGCTCTTTCACTTCATCGCGAATTAAGTCAATATCATCTAGTTTATTCCCTGTGTAAATAAAAAGACCAAAACGTTTTAATAATTTTACAACACTTAAAAAATTAGTCAGCAAGATGCCACTTCCTTTGACTCTTTAATCACTTTGTTCTGTAATCATCATCTGGACAGCGATATCATGTTTTTCAATAGGGATTTCTTGTCTTGTTTGGCACTGAAAAGCGACAGCAAGCGAAGCACCTGAAAAGTTCGCCATATAGCGATCATAATAACCGCCACCAAAACCAATGCGATAACCTTCATCAGAAAAGACGACGCCTGGGACAATTTGTAAATCAATTTCAGCTGGTGGAACAGACACCGTTTTTTCAACAATTGGTTCTAATAAATCCATATACACTGTTTCAAGTTCATCGAAAGACGTCAGAATTCTAAAATCCATGTCACGCGTCTCGCGAATACATTTCGGCACAGCAACTTTTTTCCCGTCTTGCCACGCAGCTTGAATAAGCGGTAACGTGTCCACTTCTGGAAAGCGAGATAATGTGATGCCGATGATTTTTGCGTTTTGATAAACGCCTGTTGCCAGTACATTGTTCAGTATTTGTTCAGATTTCCTTCGATGTTCAGCCGAATCCATCTCATTTAACCGACGGAGCATCGCTTGTCTTATTTCTTTCTTATTCAAACCCCTTCACTCCTTTTCATAAAAAGCTAAAACGCCCTTTAAACCGGATAAGCAGTAAAAATGCCAAAAACAGTATAAAATCAGCTCAAAAATACTTATAGAGTAATAAAGCAACGATT
>CANSAF010000086.1 GCA_947644645.1 uncultured Sporosarcina sp. | reverse complement strand
ACCTGTGAATAGCACACTCTTTTTTTAAGTGTCCTATCCACAGGTACCATTTTAGTGTATGACTTTCTGAACTGCCTCTTTTTTTTGCTTTTAGTTTATATTCTTCCATTAACGCATACAAAAACGGGAGGCACGCCGTAAAGTTTAGCGCAGCTTCCCTTATTTCGCGCTTAATAAGAAGAATTCTTCATAAGGGGTGACGTCAATTTCTAGTTCTGCAAGTTTTTTGCGTAAAAATTTATGGTCACGTTTCGGTGTTGCGATAATATAACCACGAATAATGACGTCAAGATCAATTTTCTTTGCATTTTCTTCTAATGCCAATTGACCGATTTTGGAGCCGATTTTTTGTTTGGCTACATCACGGAATAATTCTGGTACTGGGCTACATAATTCCTCTAACAATGCTTTTGCCTCGTCATCCCATAGATGGAGGGACTTATTCACATAATGTTCTTCCCAGTCAATAATTGATTTTCCGTCTTCTTTGGGAAGTTTTTTCAGGAACTTTCGAAACATAAAGAAGCCGCCAATCGCAAATAAACCAATCATGACGATGCCCCAAAATAAAATAAACCACATAAACCATTCATTCATTTCAATCACCTCTTCTACACTCGATACTAGTATAAAAGAAAAGTTTGAAAAAAACACGGACAATGTATCTCTTTTCGTAGAACTTTTCTATATAGAGAGTGAAAGGAGGTGAGCAACATGGCATCGATCAACTTTAAACATGCATCAGGACGCGTTTCTTTCAATGCAGGAATGACAAGTGATGGAAAATTAATCAAGAAAACGAAAACGTATAGAAATGTGACGGATGTAGCAACACCGGAACAGCTATACACTGGTTTAGCAGCACTCGCAAGTTTATCTGCTTATACACTTATTGATGTGGAAAAAATTGAAACATCTGTTGTCAACAACTAATTAGGGAGGGAATAAAATGGCAAAAGTATTACAACTTACATTCTTAACTGCTGGCAATAAAAAAGTTACGCTAGTCGTCGACGAACCAAAGCCAAATTTAACGGAAGAAGAAGTGGTGGCGACTATGGAAACAGTCATTGCCTCACATATTTTTGAAGTAGATGCTTATCCTTTTACGGATGCGTTAAGCGCAAAAATTATTGACCGTGAAGTGACAGAGTTATTTAAAGCATAACACTAAGAAGGAAGCTGTTTTGAAAGTCGCGGCATGGACTTTTCAATCGGCTTTCCTTTTTGATGTCATTTAAAAAGGAGCTGATGAAGATGGAACAATGGATAACGTTATTACAGGAAATTAGTTTTCCAATTATTGTATCGTTTTATCTATTGCACCGGATTGAAACAAAGCTCGTCGCAATTCACGACGCATTGATCGCAAAAGCAGTGAAATAAACTTCACAGATTCGTCAGTGATTTGTCTTAGAAACTGTAGCCCTTCGCTTGTTTAGGAAGGGTTCTTCATGTATGATTAATGCATCATTATTAGTAAGGGAGAAAATTCATGCGTAAGTTTTTTACATTGTTTTTGATTTTATCAGCAGTCTTTTTATTAAATGCATGTTCTTCTGATGGATTTAAAGCGGACTATAAAGAAAAAGTAAAACCATTTGCATTTACCAATCAACATGAAGAAGAAGTTTCACTGGAAGATTTAAAAGGAGAAATTTGGCTGGCACAATTCGTCTTTACAAATTGTACAACGGTTTGTGGCCCTATGATGTACAATATGGCAGAACTTCAAGATGCTTTAATTGAAGAAGGCGTTGAAGATTATAAACTTGTGTCGTTTACAGTAGATCCTGTTTTTGATAAACCAGATGTTTTATTGGATTATTTAAATCGTTTTGCGCCACAAGATCCTTCTAAATGGGAAATGCTGACGGGCTATAGACAAGATGAAATTATTGAACTCGCGAAAAAGTCGTTTATGACAATTGTCGCACCTGCTAGAGAAGGTGAAGATCAAGTTACACATGGTGTTTGGTTCCTACTTGTTGACCAAGAAGGAAATGTTGTGAAAATGTATAACGGCGCTGGAACTCCGGAAGAGCCGTTTCAAGATTATATGGACGATATCGTAGAAGATATGAAAAATCTTTCAAAACAAGGCGCATAATTAATACGGGGGAGCATTTAAGAAGTCTATTTTCTGACTGACTGAATGGCTCCTTCCTTACATAAACTGGAGGAGAAAAGCAAAATGAAAAAAATATCGCCTAAAATAAAAATCTTGCTCATCATTCTCCTCGTTCCGATTACAATTCTTGCCGTTTCAAGTGCAACAATTGCATGGGCACAAGTCAATCGACCGGATATTATTCAAAAATCTGCAAACACATTAATGGATATACAAGATCGACTCGGAGAAGCTCGTATTCCTGAAGAGTATATTCCCATTTATATGGCTGCAGAAGCAGAATACGGCGTTCCTTGGACGTTACTTGCGGCACATCATCGCATTGAAACAAGATTTTCCACGATGGATCCACTTTTATCGCCCGCGGGCGCAGAAGGACATATGCAGTTTATGCCGTGTACATTTGTCGGTTGGCAGTATCCAGGATGCAGCGGTCTTGGACAAGGCAATATTCCTGAAGAAGATAAAACAAATCCTGAAGTTATTGAGAAATACGGTGGTTACGGTGTAGATGCAAATGGGGATGGCATTGCCGATCCTTATGATATTGAAGATGCAATTTTTAGCACAGCAAATTATTTATCAATTATCGGTGCGGCTGACGGAGAAATTGAAAAAGCAGTCTTTGATTATAATAAAAGTGAAAAATATGTAGAAGATGTATTATGGTATTACGAAAAATTTGAAGAAGAGCGCACTGCGATTGAAGCAGCGTATGCAGAATAACAGGGAAGAGGCGTCAAGAAAGTTTTTGTTTCGACTTTCTTGACGCCTCTTTTTTCATGTCTTATCTCTTGGCTGTTGCTTGCAAAATCAAACTCACAATAAAGACGAAAATTAATGCACCAATCAATGCCGGGAAAACATAGAAATCTGAAATTCTCCAGCCCCATTCACCAAGTAAAGTGCCGCCTATCCAAGCACCTAGCACCCCCGCAACGATATTTCCAAAACAACCACCTGGCACATCTTTATTGAGAAGTGCGCCGGCTAACCAGCCAATAAGTCCACCTATTATTAAAAACCATAAAAAACTAAACATCATTATGCACTCCTTTTTATGTTCATGTCTTTGTTATGACCCATTTAGGGGAGTACTAAACAATTTTATGGAAAAAAGTTCAATATACCTATAGTAAAGTAGGATAGGAATTTTTAATTTATCGGATAATTGTTGCGCCTAAAGTATTTTCAAAATGACCGAGTGCCCAGTCATGTCCAGCTTCATTGAAACTTGCAACACCTTTTTCATGAATGACAATCGTATACCCTTTATTATATGCATCTACGGCCGTATGTAGCACGCAAATATCTGTACAAACCCCTACAATATGAATTTCTGTGATTTTTCTTGCGCGTAACTGCATATCAAGATCAGTTCCTGCAAAAGCACTAAATCGTGTTTTATCCATCCAATAAATTTTCTCTTTATGTTGCTCATAAACCGTATTTAGTGTCCCATATAAATTACGCCCCGCCGTTCCACGGATATTATGTGGGGGGAAAGCTTTCGTTTCGGGATGAAAAGGATCATTTTCATCATGAACATCGACGGGAAACACAACAAATTCTTTTTCCTCAATAAACTTCTCCGTTAACGCAGTAATATAAGATTCCAATTGAATACCAGGCATGCCACAAGTTAATGCGCCATCTTCAGCAACAAAATCTACCGTATAATCAACGACTAATAAAGCTTTTTTCATTTGATTCACTCCAATATTAGTTTTATTCATTATGATGCCATAAACGTTTGATAATGTCATGTTTGATTTTAAGAATTGTACAAAAAGATAAAAGAAATGGATGAGAATATAATAAAATCTCAATTATTTTATTTAATATATTTGAAAAAAATTCTCTCATGCTTTACTTTTAATATGAGGGAAAATTCTCAATACATATACTTTATGCGTTTTTTAATAAAATAAGAGAAAAATAATCATTTTGAATGTAAGCGTTTCACCGGAAAACGTGATAACATTCGTCTTTGTTAAGGTCATTACTTTTTCTTATCGAAAACTATAAAATTATTGTAGTTTACTTATATACAAGACTATTATATGATGAAATAGAGAAAAGACACAAAAGATACAGACTTTTCACGTAGATACGAGGAGGAAATCAAATGTCCAAAAGTAATTTACACAACAGCCGTACATCTTTCGAATTAGAAGGTAAAACGTATAATTATTACCGTCTAAAAGCAATCGAAGAGGCGGGTATTGCAAATATCTCAAAGCTCCCTTATTCAATTAAAGTGCTTCTTGAATCCGTATTAAGACAACATGATGGTTATGTGATTAAAGACAATCATGTAGCAAACCTAGCGAAATGGGCAACAGACGCTGATCCAAATGGTGAAGTGCCATTCAAACCATCACGCGTTATTTTACAAGACTTCACTGGTGTACCAGTTGTTGTTGACCTTGCATCTCTTCGTTCAGCAATGGCTGAAATGGGTGGAGATCCAGATAAGATTAACCCTGAAATTCCAGTAGATCTTGTTATCGACCACTCGGTACAAGTAGATAGCTACGGAAACCAATCAGCATTACAAAAGAATATGGAACTTGAATTCAAACGTAATGCGGAACGTTACCAATTTTTAAGCTGGGCACAAAAAGCATATGATAACTACCGTGCAGTGCCACCAGCAACGGGAATTGTTCACCAAGTTAACTTAGAATACTTAGCAAACGTCGTTCATGCGATTGAAAATGAAGACGGAACATTTGAAACATACCCAGATACATTAGTTGGAACTGACTCTCATACAACGATGATTAACGGTATGGGAATTTTAGGATGGGGTGTTGGGGGTATTGAAGCTGAAGCAGGAATGCTTGGGCAACCTTCATATTTCCCATTACCAGAAGTTGTAGGGGTTAAACTTGTTGGGGAGCTTCCAAACGGAACAACTGCAACAGACCTTGCACTTAAAGTAACACAAACATTACGTGCACATGGTGTTGTTGGAAAGTTCGTTGAATACTTCGGACCAGGTGTAACACAATTACCACTTGCAGACCGTGCGACAATCGCAAACATGGCACCTGAATACGGCGCAACTTGTGGATTCTTCCCAGTTGATGAAGAAACACTTGATTATATGCGTTTAACAGGCCGTGAAGAATCACAAGTTCAAGTTGTGAAACAATACTTAATCGAAAACGATATGTTCTTCACAGCAGATAAAGAAGAACCAACTTATACAGATATTGTTGAAATTGATCTTTCAACGATTGAGCCGAACCTTGCAGGACCAAAACGTCCACAAGATTTAATTCCTCTTTCAGAATTACAACGTTCATTCAATGATGCAGTTGTAGCACCTGAAGGAAACGAAGGATTCGGTTTATCACCGAAAGAGTTCGATAAAAAAGGTACAATCGAATTTGAAGACGGACGTAAAGTAGAGATGAAAACGGGAGATCTAGCAATCGCTGCGATTACTTCTTGTACAAATACATCGAACCCTTACGTTATGTTAGGTGCGGGATTAGTGGCGAAAAAAGCTGTCGAAAAAGGTTTAACACCACCAGCTTATGTCAAAACATCACTAGCACCAGGTTCTAAAGTTGTTACTGGATACTTACAGGATTCTGGTTTACTGCCATTCATGGAACAAATCGGCTTTAACTTAGTTGGATACGGTTGTACAACATGTATCGGTAACTCAGGACCATTATTACCAGAAATTGAAAAAACAATTATCGATGAGGATCTACTTGTTTCTTCAGTACTTTCAGGTAACCGTAACTTTGAAGGACGTATTCACCCATTAGTGAAAGCAAACTATCTTGCATCACCGCCTTTAGTTGTTGCATATGCACTTGCTGGAACGGTTGATATCGACTTCCAAAAAGACCCAATCGGTCAAGATAAAGACGGCAATGATGTATTCTTCAATGACATTTGGCCAACAACTGAAGAAGTTGCAGAAGCTGTTAAATCAACAGTTACACCTGAATTATTCCGTAAAGAATATGCAAGAGTCTTTACAGAAAACGAAGCGTGGAATGCAATTGAAACAACAGATGATGCTTTATACGACTTTGACGATGAGTCAACATATATTCAAAACCCACCGTTCTTTGAAGGACTTTCAAAAGAACCAGCTGACATTGAAGCGTTAAATAGCTTACGTGTGATTGGTAAATTCGGTGATTCAATTACAACAGACCATATTTCTCCTGCAGGTGCAATCGGTAAAGATACACCAGCTGGTAAATATTTAACTGAGCGCGGTGTTAGCCCACGTTACTTCAACTCATACGGTTCACGCCGTGGTAACCATGAAGTCATGATGCGCGGTACATTTGCGAATATCCGTATTCGTAACCAAATTGCGAAAGGTACAGAAGGTGGATTCACAACTTACTGGCCAACAAAAGAAATTATGCCAATCTATGATGCTGCAATGAAGTATCAAGAAGAAGGTACAGGTCTTGCAATCATTACTGGTAAAGATTACGGAATGGGGTCTTCACGTGACTGGGCAGCGAAAGGAACGTCATTACTAGGTATTAAAACAGTAATCGCTGAAAGCTATGAGCGTATTCACCGTTCAAACCTTGTCATGATGGGTGTTCTACCACTTCAATTCATGAACGGCGACAGCGCTGAATCACTTGGCTTAACAGGTGAAGAAGCAATTAGCGTTAATATCGCTGAGGGCGTAAAACCACGTGATATTCTAAAAGTAACAGCGACGGCAACTGATGGTTCAGTGAAAGAATTCGATGTGCTTGCACGTTTCGATTCTGACGTTGAAGTAGACTACTACCGCCACGGTGGAATTCTACAAATGGTTCTTCGCGACAAAATGAAATCTAACTAATTGAAGCTATCCCTAAAAGTTGTTGAACTTTTAGGGAGGCTTTTTTATTTAGATGGCAGTTACTTTTTGTTTAACGCTTTACGTTGTATAATTAAAATGAGGTGATTTGGATTGTTTATCAGTGAAAAAGAAATTGAAATTCGCTACGCAGAAACCGATCAAATGGGTGTTGTTTATCATGCGAATTATTTAGTATGGATGGAAAGTGGACGGACGACTTTATTTCAAGATCTTGGCTTTACCTATGCAGGCCTTGAAGAACAGGGCTATTTATCGCCAGTTGTCGATATTTCCGTTAAATATAAAGCTGCAATGCGTTACGGACAAGTAGCGAAAGTACGCACTTGGATCGAATCACATGGTCGTCTGCGCACGATTTACGGCTATGAAATTGTTCATGAAGATGGAACCATTGCAGCGACAGGTTTTTCTGAACATGTGCTAGTTAAAAAAGAAAATTTCCGTCCTGTTTCTTTGGCTAAAATTGACCCAGCTTGGGATTCGAAATACCATGAAGTGAAAAGAGTAGAAGCTTAATGGCATTTGGTATTGACAGAGCTGAGCTTCGGGAATGGAAAAAAACGGTTGCCTCTGGAGAAATGGCATTTTTAACGCATTACTGGTTAGATGACCGCTTTCCAGGGTGCAAAACCGTTACCAAAGCAGGCTGTGCCGACCTTGATAAATTAACGCAGTGGGGCGCCCAGTACGGCTTAAAACGCGAATGGATCGACATGCGAGACGACTTCCCACATTTCGACTTGTTTGGCAAATACGAGCGTGAGATTTTGCTAAAAGAAGGCTTAACTGAGCAATTAGAGCGATTTGATTTATTGAAATAATTCTTTAGGAAGGACTGTGGGGAGATAGGTGAACCTGCAGTCTTTTTGTGTGAACTTGAGCGTCGGTAGTGGTGAATTTGCCTCGGGCTTGTAAATTCAACGGTGTTGCCTGTGAACTCGTGCGGATTCGTTGTAAACTCAAGCGCTCGTGCTGTGAACTCACTTCGGTCTTGTAAATTCAACGTCATTCCCTGTAAGCTCGTGCGAATTCGTTGTAAACTCAAGCGTCCGTGCTGTAAACTAATCCACGCCTTCTCCCACATATTCATGCCACAAATAATCTCCCCAAAATAAAAAAGCTACCAATTTTCGGCAGCTTTTTTATCAATTATTTCTCATATGAATAAGATAATTCATGCAGTTTTTGATCGACTTCTACAATTAAATCATGTCCATCAAAGAACCATTCATCACGGCTTTCAATGTAATAACGTACACCGTTTAATGCTGTTTCGACTGCAACTTCATCAGGATCTTCTTTTGTCACGCCCAAGGAAAATCCTTCATGTAGTGGGCTTGAACCACCGTATCGTGCGAAAAATCGCACAGATTCTCCGTGGACGACTTCCATATCCTCTTTGAACCATTTTGCAGCTTCTTCACTAATAACGATTTTCATTCAATTCCCAACCTTTCAATTATAACCAAGTGATTTTTGGTTCCGTCCCCGAGCGAATTCTTTCGATATTGGCGCAGTGGCGATAAAAAATAAAGCAAGCCATTAATGTAACAACGACAAATAAATAAATATCTTTCGTGATAAAATAATACACAACGCTGTACATGAAACCGATTACGGCAACTGACATAGAAGAAAATGAGACCATTTTAGATAGTTTTAAAACAATGAAAAATGTCAGTAATACGACAACGAAAATTGGCCAGTGATAGCCTAAGATGACGCCACCGGAAGTTGCTACAGCCTTTCCACCTTTAAATTTCGCAAAGAGTGGGAACATATGCCCAATAACCGCGAATAACCCTAAAATTAAAGGATTTATCGTCGAATCGGCGAAATAGGGAAGAAACGGTAACAATGTTGCGGCAGTTCCTTTAAAAATATCCATAAGAACGACAATGAATCCAGCAACTTTTCCAAGGACACGGAATGTGTTTGTCGCACCAAGATTTCCGCTTCCGTGTTCGCGGACATCTATCTTATAAAACCATTTTCCAATCCATAATGCGGAAGGAATCGAGCCTAATAAATAAGCAATACAAATCATTATGATAATATCCATAACAGCATCCTCACTTTTATCGTCTATATATGGTTTAAGTTTATCAGAACATCGGTAATGCGACAACGGTTGTTCTCGAAACAAACTGGTAAAGTTTTTCTCCTACATTGCATTCAATTCTTTTTTTATATACAATTAATGAAGCTGGCTTTCGAAAACGTTGATTTGACAACCTTTTAAGGAAGCTGTACGATAATAGATAAGAACAGTCGTTTGATGGGGGCGGAATTTTGACGAAAAAACAAGATGTATATAAATATGATGACGATTCAATTCAAGTATTAGAAGGCTTGGATGCAGTAAGAAAGCGTCCCGGGATGTATATTGGTTCAACAGATACAAGAGGGCTTCACCATTTAGTATATGAAATTGTCGACAACGCAGTGGATGAAGCACTTGCGGGGCATGGCGATGAAATTGATGTTGTCCTTTTTAAAGATGGTAGTGTGAGCATTCGAGATTATGGTCGAGGAATGCCTGCTGGAATGCACCAAACAGGTAAGCCGACTGTAGAAGTGATTTTAACAGTTTTGCATGCTGGTGGTAAATTTGGACAAGGTGGATACAAAACGAGTGGGGGACTTCACGGCGTTGGTGCAGCTGTTGTGAATGCTTTGTCTGAATGGCTAGAAGTAACAATCTACCGAGATGGTCAAAAGTACCGTCAACGTTTTGAAAAAGGTGGCCATCCAGTGACAACATTAGAAG
>CANSAF010000085.1 GCA_947644645.1 uncultured Sporosarcina sp. | reverse complement strand
CAAGTAGCGGATGTAAAAGTGATTAAAGAAGCGATTGATTATCCAATTACGCCGAAAAATCACGGTACTGAATTTTTAATGGATAACCGTCATTTATGGTTACGTTCACGTAAACAACATGCGGTGATGAAAGTTCGTGACGAGATTATTCGTGCAACATATGAATTTTTCAATATGAACGGTTTCACAAAAGTAGATCCACCAATTTTAACAGGCTCTTCACCAGAAGGAACGTCTGAATTATTTGCGACAAAATATTTTGATCAAGATGCGTTTTTATCTCAATCTGGTCAATTATATATGGAAGCAGCGGCGATGGCACTTGGAAAAGTATTCTCATTTGGACCAACTTTCCGTGCAGAAAAATCAAGCACGCGCCGTCACTTAATCGAATTCTGGATGATTGAACCAGAGATGGCTTTCGTTGAACACGCGGAAAGCTTAGAAGTTCAAGAACAATATGTGACACATATCGTTCAATCTGTTCTTCAAAACTGCCAGTTAGAACTTGAAAGATTAGGCCGTGACCTTTCGAAGTTAGAAAAAATTCAAGCGCCATTCCCAAGAATTTCGTATGACGATGCAATTGAATTTTTACACAAAGAAGGATTTGACGACATCAAGTGGGGCGATGATTTCGGTGCACCGCATGAAACAGCAATCGCAGAAAGCTATGATATGCCGGTCTTCATTACACATTACCCAATCGGCATTAAACCATTCTACATGCAACCACATCCAGACCGCGATGATGTTGTATTATGTGCAGACTTAATTGCACCTGAAGGTTACGGTGAAATTATCGGTGGATCTGAGCGTATTTACGATTACGACTTAATGAAACAAAGAATTGCTGAACATAATCTTGATGAAGATGCTTATGAATGGTATCTAGAACTATCTAAATACGGCGCAGTACCACATTCAGGTTTCGGACTTGGTCTAGAACGTACAGTTGCATGGATTTCAGGCGTAGAACACGTCAGAGAAACAATCCCATTCCCAAGACTACTAAACAGACTATATCCGTAATCATTAAAAGCTGAAAGCGCTCGAAAAGAGGCGACAGGCATAAGGCGAGTTGGCAGAGTGGCGCTCTTTGCCACGGCGCCAACTTGACTTATGACCCGAGCCTCTAGCGCCAGAAGCTGGATATAAATAAAAGCTTCTGGCGCTCGCTTAGGCTCGACAGGCACTGGAAGGCTGTATATAAAAGGCGCACTTTGCCTTTTTATATAGACTGAAGTGACCCGAGAGCCTAGCGCCAGAAGCTGGATATAAATAAAAGCTTTTGGCGCTCGTTCAGAGGTGGCAGACATTTAAATATAAATAAAACATAAATGGGGCGCCAGAAAGTGTATGATACTTTCTGGATAGCCCTTTTATATTAGAAAGGAAGTTGGATATGCGACAAGAGGAAAGACTTCACCATCGGATTGAGCAAGGAAATGTCAACATATCTCAGCTCTTTTTTCGTCATTATAAACAACTACAAATTGCAGACGTTGACGCGATGCTCATTATGCAAATGGTTGCATTTCAATCGGCTGGAAATGAGTTTCCAACACCAACAGACTTATCTGGTCGAATGCATTTAACAGAGAACGAAGTGACAGTGATTTTACAAAAACTGATGCAATATGGCTTTTTGAAAATTGTTCAAAGTCGAGATGAAAAAGGCGTTTTGCATGAACGTTTTTCATTAGCTCCTTTATGGCTTCGATTAACGGATCAATTACAACTCGAACAAGAACAGGTAGTAGAAGATACAGAGAAAGTCGATGAAGGAGAATTATTTAAACTTTTCGAACAAGAATTTGGTCGATTTTTATCACCTATGGAAGCAGAATCGATTTCGATGTGGTTGGATGACGATGCGCATTCACCTGAAATTATACGTGCAGCATTAAAAGAAGCTGTGCTTGCTCAAAAAGTAAGTCTTCGCTATATTGATCGAATTTTATTCGAATGGAAGAAGAAAAATATAAAATCGATGGCAGAAGTGGAAAAGCATGCCAAAAGTTTCCGTGCAGTTGGCATCAGACCGAATGAGCAAGAAAAAACGGTAAAAGTGAAAAGAGTACCATTTTATGATTGGTTGGAAGATCGTGACTAGGGGGAGAAATGTATGTTAACGAAAAAGAACTGGGAATATTCCCTCGAAAAATTTGGGGAAATGTTTCCAGATGCACACTGTGAATTGGTTCATGACAATGCCTTCGAATTACTAATTGCAACACTTTTATCTGCACAATGTACGGATGTTCTCGTAA
This sequence comes from uncultured Sporosarcina sp., assembly GCA_947644645.1. Classification (GTDB taxonomy): domain Bacteria; phylum Bacillota; class Bacilli; order Bacillales_A; family Planococcaceae; genus Sporosarcina. The sequence continues at coordinate 8,040 of CANSAF010000085.1, read as the reverse complement.
ACCGTGTAACGGCAGATTTATTCAAGAAATATAAAACGCCAGAAGATTATGTAGCTGTAGATATTGAAGAATTGCAAACTGATATTCGTTCAATTGGCTTATATCGCAATAAGTCTAAAAATATTCAAGCACTGAGTCAATTATTAATCGATGAATATAATGGGGAAGTGCCCGCGGATCGTGATTTACTTATGACTTTTCCAGGTGTCGGTAGAAAGACAGCAAACGTTGTTGTATCCAATGCATTTGGTATTCCAGCACTAGCGGTCGATACGCATGTAGAACGCGTAGCAAAGCGTTTAGGGATGAATAGATGGAAAGATTCTCCACTAGCAGTAGAAGAGAAAATTATGCGCTGGACACCGAAAGACAATTGGACAGATACGCATCATCAAATTATTTTCTTCGGGCGCTATCATTGTAAAGCACAAAAACCGGGTTGTATAGAATGTCCTTTATTAGAGATTTGCCGTGAAGGTCAAAAGAGAATGAAAGCGAGTGGAAAATAATTTGAGTCGCTTTTCAAAAGAGAACTTACAATCATTTTTGGAGCCTTGGGAGCAAAAGAAAGAAGAAATTGCAAAGCTGTATGATGCGAATCATTCTGAAGCACCGATAAAATTAACCGAAGCCATTACCGAATATGAAGAATTATTGGTTTATGGTGGACTAGAAAAAAGTCAACAAAATGGACAAATGGAACCTATATTACTGCCATTAAATGGTGAGGAAAGATTAGCTTTTATTAAAAAACAAATTCATAGTCATTATGCATTTGTGCAGCTAGATGCTTTATATGATGAAACGAAAAAGAAAGCTGCGCGTTTAGCGATTATGGAAGCGCGGAATCGTACAGAAAGTTAGAATAGAATACTATATTAAAAAACGGGAGGCTGCCCAATTGGATAGCCTCCCGTTTTTTCTTACTAGCACAAAACCGATTATTTCCGCGTATATAAAAAAGGGAGGCGTCCCAAAAGTCATGTACTTCTGACTTTTAGGACAGCCTCAATTATTCATCTTTACCACTATTGGAAGGATCAGCTTGCCCTGTTGATGTATCTTCGTTTTGATTTTCATCATCGCGATTTCCAGGTTGCTGATTATTTTGGTTGTCACCATTGTTTTGATTGTTGTTATTGTCATTCCCGTTATTATTGTTGCTGTTATTTCCATTATTTCCGTTATTATTGTTGTTGCCTTGATTTCCCTGATTACCATTCCCGTTTTGGTTATTCTCGGCGTCATTGTCATCAGGATTGTTTACATCTTCATCAACATCCGGTTCTGGCTCTTCTTCATCACCCTCATCGATTTCTTCACCAGCAATTTGAATACTGACGGTTGCTGGACTACTTTGAAGTTCACCAACGGCGGCAATCACGCTAAAGCTGTACGTTCGTCCCTTTTCAGCACCAGAGAATGTTAAAGTTTTATCTTTCGTTGCTGTCATTTCTTTCTGCTCGCTACCATCTACTGTCGCATTGACGATAAATTCGACTTCCTCATCATTTTCTTCATCATCACTTGTATAGCTATGATCCCAAGTTAATGTAATTGACTCATCCTCTTCGTTATGTGTCGCTTCTAAATTCGAAGGTGCATCTAATGTCGCAACTTCTTCAACGACTTTTGTTGGGATAGACCCTTTTACAAATAACTCAGTTCTTCTCATATTTGCAGGTGTTGCGCTGCTCGCTCTCACTAAAGGATTTGATAAATAAACGACATCGACTTCTTCTACTGAAGATGGCATTTTAAAGCGCGGCGTTTGTTGATTCGCCGAAATTCCTGACATGACCGTTCTAAATAAGTCCTGCGGAATATATCGTTGCCCTTTAAATTGGCTCATCGGTGTTCGGTCTTGATAACCGCCCCATGCGGCAATTGTATAATTTGTTGAATAACCCGCAAACCAAGAGTCTACCGCATTATTTGTTGTTCCTGTTTTACCCGCGATATCTAAACCACTCACATTGGCATTTTTTCCAGTACCTTTTGTAAAGACGTCTCGCAACATATCTGTGACCATATAAGCGGTCGATTCTTTCATTGCGACGACTGATTTTGGTTTTAAAATTTGCGTTGTTTGTCCATCACGCATAACAATTTTCGTAATGGAATGGGGTTTCGTATAAACACCATTGTTTCCGAATGCTGCATAAGCACCCGCTAGATCAATTGTTGAAAACTCATCTGTTCCACCACCAAGTGCATTAGAAGGGTAGTCATTGCTTAATGAAATACCTAATTTTTGAGCGAAATTTGTTGCTTCGCTTCTTCCAACTTCTTCATACACTTTTACAGCAGGAACGTTTCGTGAATTATATAAAGCTTCACGAGCAGTCATTGCACCTAAATATTTTCGATCAACATTTCGTACAGGTGTCCCTTTCCCATCTTTATAGTTATAAGGTTCATCTTTAATATATTGACCTGTTGACCAGTTTAAATATTCGATTGCAGGTCCGTAAGATAAAATCGGTTTAATCGTAGAACCGAGTTGGCGTTTTTCTTGACGCGCAAAGTTCAGTCCAGTCGTATAATTACGTCCACCACCAACAGCGACAATTCCACCCGTTTTTGTATCAAGGACAGTCATCGCACCTTGGATTTTATCATCTACATAAATATTTGGATTATTGATGGCATCTTCTACAATTTGTTGTGCATTTTTATCGAAAGTCGTGTGAATTTGAACACCTTCGTCAATAATATCTCCAAGTCCAGCTTCCTCTAATTCATCTAATACAACGTCTAGTAAAACCGGATATTTAAAGCCATTCGCAATTCGCTCTTCTTCTGGAAGAAGTGTCGAAGTGACATCAACGGCCTGTGCAGTTTCCATTTCACTTTGTGTGATTTTTTTATGTTGATGCATGAGTCTAAGGACGATATTCCGACGTTTCTCCGCACGTTCTGGATTTTTTGTCGGGTCATAACCATTTGGACTTTGCGGAAGTCCTGCAAGCATCGCCATTTCATGGAGTTCTAATTCTTTTAATTCTTTCCCGTAAAAATAATCTGCTGCTGTACCGAAACCGTAATTATTTCGAGACATTAAAATTTTATTGAAATACATTTCAAAAATTTCTTCTTTTTCATAATTACGTTCAAGTTGAAAAGCGAGCCAAGCTTCTTGGGCTTTTCTTTTTAATGTTTTATCATTTGATAAAAATGAGTTTTTAATGACTTGTTGGGAAATGGTACTCGCACCTTCAGCACCGAATCCACGTCTAAAGTTTGCAAGAACGGCACCCCCAAGTCTATAAAAATCCATTCCGTGGTGTTTATAAAAACGTACGTCTTCTGTCGCTAGAATCGCTTGTTCTAGTAAATCTGGAATTTCATCATAACTGACGTACTCCCGTTTTTCCGCCCCGGTTGTATACATTAACTCTCCATCACTATATAAAATATCAGAAGACAGTGGATCTCTTAGTAAATCTTCATTCAGTTCTGGCGCTGTACTTGCATAAAAAGCAAATAACCCACCGCCGCCGAGTAAGCCAAGTACACCGATGAAAACAAGTGCTAAAAATATTTTTTTAATAATGCCTTTTTTCTTTTTAGGTTGTTTTCCCTTTTTTTGCTGGGCTTGTCTGCGAGCTGTTCTTGATTGTGTCTGTTCGCTCATAATGTTTCCTACCTTTCATTTATCCTTCTTTCCCAATGAAAGAAGCTAAACCTTTTAAATAATCGATTGTTGGCATAAAGCCGGTTTCCATTTCAATCGCTTCATCTTCAAATTCTTGAAGTGTAATCGATTTTCGACCGCCTTCGTTCATTCTGTCCCATTTTTCAATCATTGTTTCATAGGGAAGCAGAAAATAGCGATTTAAAGTAGAAAATCGAATGATTAAAAAAGGAATGCCTTGTTGTTCATACACATTCTTCATATGTTCTACTTGGTGAACATGTAAATTTTGCAGAGGGAATGATGTTTTGTTCTTCGTTTCTTTCGCCTCAAAATCAATATATTTTCCATTCCAAACGCCGTTATAATCGGTTGTAGAAGGTGTACGATAATACGCTTCTGTAATGACAGCCGCGCTTCGATTTGGATAATTTACTTTTACGACTTGTATCGGGACTGGTTTTTTATGGATGACCGCAATGTTTCGGCTTAAATAAAAGGCATTTGAATCATTGAGTTCATCTTCTAATGTTTGCCCGCGATTACGATACGCGTCATGCTTCATGACTGGGTGTTTGTTCGTCGCACTTGTCGGGATATATTTTTTCCCATTCGGGTAACGTATCGTCATCTTTCCTCACCTCACATGTCTTTATCATACCATAAGCATTAGACGAATGAGCAATGGGAAAGTTTCGACACGAATGGTAAAATTGAAGAACAAGGGGATTTACGGCACTTAATTGGGATAAAGTTCATAGATTTGACATTGAATGAATGTGTATTGAAATGGAATGTTTGTTCCTTGTCAGTTGGTGAACAGTTGGGAATCTGTTAAAATAGAATCACACTCAGAAAGGTTGATGAATGATGAGTTTAAAAGAAAAATGTGAAATTTTACTTTCTGTTTGTGTCGACTGTCGTGAACGTCACACAAATATGAGAGCTGAAAATAGAGAACCAGATTTTTTTACGGAAGTAAAACCATATGCCGATAAATATCATACATTGCTCGATGAATGGGCAGAAGAATCTTATGAATGGATTAAAGTGGCGAAACCTAAATATACGCATCCCTCACAAATCGCCAATTTAACAGATGCGATGAAACAATTTATCGTCCAATCTTTTTATCCAAAGACGGGACTGAAAAGATTTGCCCAGTCGATTCAGTCTGCAGAATATACATTAAAAACTTTTCTCGATGCATTAGAAAAGGAAGGGAAATCAAATGACTGAGCGTAACAACGTTCACACCGTACTGGACTTATTGAAGACGACGCCTGAGTTTATGGGAAATATTATGCATCATAAAATTATGGATGAAAAACCGGCTGTTTACGCTGAATTTCCAGAAAGATTACATCCTTCTATTCGCCGGGCACTGCATGCGAAAGGGATTGAAAAACTTTATAGCCATCAGCGGACAGCTTTTGATGCAGCGGTAAGTGGACAATCCATTACAGCGGTCACACCAACTGCTTCAGGAAAGTCGCTTTGCTATCATTTACCTGTTTTACAAAGCATTTTAGAAGATGAGTCTTCAAGAGCGATTTATTTATTTCCAACGAAAGCACTCGCGCAAGATCAATTAGCCGATATGCATCAATTTATCGAAGCGAGTGGAGAGAAAATTTTAAGTTACACATATGACGGAGATACAGCACCGGGGCTTCGGACGAAAGTGCGGAAGTCAGGGCATATTGTGATGACGAACCCTGATATGCTTCACTCTGGCATATTGCCCCACCATACAAAATGGGTTTCTCTCTTTGAAAATTTAAAGTATATTATCATCGATGAACTGCATACGTATAAAGGGGTATTCGGAAGCCATGTGGCACATGTGTTAAGACGATTAAAACGAATTTGTCAGTATTATGGCAGTGATCCAGTTTTTATTTGTACATCCGCAACGATTGCCAATCCAAAAGAGCTGGCGGAAGACTTAACAAATACCAATATGCAATTAATTCAAAATAACGGTGCACCTGTCGGCAAGAAGCATTTTGTTTTTTATAATCCACCCATTGTTCACCCGACATTTGGGGTACGCAGAAGTGCGGCATTAGAAGTACGGGACATCGCTTCTTTATTATATCGTGAAAATATCCAGACGATTGTCTTTGCGAAAAGCCGTGTGCGCGTTGAAATGCTTGTGACGTATATGAAAGCTTTAACGAAGAAAAAGTTATTTGATGAAACGGTAATGGGGTACCGGGGAGGTTATTTACCGTCAGAGCGCCGGAAAATTGAAAAAGGGTTAAGAGAAGGAGAAATTAAAACCGTTGTCAGTACTAATGCACTCGAACTCGGCATTGATATTGGGCAACTTCAAGCTTGCATTATGACAGGATATCCTGGCAATATTGCGAGTGCTCTTCAGCAAGCAGGACGTGCAGGAAGGCGACAAGATGAAGCTTTAATTATTTATGTCGCACAGTCTACTGCATTAGACCAATATATCATCGAACACCCTAATTATTTACTCGGTCAGGCGCCAGAAGAAGCGCGCATTCATCCCGATAATTTATTTATTTTAATGGACCATTTAAAATGTGCATCTTTCGAATTGCCGTTTAGAACGGATGAAACATATGGTGAATTTGACGTGCAAGATTTACTTGCTTTTTTAGAAAATGAAGGCGTATTGATCAAAACATCAGAAAAATGGCATTGGATGACGGATCAGTTCCCAGCGACCGATATTAGTCTCCGGTCAGCAGCACAAGAAAATGTGGTAATCATTGACAAAACACATCTGAAAGAAACAACTGTTATCGGTGAAATGGACACATTTAGCGCGCTCACTTTGCTTCATGAAGAAGCCATTTATATCCATCAAGGTACACAATACCAAGTAGAAGAATTGGATTGGGATGAAAAGAAAGCGTATGTGACGGAAGTCGATGTCGATTATTTTACCGATGCCAATTTAGCAGTCGAAATGAAAGTCATTAGTGAAGATGAAAAAATAGGTAATGGCATGCATACAATGGCTTACGGTGATTTAGCGATTTTAGCGAAAGCGACGATTTTTAAGAAGATAAAGTTCGGAAATAAACAGGACAATATCGGTTCGGGTACAATCTCGCTACCAACGCAGGAACTGCATACTACAGGCACTTGGTTCGCATTCGATGCTCCGACTGATTGGAATAACAATAAATTATCGGATGCTATGATTGGGATTGCTTACGCGATTCAATCATTTGTCCCGATCTTTGCAAGTTGCGATAGGATGGATATACATGTAACGCCAAATATCAAAGCGGAACACACAGAAAAACCAACGTTTTTTATCAATGACAGCTACCCAGGCGGCATTGGGATAAGTGAAAACATTTATAAAAAATGGAATGATTTACTTGTGAATGTTTTGGATCACGTTTCTAGTTGCGAATGCGAAAACGGCTGTCCAATTTGTGTTGGCGCACAAGAATCAGACAATGACGTTAAAAAGAACGCGATACAGTTACTTGAAAGATTAACGTGAGGGCAAGGCGGCTACCTTAGCCCTTCTTCTTTAATCAGCCTGTAAATCATTTTTCGGTTGATGCCAGTAAGTTGTTCTAATTTTCGTCCGCTCATTCCAGGGTCATCAGCCAACGCTTTTTTGATGATGATGATTCTTTCTTTTCGGATGCTCGGACAACCTTTAGGTCTCGCTAAATGTTTAAGAGGTCCGAATCGTTCTTGATCTAATTTTAAAGTAGGTGGTTGGCTGCCTAAAAATCTGCATAGCGCTTCTATTCCAGTGTTTTTGTTTTTATTCAAATAATCTTGGGCGCGGTCATATCTTTCTCTTGCCGCAGTCAACATTTCTCTTTCTTGCACCTCGTCCATCGTTTCAATTCGGATATTAATATCAATTGAAACTTCTTCTGGAAGTGCTGCATGTAAGACGAGTAAGTCATTTTTTGCGTCAATAGTGGCGGTAGGAAATAGACTGCCGATTAACATCTGTTGATCATTCACGTCCAGCAGCTTTTCATAACGCGCGGCTACGCTCAAAAATTCGGAAACAGTGTCATAGTTGATTTGATTGTTCTGGATCAACATTCGTTTCCGTTTACTTTCGTCTAAGTCTATTTCGACTTGTTCAAGTTCTTTTTCCAATTCATCACGTTTTTGATCCAGGCGATCTTTATTCCAAGTGCCATCTAAATACAAATCAAGAATCTTATCAACCTGAGTTTCCAATGATACCTTATGCTTTTTCATGAGTTCGATATCTTTTTTTAGGTTGGCCAATTCACTTTGATCAAAATCTGATTCGATATATAGTTTAGCCTTTTCGGGATTGGAGATAATATCTTTTACTGCAATTTCTATCTGCTTTTCAATCCTTTTCGTATTAATATAAGGGTTAGAATCACAATTTTCCCTTGTCACATCATGAG
>CANSAF010000084.1 GCA_947644645.1 uncultured Sporosarcina sp. | reverse complement strand
GGCATAATGTGCCCGCAATCGCTGAAAATGTGCCCAGAAATAATAATGTGCCCGCAATCACCAAAATTGTGCCCGGAAATCAGCATAATGTGCCCGCAATCCCTAATAATCTGCCCGCAATTTATAAACGATGCATAATCTTAATGAACTTTCTAAAATTATTTCCTCGTTTTCCCAATTACCTCTGTCAAAAGTATAAAACTGTAACATTATGGGAATCATAATGAGTGTTCTAACTAAATTTGTCGGATATTTGACAAAAAATGAGGAAGATGAAAAAAATGCCGAAATCAATTGACATCAATTTTTGCCTACTGTATGATTACAAAGGATAAGAATGATAGCTGTTTCATACATGTGAAACTTTCAAAGATGTACAAACATAGGAAAACTATCATCTCTTTCACCGAACGCTTGATGTGCATAGGTGTGGTGTTCATGCCTTGATTACATATCGAAATGGCAGTTCATTCGCAACTTAGACAGGTTCCAACCCTTTTCGGAGTCTTCGCCGGTTATAAGGCTGGACAGCGAAGCGGGAACCACCCCGTACATCCTTGTCAATGGCGTTTCATCCAAATCCAGGAAATAGAATCAGGAGAATAAATGATTATGGAAACTTTACAGGAAGCCCATATTAAACAGAAGCGAGTCATGTTTTTTTTGCTTGCATTTTTTGTTTTAGGTTGGGGGTTTACTGAATGGAAGACAGTATTTGCTGGACTTATCCTAGGGTCATTATTCGGATTATATAACTTCTGGATACTTGTCCGCAAATCGCAGCAATATGAACGCGCAATGGCGGAAGGAAAGAAACGTGTGTCATTAGGAAGTACATTGCGTTTCGCATCTGGTATTGCGGCAGCGGCAATTGCAACTGCGATGCCGGAGCAGTTCGACCTGATCAGTACGGTGATTGGTTTTGTGATTCCGTATGTGCTCTTTTTAATAGAGCGGATCATCTACCACGTAAGACAGCAGTAAAGATTTTTCGAGAAAAGGCAATATATGTCGAAAGTTGATTGCCAAAATTCGCAATCTAATCTTCTTTGAAAAATCGCAATCCGAATGAATAAGGGAGGTGAACGAATCATGGGCCACGACAATCCTTTAGTGACGTGGAAAGCCTTAGGCCTAACATTCAACTTATCTAACATTATGATGTTAACGATAACTTGTATAGTCGTATTTTTAATTGCTATTTTAGCAACACGAAATTTGCAATTAAAACCTACAGGTATGCAAAACTTCTTTGAATGGGTCATGGATTTCGTTAAAGGAATTATTAAGAGTAACATGGACTGGAAAACAGGTGGACGATTCCATATTTTAGGGATTACACTTATTCTCTTCCTATTTGTAGCGAACGTACTCGGATTACCGTTTGCGCTAGTTATTAATGGTGAACTATGGTGGAAATCACCAACAGCAGATCCAATGATTACAATGTCACTTGCAGCAATGGTGATTGTCTTAACACATTACTATGGCGTTAAAGTGAAGGGCATGGGTGGATATAGTAAGGATTATCTTAAACCGCTTCCATTCCTATTACCGCTTAACATTGTATCCGAGTTTGCAAGTACAATTACACTCGGTTTACGTCTTTACGGAAACATCTATGCGGGGGAAGTGTTAATCGCACTTATCGCAGGACTTGGAACTTCAAGTTTCATTGGATTAATCGCAGCAGTCTTCCCAGGTGTAGCTTGGATGGGATTCTCGATATTCGTAGGTGGAATCCAGTCATTTATTTTCGTTATGTTAACGATGGTCTATATGTCTAACAAAGTAAGTATGGACTAGTAAACATATATAACCCAAATTCGGGTAAATCAAACAAAAACTATAAGAAATTTTAGGAGGAAACAATACTATGATAGGTTCAGTTGGTCTATTAGCAGCAGCAATCGCAGTTGGTTTAGGTGCATTAGGTGCAGGTCTTGGTGCAGGTTTAGTAGTTTCAAAAACACAAGAAGGAATCGCTCGTCAACCAGAAGCTCGCGGTGTTCTTCAAACAAACATGTTCGTTGGGGTAGCATTAGTTGAGGTTGTTCCAATTATCGCAGCGGTTATTGCGTTCATCGTAATGAACCAATAATTATAAGAAAGCAAAGAGGAGTTTCTTCAATTCCTCTTTTTACAATGGCGAAGAATGAATGAAAATTCCTTCGCCATTGCTTTTAATAATAAAAGCAGAAACGCCCGTTTAAATGCGACAGGCGTAAGATAGAACAGCGACGTGGCGCACTTTGCCACATAGCTGGGCTATCTTATGACCCGAGCATTTGGGCGTTGACGCTAGATAGAAATAAAAGCAGAAACGCCTGAACAGCCCCGACAAGCGCTGGAAGACTGCTCGACTGTGGCGGTTTTCAGCCACATCGACAGTCTGAAGCGACTCGAGGGGCTAGGCGTTGAAGCTAGATAGTATAAAAGCAGAAACGCCTGAACAGGCACACTTCATTAATCAAAACAAAAAGCAACAATATATAAATAGAAAACAGTCCATATTGAAAAAGAGTGAGAAACTCTTGAAGGGAGTGAAACAATCGTGTTTTTAGATACCTTCCACCTGTTAGCAGCGAACGCAGCGGATGCAGGTTTTTTGGAAAAACTTAACACTGATAAGTTAAACCTTGGAGACGTTATCGTAACAGTCGTGTTATTTTTAATTCTCCTTGTGTTACTAAAGAAATTCGCATGGGGTCCACTTATGGGCGTCATGGATCAGCGTGCTGAAATGATTGCAAATGAAATTGAGCAAGCTGAAAAAAGTCGAATTGAATCGAAAGCAATGCTTGAAGAGCAGCGTCAACTTTTAAAAGATGCACAAGCAGATGCGCAAGCGATTGTTGAAAGTGCTCGTGAACAAGGTGAAAACCAACGCGAGGAAATCGTTAAAGCAGCTCGTAATGAAGTAGCTCGTTTGAAAGAAGCTGCACAACTTGAAATTGCTTCTGAACGTGAAAAAGCAGTACAAGCAGTTCGTGAAGAATTCGTATCACTCTCTGTTCTTGCAGCGTCTAAAGTACTTGGAAAAGAAGTTTCTGAGGAAGATAACCGCGCATTGATCGAGGAGACGATTGCGAAAGCGGGCGATGCCAAGTGAGTAAGTCAATTGTAGCTAATCGTTACGCTCTCGCACTGTTTAAAGCAGCAGAAGAAAAAGGGCAAATCGACAATATTCAACAAGAATTAGTCGAAATCCAAACTGTGTTCAAAAACAACGCGGAACTTGAAGGACTTCTTCATACACCAAAATTGTCGAACGCAAAAAAGAAAGAATTACTCGCACAATTATTTAATGGCGCAAATCCATTAATCCTCAATACGCTATTCCTTTTATTGGACAAAAAGCGTATCGATGAAGTGCTTAACTTTGTAGATGAATATACAATGATCGCAAACGATCAAGCAGGCGTTGCGGAAGCAATTGTTTATTCAACACATGCATTAACAGAAGAACAAACTAATTCGATTTCAGCTTCATTTGCTGCAAAAATCGGTAAACGTTCATTACGTATCGAAAATATCATTGATTCAAGTTTAATTGGCGGCATTCGCGTGCAAATTGGCAATAGAATCTTTGACAGCAGTTTAAGTGGCAAGCTAAATCGTTTACAAAAAGATTTAATTAAATCGTAAAATTGAAATTTGAGGGGTGACCTATACATGAGCATCAAAGCTGAAGAAATCAGCGTTCTTTTAAAGCAACAGATTGAAAATTATCAATCTGAAATGGAAGTTAGCGACGTTGGTACAGTTATCACAGTTGGTGACGGTATCGCACGTGCTCATGGTCTAGACAACGTCATGGCTGGAGAGCTTCTAGAGTTCTCAAACGGTGTTATGGGTATGGCGCAAAACTTGGAAGCGAATAACGTAGGTATCGTTATCCTTGGACCATACACTGACATTAAAGAAGGCGATGAAGTACGTCGTACAGGCCGTATTATGGAAGTACCAGTTGGTGAAGAATTAATTGGTCGTGTTGTAAATCCACTTGGACAACCAGTAGATGGACTAGGACCAATCGCAACAACAAAAACTCGTCCAATCGAAAGCCCAGCACAAGGAGTTATGGCGCGTAAATCGGTTCACGAACCATTACAAACAGGAATCAAAGCAATCGATGCACTTGTTCCAATCGGTCGTGGTCAACGTGAATTAATCATCGGTGACCGTCAAACTGGTAAAACAACAGTTGCAATCGATACAATCTTAAACCAAGCAAACGAAGATATGATCTGTATCTACGTTGCAATCGGTCAAAAAGAATCAACAGTTCGTGGTGTTGTTGAAACATTACGTAAAAACGGTGCACTTGACTACACAATCGTTGTGACAGCATCTGCATCTGAACCAGCTCCATTACTATACCTAGCACCATATGCAGGTATTACAATGGCTGAAGATTTCATGTTCGACGGTAAACACGTGCTAATCGTTTATGATGACTTATCTAAACAAGCAGCAGCATACCGTGAACTTTCACTATTACTTCGTCGTCCGCCGGGTCGTGAAGCTTACCCAGGTGACGTTTTCTACCTACACTCTCGTTTACTAGAGCGTGCAGCGAAACTTAACGATGAATTAGGTGGCGGTTCAATTACTGCACTACCATTCGTTGAAACACAAGCGGGAGATATCTCAGCTTATATTCCAACAAACGTAATCTCAATTACAGACGGACAAATTTTCTTGCAATCTGACCTATTCTTCTCGGGTGTACGTCCTGCGATTAACCCAGGATTATCAGTATCTCGTGTTGGTGGTTCAGCACAAATTAAAGCAATGAAAAAAGTTGCGGGTACACTACGTCTTGACTTAGCAGCATTCCGTGAACTTGAGGCATTCTCACAGTTCGGTTCTGACTTAGACGCAGCGACACAAGCAAAACTAGACCGTGGAATTCGTACAGTTGAGATTCTAAAACAAGATCTAAACAAACCAGTTCCAGTTGAAGTTCAAGTTGTTGCGCTTTATGCGTTAACACGTGGCTTCCTAGACGATGTTCCAGTTGCTGATATCTTACGTTTTGAGTCTGAAATCGCAGCATGGTTAGAATCAAACCACACAAATATTTTTGAAACAATTCGTACAACGCAAAACCTTCCATCTGATGATGAAATGGCAGCTGCAATTAACGAATTCAAAAAGACATTCGCAAAATCTGAATAATATCTTAAAAGTGAAAAGCGCCGTTTAATCGGTGCTTTCCACCAATTTGCGAAACACTCGATTCAAAAATAAAAAAGGTGGTGAATAACCAATGGGATCATTACGCGAAATTGAAACACGTATCAAATCGACGAAGAAAACGAGTCAAATTACAAAAGCGATGCAAATGGTTTCGGCTTCTAAACTGAACCGTGCAGAAGTGAATGCGAAAGCGTTCGTTCCATACATGGAAAAAGTTCAAGAAGTTGCAGCTTCAATCGCCGCAGGTACAGACGCATCCCACCCAATGTTAGAAAGTCGTCCAGTGAAAAAGACGGGTTATATCGTCATTACAGCGGACCGCGGACTATGTGGTGGATACAATGCGAACGTTATTCGTAAAGTAGCTAATATGATCGATGAGCGTCATTCATCTAAAGAAGATGCAATGATCTTAGCAATCGGTCGTAAAGGTTATGAATACTTCTCGAAGCGTGGATATAATGTAGTTGACAGTGTTATCGGAGTTTCCGATCACCCGTCATTTGCTGAAATCAACGATATCGCAAGTCTTGCTGTTGGTATGTTCACGGATGGTACATATGATGAACTTTATATGTACTTCACACATTATGCGAGTATCATTGAACATGTCGTAACGGAAGAAAAAGTACTTCCGTTAACGGATATTGCAAAGAAAGATACGGAACTGTCTTCTTATGAATTCGAACCATCTGGTGAAGCAATTCTAAAAGTACTGTTACCGCAATACGCGGAAAGCCTTATCTTTGGCGCATTACTCGAAAGTAAAGCTAGTGAACATGCTTCAAGTATGACAGCGATGAAAAATGCTACTGATAACGCAGGCGAGTTAATTGATTCACTAACGCTTCAATTCAACCGTGCGCGTCAAGCAGCAATTACACAAGAAATTACTGAAATTATTGGTGGGGTAGCGGCACTCGAATAATTCGAGCCGTCCCCATACTTATATAAAAAGTCGATTCCGAAACGAATTCGTAAGAAACTTTTAAACGGGATATAGTAAGACAGGAGGAAAAAACATGAACAAAGGACATGTTCTTCAAGTAATGGGTCCAGTTGTAGACGTTAAGTTCGAAAACGGTCAATTGCCGGAAATTTATAACGCACTGACAGTTGAAATCGAGCGTAAAGATGCAGCTCCGGAACTTTTAACACTTGAAGTTGCGATTCACTTAGGTGACGATGCAGTTCGTACAATTGCGATGTCTTCAACAGATGGTTTACAACGTGGTGCTGAGGTAACAAACCAAGGTACTGCAATCTCTGTTCCAGTTGGTAACGCAACATTAGGCCGCGTATTTAACGTACTAGGTGATGTAATTGACAATGGTGAAGAGATTCCACAAGAGGAGCCTCGTGATCCAATTCACCGCGAAGCACCAAAATTCGAAGAACTTTCAACAGAAGTTGAAATTCTTGAAACAGGTATCAAAGTAGTAGACTTATTAGCACCTTATATTAAAGGTGGTAAAATCGGTCTATTCGGTGGTGCGGGTGTAGGTAAAACAGTTTTAATCCAAGAATTAATCAACAACATCGCTCAAGAGCACGGTGGTATTTCGGTATTCGCTGGTGTTGGAGAGCGTACACGTGAAGGTAATGACCTTTACTTTGAAATGACAGACTCTGGTGTTATTAACAAAACAGCAATGGTATTCGGTCAAATGAACGAGCCACCAGGTGCACGTATGCGTGTTGCTTTAACAGGCTTAACAATGGCTGAACATTTCCGTGATGAACAAGGTGCAGACGTACTTTTATTCATCGACAATATTTACCGTTATACGCAAGCTGGTTCTGAAGTATCAGCACTTCTTGGACGTATGCCATCAGCAGTTGGTTACCAACCAACACTTGCAACAGAGATGGGTCAACTTCAAGAGCGTATCACTTCAACAAATAAAGGTTCTGTAACGTCGATTCAAGCAATCTACGTACCAGCGGATGACTACACTGACCCAGCGCCAGCAACGACATTCGCTCACTTAGACGCAACAACAAACTTAGAGCGTAAGTTATCTGAAATGGGTATTTACCCAGCAGTTGACCCACTAGCTTCTTCTTCTCGTGCACTAAGCGCGGAAATCGTTGGAGCAGAGCACTATAGTGTTGCGCGTGAAGTACAAGGTACATTACAGCGTTATGCAGAACTTCAAGATATTATCGCAATTTTAGGTATGGATGAGCTAAGCGATGAAGACAAACTTGTCGTTGCACGTGCACGTCGTATCCAGTTCTTCCTATCACAAAACTTCCACGTTGCTGAACAGTTCACTGGACAAAAAGGTTCATACGTTCCAGTTGCTGAAACAGTAAAAGGATTTAAAGAAATTCTCGAAGGTAAATACGACCATCTTCCAGAAGATGCATTCCGCCTAGTTGGACGCATCGAAGAAGTTATCGAGAAAGCAAAAGAAATGGGTGTAGAGGTCTAATTGTTCATTCAATTAGACTGAATCCCTAGAATGTCAAATGGTTAACATTTGATGCTAAGGGACCAGGAGGGAAAAATATGAAGACATTACAAGTCAATATCGTCACTCCCGACGGCCCTGTTCTTGAAGCGGAAGCGAATATGGTAATCGCAACGACTGAGGCCGGAGAAATTGGTGTTCTTCCAGGCCACGTTGCAATGGTTGCACCACTTCAAATTGGCGCACTTCGTGTACAAATTGACAATGAGACGAAGCTTATCGCTGTCCATGGTGGTTTTATCGAAGTTCGTCCTGACGTTGTAACAGTGCTTGCAGCAAGCGCAGAAAAGGCTGAAACAATTGACTTAGCACGTGCAAAAATTGCAGAAAAACGTGCGAAAGCAATTTTAGAAGTCGAGAAAAATGCGAAAGAGTTAGCACTTGCAGAGTTAGAATTGAAGCGTGCGATTAACAGAATTCGCGTAGGTGAAGGAAACTTTTAATTTCAATTAACAGTGACATTCACTCGTTAACTGAAACGAAGGTCTCGGGGAACGATCATGTCTAATAAAATAAATTCAAGTGAAAATCCTGGATTTATTTTTATGATATTCGGGTGAATGATCTATGTTTTATAATAGATTTAGCTCCCAAAATCACAAGACTTTATAAAAAAGTGCGGGGGATTTAAAAAGAAACATTTAAGTTTTCAAGAACCCCCGCAAAGTTTATTTATCGGGCAGAGGACTTTTATCTTCTGTCCATTTTTTAAAGTAAAAAAGAGATTGAAAATTCCTTTGAAAAAGTTAAAAGGAGTATAGATATGGGCAATATGTTTGGCTATCAACCATTATTAGCGATCACATCGCATATTATTTTTATCGGCATTTCTTTTTACGCATTACAAGCAATTATGCCAGAAAAAATCATACGAAAGAACCGCGTCATGCAGGCACAATTATTATTTATTTTATTAAGCATTGCAATCGGTTGGGGCGTATCAAATTTCTTTCTTGAAATATCTTATTGGTCAGGAAGACTGCCGACAATATTCTAATAAATAAGTAAAATAATACCATTCTCTGTGAAAATGGATGCAGTAGCATGACTTCAGTTACTTGTTATCGCCATTTGTATAAACGATCTATACACATGGCGATGGCAGGTAAATGGCTGTCGATTAAAAAAAGATTAAAGTGCAGGAATAAACTTACCAATAAAGACACAAAATATGAAAAAGCTACATAAGATAACACAAAGAACAGCTTATTAGCTTGAAAAGGAATATGCTTGTGAAATCGGGGAATTACCTGTACAATAAGAGAAGTTTTTTAAAATAAATATTGAAATGAATAGATGTTTAACTTGATTCAGTGGCGCCCTACTAATTTCTGGAAAGCGCATGAAAAGTTTACCTTAACAATAAGGAGTCCAAACTTCCCGCTGATTCAAGTTAAGCTTACGATGAATGTCACAAGTTTTTTCAAAAAAAGGTTTGGACATAAAGTTCATCGGGGCATGATTTATATACAAGAGATCAAGTGACAACTTAGAGTCGGAGGGACTATGATGGATAAAATTATTGTTAAAGGCGGCCGAACATTAAAAGGGAGTGTTCGTGTAGAAGGTGCTAAAAATGCTGTACTCCCTGTCCTTGCAGCTGCTTTGCTTGCTTCAGAAGGAAAGAACGTAATTCGAGATGTACCCAATCTTTCAGACGTCAATACAATTAGTGCTGTATTAAAAAGTTTAAATGCCAAAGTCACAACAAACCCGGCAGAAAACGAAGTAATCATTGATTCGGAAGAAACATTATATAGCGAAGCACAATTTGAATATGTGCGTAAAATGAGAGCGTCAATTCTTGTTATGGGTCCACTTTTGGCACGTAATGGCTTTGCACGCGTTGCATTACCAGGCGGATGTGCAATTGGTTCTCGCCCAATCGATCAACATTTAAAAGGATTCGAAGCAATGGGTGCAGAGATTTCATTTGGTCACGGCTATGTTGAAGCAAAAGCTGAACAAGGTTTACAAGGTGCAAAAATTTATTTAGACTTCCCAAGTGTTGGTGCAACTGAAAACATTATGACAGCAGCTGCACTTGCAAAAGGTACAACAACGATTGAAAACGCGGCAAAAGAGCCGGAAATCGTCAACTTAGCGAACTTTATCAACGAAATGGGTGGTAAAGTAGTCGGCGCTGGAACAGACATTATTCGTATTGAAGGTGTCGATAAACTATACGGTGCTACGCATCATATTATTCCAGATCGCATTGAAACGGGAACTTTCATGGTTGCGGCTGCTATCACAGGTGGCGACGTAATCATTGAAAATGCAGTTCCTGAGCATAATGCTGCTCTCATTTCTAAAATGGAAGAAATGGGCGTTTCAATTACTGAACTTGATGAAGGTGTTCGTGTTCAAGCGAATACTCAACTTAAATCTGTAGACTTAAAAACAATGCCACACCCTGGTTTCCCAACAGATATGCAATCACAAATGATGGCGTTAATGTTAACGGCAACAGGTACAGGTGTGTTAACTGAAACTGTTTTTGAAAACCGCTTTATGCATGTGGAAGAATTCCGCCGCATGAACGGTCAAGTAAAAATCGAAGGTCGTTCAGTTGTTTTAGAAGGACCATCTTCTTTACAAGGTGCAGAAGTTGCAGCAACAGATTTACGTGCAGCAGCTGCGTTAATTTTAGCTGGATTGGCAGCAAAAGGCATTACACGTGTCACTGAATTAACGCATCTTGACCGCGGTTATGTAGACTTCCATAAAAAACTGGAAGCACTTGGTGCAGATATTGAGCGTGTGAATGCAACTGAAGAAATAAAAGTAACACAAACAAATTAATGATTAGGTGCACTAATTCTATCATTTTATTGGCCAAGGAGGCTGTCCCAAAAGCTCATGACTTTTAGGGCGTCTCCTGCTTTTATAGGCGCACAGATGCTGCATTTTTTGCGGGCAGGCAAAGAAAAAAGTAGCATCACATACAAATGAGAGGCGTTCAATAGTAAAGCTATTGGACTGCCTCTTTTTGTCGTTTTTCAGAAGCACCTTAACAGTTTGCCCAATACTTTTTAATTTATTCAACTTGAGTTAATTTCATAATTCCGAGCCCTTGGGGCTCAAGGCTTTACAGGCATAAAA
>CANSAF010000083.1 GCA_947644645.1 uncultured Sporosarcina sp. | reverse complement strand
AACCTAAAATAACATAGGAAAATTGACCTTTCAGATATTCTTTTAATTAAAACTGTGGTAAAATTAACTATTAAGAGTGTTTATAATTACTTAAACGAAAAAATATATAAGTATAAAATATAATCGTCCATTGATTGAGTTGGAAGGGGAAACAGAAATAATGTTTGCAAAAGATATCGGAATTGACCTTGGTACGGCGAATGTTCTTATTCATGTAAAAGGTAAAGGCATTGTGCTTAATGAACCATCAGTCGTAGCAATTGATAAACAAACAAATAAGGTACTTGCTGTCGGTGAAGAAGCTTGGAAAATGGTTGGTAGAACGCCAGGAAATATTGTTGCGATTCGTCCGATGAAAGACGGTGTCATTGCGGATTTTGAAGTAACAGAAGCAATGTTAAGCCATTTTATTAATAAACTAGACGTAAAAGGCTTTTTATCGAAGCCACGTATATTAGTGTGTTGTCCAACGAATATTACAAGTGTCGAGCAAAAAGCCATTCGAGAAGCTGCTGAAAAAGCTGGCGGTAAAAAAGTTTATTTAGAAGAAGAACCAAAAGTTGCGGCAGTGGGTGCTGGAATGGATATTTTCCAACCGAGCGGGAATATGGTAATTGATATCGGTGGTGGTACAACAGATGTTGCGGTATTATCAATGGGCGATATCGTAACATCAGAATCGATTGGTGTTGCGGGTGATGCATTCGATATCGAAATCATTCAGTATATTAAACGTCAACATAAATTATTAATTGGTGAACGTACTGCTGAAGTGATTAAAGTAGAAGTGAGTACCGTTTTCCCAGGATCTCGCAATGAAGAAATCGATATTCGTGGACGTGATATGGTTTCAGGCTTACCACGTACAATTACTGTTAATTCAGCTGAAATTGAAAGTGCATTACAAGAATCAGCAAGCTTAATTGTTCACGCGGCTAAAAATGTACTTGAAAAAACACCACCTGAATTATCAGCGGATATTATTGACCGAGGTGTATTTTTAACAGGTGGCGGTGCTTTATTACACGGAATCGACCAACTGCTAGCTGAAGAATTAAAAGTACCTGTATTTATCTCAGAAAGCCCACTAGATTGTGTTGCTAGAGGAACAGGTTTATTATTAGAAAATATCGATAGAACTGCAAAGAAAAAATAAGGAAAAGGGGTTGGAAATATGTTTCGCGGTTTCTATACAGTTGCGTCAGGCATGATTGCTCAACAAAGACGTACAGAAATGCTTACGAACAATATGTCCAATGTCAATACACCGGGATTTAAAGCTGAACAATCTTCAATTCGTTCATTCCCGGAAATGTTTATGTCTAGTGTTCAAGGTACGCATATTCCGACAGAAAAAGGATTGAACTTAAAAGGCATTATGCCACACGGACCTATTTCTACAGGGGTTTATATGCAAGAAACATTGCCGTCATTCGTACAAGGACAATTACTCATGACAGAATTAACGACAGACGTTGCACTTGTTGATGGCGCATTGCCGATGGATGAAGAAACAGGAATCCCAGGAACACTTTTCTTTACATTAGATGATGGCGATGGTGGAGAATATTATACGAGAAACGGTAATTTCTCTTTAGATGCAAATGGTTATTTAACATCTCCGTCAGGTTTTTACGTCTTAGACAATAACGGCAACCGAATTCAACTTGAAAACGATGATTTTCAAGTGTCAGATGCAGGCGTTATATTAGAAAATGATGTGCCTGTTGCTACACTTGGTATTGCTTTTTCAGCTAGACCGGACACACTTTTAAAACAAAGAGATGGTCTGTTTATTACAGAAAATGGCGAAAATCTTGCGGGCGTAGAAACAGTGCCAAATGCAACTTACCTAACAAGACAAGGCTATATTGAAGGGTCAAATGTGGATGCAGGTCGTACGATGACAGATATGTTAACGGCATATCGTGCATTCGAAGCCAATCAAAAAGTTTTGCAAGCGTATGACCGAAGTATGGAAAAAGCCGTCAGTGAAATTGGTCGAGTGAATTAATAATTAGGCATTTAATAAGGAGACAAAACCTATGATACGGACGATGATTACAGCTACAAATACGATGGGCCAACTGCAGAAAAACTTGGATGTCATTGGCAATAACTTGGCGAACTCTAATACACATGGTTATAAAGCGAAGCATGCTAGCTTTCAAGAGTTATTATATAATGAGTACCGAAATGATAAAGCGGACGAGGCACCGCGTCAATCACCAATTGGTATTCGTTACGGAACAGGTGCTAAAATTGCACAAACCCAAATGAATTGGAAAGTTGGCTCACTTCAACAAACAGATCGCCAACTGGACTTTGCACTTACGACACCTAAACAATACTTTAATGTCCTGATGCCGACAGAAGGCGGACAAGAAGTTGTCTATACACGTCAAGGTTCATTTTATATTACACCGATTGAAAACAACCAACTTATGCTGGTCAATGCCGATGGTAATCCAATTGCTGATGAAAATGGCAATCCAATTGTTTTTAATGACAATGTTAAAGATTACGCAGTTCGACCAAATGGAACATTACAAGTGACGAACGAAGATGGTACAACCAACAACTTTAACTTGGGGATCACAAACATTGAACGTCCTAACTTAATGGAGCATATTTCTAGCACATATATCGGGTTACCGCGAAATATGGCGGATTTAGGTGTAGATGTTGCGGATGTTTTAACAAATCTTCAAGGCGCTGAACGAAATGTGATTGGTTTACAAAATGGCGTTTTAGAAGGTTCAAATGTTAACTATGAGAAAGAAATGACGGACTTAATTAACGTGCAGAGAAATTATCAATTTAACGCGCGTTCAGTCACATTAGCTGATCAAATGCTCGGACTTATTAATGGCATTCGATAAGTTTCACTATAGGGAGTATTGAGCGATGAAAGATGAAAAGCAGCAAGGTCAGAAAAATACGGATACTGCCGTTCAACAAGAAAATAAAAGATCTGTCATAAAAGCGACCAAAGAACGCAAGCTTTTTAAGAAAAAAGAAAAAGCAGTGCAAGAAAAGGAACTCAGTGAAGTTAAATGGGTTCAAATTCGACTGCTTCCAATTTGGTTACGGATTCTTTTAGTGATTTTATTATTGGCGGGAATCGGTGTACTAGGTCTATTTATGGGCTATAGCGTTGTAGGCGACGGAGCACCAAGTGAAATATTTAAAAAAGAAACATGGACACATATTACAGATATTATTCAAGGAATTGAATAAGTAGATGAGTGAGGGGGCAACATGATGCTAACAGCAGAACAAATCCAAGCGATTTTACCGCATCGATATCCTTTTTTAATGGTGGATAAAATTCTTGAAGTTGAAGAAGGAAAAAAAGCAGTTGGAATAAAAAACGTAACCATCAATGAAGATTTTTTTAATGGGCATTTTCCAGGGTATCCCGTAATGCCAGGCGTACTAATTGTAGAAGCATTGGCGCAAGTAGGTGCAGTCGCTTTATTGCAAAAAGAGGAAAATAAAGGACGTCTTGCATTTTTTGCAGGAATTGACAAATGTCGTTTTAAAAAGCAAGTTATCCCTGGCGACACACTTCGTTTAGAAGTTGAAATTACACGGTTACGTGGGCCAATGGGAAAAGGACAAGCGAGAGCAACAGTTGATGGTGAACTTGTCTGCGAAACTGAAATTATGTTCGCATTAGGTCCCGTGAATTCGAAATCTGAATAAAATAGAACAAAGCGGAATGGTTAAATGATTATTTTGCATTGATATTAGGAGGCTTCAGAAAGAGATGTATAAAAGTCTTTCTCCCAACTTAAAAAGTAGTATTACAAGATCAATTACTCAAACTTTCGAGCAGTACATGGAAGGTATTGAGTGGAGTGAATCAAAATTTAGCATCGAGGATTATATGTCAAGTTGGAGAGAGTATATTACTACGAAGGCATTATGGTACTCAGAAATTTCAGATCAAGTAAAAGTAAGTGCTGAATTTCACGAAGAAATTGCTGGAAGAATCACTGAAGTAATTAATCGTGTGTTGGAAGATCCACCAACAGAAGAACAAATTGCCAACATTCAAATGATGCAAGAAGAGTTAAATACGCATTACACATATGATTGTAAAGCGGAAGCTGCATATGTTGAACGTTTGTTGAAAAAAGAGATCGACAAAAAATAAAATAAGTACGGATAGTTCCCAACTTTTCGCCCAACCTAATGAGGATCATGCATAGCGTATGACGTTTATTGGCGGAGAGGAGGGAATTTTTTTATGTTGAAAAAAATGATACCATTCATTTTCGTATCGGCTTTATTATTAGGTGCATGTTCAACAAACACGAAAGATACAGTGCCTAACAATGATAGAACACCGTTGGAAGATGTTGAACAACGTGAACGGGATTCGGCGCCGGGTACAGAAGATAATCGACGCGACGGAACGGATTTGGAAGGCGTTGAAACAGAAGGAGAGCGAAATGGCGGCGTCATAAACGATGAAATGAATGACCGCTTGGACGATGGAAATGATCCACTGCTTGACGATGATCGAAATGTCAATGAAGACGTCAACCGATGAGCTGTAAAGATTGTCCAGAAGGATGTTTAAAGCCTTTCTGGACAATCCATTTCAGAATTGTGGATAAGTTTCCGAAGAATCTTTTAATGCTTGTGGATATCTTGTGTATACTGTTGGTAATGTTCAGAAAACTGTGTGTAACTTATTTTCTTAAATCTTTTTTCAAACGTGGACGATTTCGCATATCTGTTTCAAATTGTTCAAGAAGTGCCTGTCCTTCTAGTCCATCATGGATTAATTGCTCTAATAATTGCTCCGCATACTCCGAACGTGCGCGTTTCAATCGCCCTTTCATCAATACTGAAACATGATCGCCAATTTCCTTTACTTTGTCAACGGCTACATTAAAACCGGCAGGCTCATTTTCTGGATAAGAAATGACAGCTTTCGCTTCGATTAATTCCTCATCACTAATTTTTGATTCGAAAAAAGATTTATATTTCCCCTCGATAAACATTTCTAGAATCCACATACGATGGCTATTTTCTTGATTAATAATAATACCATCAATCAGCGGAAAATCGTGAAATTTCCCTTCGTCATAAACACTAATCGAAATCATTTTAAATGTTTTCAATCGCCCCAGCCTCCCTTAAATTTACTTTGAGTATACCATAACTAAAAAAAAATAAAAAAATAGCCAATTCTCTATTATCATATTTTCCAAGAAAGTGCGATGAAGTTGAATGGAATCATCTTTAGAGGCGAAATTTAATTTTTTCGGGAAAATGAAAACTTAAAAGTCATCGCATATTTCGCATGAAAATCCATTTTTGGTTGTTTGTCAAAAATTGCGGTTGTCATATACGATAGCAGTACATTAAACGAGAGGAGGGAAGTGCTTGAATCAAGTATCGCTTATCGGCAGAATGACAAAAGATCCATTTCTTCGCGCAGTATCTAGAGGAAGAGTCCAGTCTAACTTTATTTTAGCGGTCAACCGTAATTTTAAAAATGCACAAGGTGAAATTGAAGCAGACTTTATCCTATGTACTTTATGGGGAAATATTGCAGAAAACACTGTGAAACATTGCGGAAAAGGATCGCTTGTAGGGGTAACTGGACGAATCCAGTCGAGGTCTTTCGAACGCGAAGACAAAAGTCGTGTCTATGTTACAGAAGTAATTGCGGACCGGGTTCAATTTCTTGCGACAAAAAGTAGAAGCACAACGGAATTATATGCACCAACTATGCAAATGCAACCGAACACAGTAGAAGCGCCAAATGAAGCAGAACATTTTCAATTACCACAAAGAGAAAACAATGAATTACCGATTACTTAGTGATCGTGAAAGGAGGCGATTAAACGGTCCACAAGCCGTTGGAAGAACAACAATAAAATAATGAAAGCTGGTATTACGTAGAAATTTATGAGGAAAATTTTTAAAAGATGAAGCAAAATGTGAAAAGGAAAACCGAAAAGAGGGAAAGTCGGTTGGGGAGCCGACTCGCTAATGATGATGAAAAGCCGCAGTCAGACACTTGAAAAAAGAGGGACTGCTCCTTGATTTTCAAGTGTCGAATTAGCGGTGGTTAAGGAGGAAAACCAATGTCCAAAGTGAATCATGAAATACTTAGAATGGAACTCCAAATTAGTGAACTCATTCGAATTGTCGCCAATTTAAACGATCGCTTAAAAGCATTAGAAGAAATCGAAAAAGACAAAGCCTATCTCCAGCGCCATAGCATTAGACAATCAACCGAAAAAATAAATTGAGTAGCAAACAAAACATACCTTGCCGCCCGAAAGTCCACCTGAATTGCTTTTGGGCTTTATCCTTCTAAAATCTTAAACAACGCAAAGAACCCCCAAAGTCCACTTCTAGACTTTGAGGGGCAGCTTCACCCGAATGACAGTAAATCATCCAGTTCTCGGTCGGATAATTCGGCCAACCATTGATTGGATAAGATTAAATCGGCGGATAAACTGGCTTTTTCTTCAAGCATCTTATCAATTTTTTCTTCGACAGTTCCGATAGTCACAAACTTATGCACATGGACAAATTTCGTTTGACCAATTCGGTAAGCGCGGTCTGTCGCTTGATTTTCTACAGCTGGATTCCACCAACGATCGGCATGAAGTACATGATTTGCAGCTGTTAAATTCAGCCCTGTACCACCTGCACGTAAAGACAAAATAAAGACTGGGAACTCGCCATTTTGAAACGCATCGACAAGTCCATCGCGCTGTAGTTTCGGCATACTACCCGTTAAAAACGGCGCATCAATTGCATACAGTTCAGATAAACATTGTTGTAGCAATTTCCCCATTCCGATATATTGCGTGAAAATAATACATTGCTCGCCATTTGCTACAATATTGGAAGCCATTGTCACAATACTACGCAGCTTTTCTGATCGACTCATCATCTCATTTGCAGGGAGTTGAGGTTCTTTTAAAAACAGCGCTGGATGATTGCATAATTGCTTTAAACGATTGAGCATCGTTAACACAAGCCCTTTTTTCTCAAAAGCAGACAATGTTTGCAACTTAAATTTCGTTTCTTCTAAGAAACTTTCATATAAAGCAGCTTGCTCTGTCGTCAGCGGGCAATATTCATTTTGCTCCAACTTCTTCGGTAAGTTTAATAATAAATCTTCGTCATTTTTCGTACGTCTTAATAAAAACGGTCGAATTTTAGCACGTAATTTCTGTTTCGCTCTTTCTGAATCATCTCTTTCAATTGGAATGATAAACTCATTAGTAAACGAGCGGAAATTGCCGAAATACCCGCGGTAAATGAAATCGAAAATTGTCCATAACTCTGATAGACGGTTTTCAATTGGTGTACCTGTTAAAGCAATATGATGTTGTCCGCGTAAATTACGAATCACTCTCGATTGCTTCGTATTCATATTTTTAATATTTTGCGCCTCATCAAGCGTAATCGCCGTAAACGCTGTTTCTGCAAGCAATTCACCATCTTGTGAGGCAGTCCCGTAAGTTGTTAAAATTACTTCAGGCTTTTCGTCTTGAATGAATGCCGCAAAATTTTCATCTTTTTTACGTGAAGGACCATAATGTAAATGAACCGATAAAGAAGGGGCAAAACGTTCAATTTCCTTTTGCCAGTTTCCAAGTACACTCGTCGGGCAGACAATTAAAGACGGCGCCGTTGTTTCTGGACGCGCATGAACATTTAATAAATAAGTAATTAGCTGGATGGTTTTTCCAAGCCCCATATCATCTGCTAAACAAGCACCGAATTGGTTGTCCCGCATAAATACAAGCCAGTTATAGCCATCTTCTTGATACGGTCGAAGTTCAGCTTGTAGTGTATTAGGCACACCAGCAGCAGGTAATCCTTTTTTATTGGACAAAGTTTCCATATATGAGCGTAAAGATTTCTGCATGGAAAATGTAAGGAGAGGATCTTCTTCAATCATTTCCTCTTCATCGCTTTCTTTGATAAAAGCCATCTCTTCAGGCAGTTCCTGGAATAACAAATCTTTAACCGTCCACTCTCCAGCATCCGTTCGCTCCATTAAATCGCGAATTCTTTTTAACCAAGCTGGGTCGATGTGAAACCATTCATCTCCAAAACGGATATACTCTCGGTTTTCATCTACAAGTTTTTGGAAATCTTGTGGACGAATATCATGACCAGCAAGTGAAAAATGCCAATCAAAAGCAAGCACTTCATCCAAACCTGTCGTCGCTTGATAAGATTGAATACTTGCATTCGTACGCGCTTGAATTTTCGTTTCTGTAATCGATTTAAGCCAAGCTGGTAAAATAACTGCAAATCCAAATGATTGAAGAAGCGGCAAATCTTCTTGTAAGAAAATGCGTACTTCTGCATCCGTCATTGAATACGTTAAAAAATGTTCTTGCTTAGCTAGTTGTAAAGAGGGAAGAAAGGCGAGTAATTCCGATTGCCTTTTTGAGATTTCCTCTCCGTAATCTTTCCAACGTTCAGGTAAAGTTTCTGGAATTGGCAAATGCTTTTTGCGAACGGCGGGCGTCCAGTGACGACCCCGTTCATTGATTAAAATCGTTTCCAACAGCCATTCTGTCGAATCCGTTTCTTCTTCAGGTTCCATTAATCGTAAAGCAATGCGAACCGGCGAAGTGGACGTTTGATCTCCTGGCCATCCGTATTGCTGAATATGTGGAAGCAGTAATGCAAATTGGTCTGGCGTCATCGCTGTCGAAGCAAGTTTACTATAAATTGCGGATTGTAAAAGTTCCGCGACTTCTAGTGAAACGTTCAATTTTTCATGTTGAAAATAAACTCCCGTTTCATTTGCTTCTGCAGCCGCCCAGACAGAAGGTGTACGCCAAATATCAGCGGCCTCTCGAATGGTCGACAAAGCAAGACTTCCTTTATCAGGAACATCGGTAAATTTCACATACGGATGACTTTCCGGAAAAGCCTGCAATAATTGATCCGCCGTCAATAGTATATAATCTTCACTTACCTCAACAAGCATGCCGAAAAACAATTGCTCATGATCGAAAAAAAGATAGGTTGCCAACTCATTTGGCGAAATCGTAGGCCTATTTTCTTCATAGGCGCGTACCGAGAAACGTTGCTGGTCAACTTGCTCAACCGATAGTTGAAGTCCTTTTTCCAATGTAAATTGTGCAGTCATAATGTCAGATTCCCTTTCTCAATTTCTTCGATTAAAGCACGAAGACGTCGGTTTTTATCACGAATCGTTTCAAGATATTGATTCCAAAAGTCATGCTTTCCCGATTTTTTCGCACCGTTCTTCATTTTCCGAAATACACGAACCGCTCGCTTATAACTTTGTCGATTCTTTTCGCCGATAAAGCGCATCGCATATAAATGCAGTAAGGGGAAAACAGCAACAGGATCATCTTTCAACGCGATTGGCAAGCCACCAGCTTCAGCTACTTCGTAAGGTACACGATAGCGATGCATAAGCGCCGCCCATTCTCTGTATCGTTCGCGCTCAATTAGAAAATCCGCATACACATCAATTCCAGCATCCCCGTAAATAAAGAACATCTTTTCACGTTCTTCTTCGGGGAAATCCGCTATTTCTAATAAACCATCAATTTTCCTCGTAAACATCGCTCGATCAGAACGCGGAATATAAGATTGTGCATAATCTGGAATAAAAGGCAATAATGCTTGCATAATAATGGTTAAAGCTTCTAGATCTTCTTCATAATCCGCAATCTCTGCAAGCGGGAACCAAGCCCCGATATTTGCAAGCGTTAAAGAAGAAGTCGCTTCAGTTAATTTTTCATATTGCCCATCAATCATATAAAAGAATGCAAGTAAAGGCTGAACGATTGGCGAGTCAACCGTTGTGAGTATTGTAATTTCTTGTTCACGCATGCTCTTCTGGGCAAATAATGATTGCCAAAACGTACGATATAAACGAAATCGCTCCGTAAATAATCCCGTCTGCTCCAACGTAAAAGTACGAATCATTTTTCGGATTTCATCATAAAATGGATCGATTTCAAAAAGTTGACGTTTTGAAGAAAGAGAACGCGTTGCATCTTCAATTTTCTCAAATTGCTCCGTCAACCAATTTTTCACATACCATTTTCCATAAGAAAAGGAATTGGCTTGATTCGCTAAATGATAAGCTAAATAAGGCCAAGCGGCTTCCAATGCGTGAAGCCGATAATAAATATCAAAAACGGGCTTCCATTCCCATTCAAATGGATATAAGGCAGCCGCTTTTTGGTCGATCAATGAAAATTTATGCGTGAAAACAGCTGGATTTTCATTAAAACTCATCACGCGAACAGGGTTCATCAGCTGTGACAATATTTCATTCCAATTTTCGGGTGTTCTCTTTTTAATTTTATCGACTAATTGTTCCGTTTCCATTCGTCGCCATTCACCATTCCAATCAGTTAACGAATGATCTTGTGCATATAAATAAAAAACGACCGCAATTTTATGGACGCACCAATTGGGTTCCGAGCACGAACAACTGATATCTTTCGTATCAAACTTAAGATATACAGTATCTTCCGTTTCATTTTGCAGAGAAGCACTCACCGTTTGATGCGCTTCATTATATGTGTAATCGTCAATCATTCCTTGTCTGACGAATGTGATTGCCATTTGAATTAACTCACGATCTTTCAGATTCTCAGAATGAAAAGCATGTTTAATATCATCCATAAAATCGACTAAATCACCCTGATGCATCGTCATCTGCATAGTTCGTTCACACTCCTTAAAAGCATTCTTTATGTTCATCTATTTCGTCGATCTAAAATAAAAGTTACTAACAATATAGTTTACCATGTTTAAGGATTGAATGGGCGGGAACATGATAAAGGATTGAGTCAAGTTTTTGTGGGAATTAATTTTGAAAGGAAAATTCTTTTCTAAA
>CANSAF010000082.1 GCA_947644645.1 uncultured Sporosarcina sp. | reverse complement strand
CTAAAGCGGGGGTGCGTCCGATGATATTGAAAGTAGGAACAGTTATTTTTTTAACAAAAGAAGATAGTGATGACGAAAGTAAATATAAAAGTAGAATTGTAGATATTCAAGAAGACTTTGTCATGATTGATTATCCGGCGCATGTTGAAACTGGTAAAACAACTTTTTTAACGAATGATACGGAATTATTCATTACCTTTACGGATGAATTAAAAATGTCTTATGGCTTTAAGACAGTAGTCCAAGGAAGACGTCTTGAAGGGATTCCGATGCTTCAATTGGCTTATAAAGGTGATGATTATTTAATTAAAGTGCAACGACGTGAATTTGTAAGAGTCGATGCGAATGTCGATGTAGCGGTAGAAACAGAAGAAAAGACGGTAAGATTGGTAACCGCTGATATTAGCGCGGGTGGATTGGCTATTAATTTACCAACATTGAATACATTGGAAGAACAGACGAATGTGAAATTATTAATTGTGTTACCATTTGCGAAACGTGCCATTGAATATGTGCGTGTGGAAGCAAAAGTTGTTCGAATTTGGGAAGAAAAAGAACGAAATATTGCTTCTTTGGAATTTCTAGATATTTCATCAGCAGATCGTCAACAAATTGTTCAATTTTGTTTTGAACGTCAATTACAACTAAAAAAGAAAATGCAATGAAAAGTCCCTTAGATGGGGACTTTTTTCTACTATTTATGATACACTATTGACAATTGTTTCTGGAGGTTATGGAATGTTAAAAGGATTAAATATTGCAATTGATGGACCCGCTGCAGCTGGGAAAAGTACAATTGCCAAAATTACAGCTGAAAAATTACAGTATACATATATCGACACTGGCGCAATGTATCGTGCTTTGACGTATAAAGCATTAGAAGAGCGCATAGATATAAGTAATGGCAAAGCATTAGGTGAGTTGCTTGCTAAAACGAATCTATTACTTGTGCCAAGTAAAAATGGGCAAGCCGTTTTGATAGACGGAAAAGATGTATCTGAAGCCATTCGCACTTCAGAAGTAACGAATGCCGTATCAGAAGTAGCTGCACATCAAGCCGTTCGTACTTTAATGGTTGAAAAACAACGTCAATTGGGAGAAGGTACAGGTGTTGTGATGGATGGTCGAGATATCGGTACACATGTTTTACCGAATGCAGATTTGAAAATTTTTATGACGGCATCTGTTGAAGAGCGTGCACTTCGAAGATATGCAGAAAATCAAACACGTGGCATTGATACACCATTAGCTGAGCTTCAGCAAGAAATTAGAGAACGTGATGAAGCTGATTCAAATCGTAAAGTATCCCCTTTAAAACAAGCGGAAGATGCGATTTTACTCGATACAACTTCGATGACGATTGAAGAAGTTGCTGATGAAATAAGCCGTTTAGCGAAGGAGAGACTTGAACGATGAATTTATATCCATTAGCAAAGACGCTTGTCAGCGCGATTTTTTATCCATTTTATCGGATCCAAGTGATTGGAAAAGAAAATTTCCCGAAAGAAGGCGGCGTATTATTATGCACCAATCATATCGATAATTTAGATCCGCCAGTTGTTGGGATTACTTGTCCAAGAACGGTTAATTTTATGGCAAAAGAAGAGCTATTTGAAGCACCGATTTTAAAGAGTTTACTTCCTAGTTTACAAGCTTTTCCAGTTAAAAGAGGAATGAGTGACCGTCAAGCAATGCGTAAAGCATTATCTGTATTAAAAGACGGAGAGGTTGTTGGATTATTTCCGGAAGGGACACGAAGTAAAAACGGTGAACTGCAAAAAGGACTTGCTGGCGCTGGATTCTTTGCTTTACGTGGCAATGCAGTCGTGATGCCTTGTGCAATTATTGGGCCTTATAAACCATTTAAACGATTGAAAGTGGTATATGGAAAACCGATTGATATGACGCCTTATCGAGAACGAAAAGCATCTGCTGAAGAAGTAACGGAAGTCATTATGGGCGAGATTAAAAAGCTGCTCGACACAAATAAATGAAAAAATAAGGTTAAATTTTTGTTTTTATGAGGCAATTCGCATATTATATAATTAGGAGTTTTTATGGAGGAGGGCTACATATGTCAGAGGATATCAATATTGAAAATGAAAAAGAATTTAACGAAGGTGACCGTGTAACGGGAAAAGTTGTTAAAATCGAAGATAAATCTGTTACGGTCGAGATTCCAGGTGCACCATTTGATGGTGTAATTCCAATTAGTGAAGTGTCAAGTTTGCATATTGAAAAAGCTTCGGATGTAGTATCTGTTGGTGATGAACTACAATTGAAAATTATTAAAGTTGAAGAAGAAAATTATGTATTGTCAAAACGTCAAGTTGACGCAGATGATGCATGGGGTTCATTGGAAGAAAAATTCAAGCAAGGCGAAATCATTGAAACAGAAGTAAAAGATGTTGTAAAAGGCGGTCTTGTTGTTGATCTAGGCGTACGTGGATTTATCCCCGCATCGCTTGTAGAAGATTACTATGTGGAATCTTTTGAAGAGTATAAAGGTCGTCAAATGAAATTTAAAATTGTTGAAATGGATCAAGAAAAAAATCGTTTAATTTTATCGCATCGTGCCATTATTCAAGAAGAAAAGGCGTTAAAGAAAGATGAAATTTTAGCTGGTTTGACGGAAGGGCAAGTACTAGAAGGAAAAGTTCAAAGGCTTGCAACTTTCGGTGCGTTTGTTGACATTGGCGGTGTCGATGGCCTTGTGCATATTTCACAGTTATCTCATGCACATGTCGATAAAGTGTCAGATGTCTTAGCTGAAGGAGATACGGTGAAAGTGAAAGTACTTTCTGTAGATCGTGATGCAGAGCGGATTTCGTTATCCATTAAGGATACACTGGCAGGTCCTTGGGAAGGGATTGAAGAGAAAGCGCCAAAAGGTTCTGTTTTGGAAGGAACTGTTAAGCGTCTCGTTGCATATGGAGCGTTTGTGGAAGTGTTCCCAGGGGTTGAAGGACTTGTTCATATTTCGCGCATTGCTCACGAGCATATCGGCACGCCAAATGAAGTGTTAACAGAAGGGCAAAAAGTTCAAGTGAAGGTTCTGGATGTGAATCCTGAAGAATCTCGTTTATCACTAAGCATTAAAGATTTGGTGGACAAAGCAGAAGACCCGTCTTATGATGACTATGAGATGCCTGAAGAAGCGCAAGGATTCTCATTGAGCGACGTCATTGGAGATCAGTTAAAGAAGTTTTCGGAGTAAAATGAAGGGCGGAATTCGGCAATTGGTTCAAGTTGAAAAAATGGCCTGAAAACTGACATTCTAAATACGATAAACTTCCTGTTGGTTTTGGCGGATGTTAGCTCCCAAACTGGAAATAATCGCATAAAATGAACGAAAACAAAAACAGGGAGCGCCCTAAAAGTCATTTCTTAGACTTTTAGAGCAGCTCCATCTTTTTTTGTGTATAATAATAAAAGATAATTTGGAAGGATGTTTTTAAAGATGGCAAAACCAACAGTAGCAATCGTAGGGCGCCCGAATGTTGGGAAGTCTACAATATTTAACAGAATTGTCGGCGAGAGAATTTCAATTGTAGAAGATATATCAGGTGTGACACGTGACCGGATTTATAGTTCAGCGGATTGGCTCACACATGAATTTAACATTATTGACACAGGTGGCATTGAACTTGGAGATGAGCCGTTTCTTGAGCAAATTCGTTTGCAAGCAGAAATTGCGATGGAAGAAGCGGATGTCATTATCTTTTTAGTCAATGGTCGCGAAGGTTTGACGGATGCGGACGAGCATGTTGCTAAAATTTTATACCGGACAAATAGACCGGTGATTTTAGCGGTTAATAAAATTGATAATCCAGATATGCGTGAAATGATTTATGATTTCTATGCATTAGGATTTGGTGATCCTTATCCGATTTCTGGTTCACATGGTTTAGGACTTGGGGATTTACTAGATGCTGTAGCAGAAAAGTTCCCGAAACATGATGAAGAACAAAAAGAAGACGACGTGATTTACTTTTCATTAATTGGTCGTCCGAATGTCGGTAAATCTTCACTTGTCAACGCATTACTTGGTGAGGAACGTGTTATTGTAAGTGATGTAGCAGGTACAACGCGCGATGCCATTGATACGCCTTATGTTTATGAAGGACAGAAGTATAAAATTATCGATACTGCTGGAATGCGTAAAAAAGGAAAAGTTTATGAATCGACTGAGAAATATAGTGTTTTACGAGCGTTAAAAGCGATTGACCGTTCTGATGTTGTGTTAATTGTGATTAACGGTGAAGAAGGAATTCGCGAACAAGATAAGCGAATTGCTGGGTATGCAGAAGAAGCTGGAAAAGGTGTACTGTTTGTTGTCAATAAATGGGATGCCATTGAAAAGGACAATCATACGATGAATGAATTCACAGCTAAAATTCGTGATAATTTTATGTTCTTAGATTATGCGCCAATTTCTTATGTGTCTGCAAAAACGAAACAACGTGTGAATAGTCTTTTTGAAAGTATTAAATTAATTGATGAAAATCATGCGAAGCGTATTCAGTCGAGCGTATTAAACGAAGTTGTGGAAGATGCAGTAGCCCGTAATGCAACACCAACGGATAAAGGCAAGCGTCTGCGTATTTATTATGCGACACAAGTAGCAGTGAAGCCGCCGACATTCATTATTTTTGTCAATGATCCAGAGTTAATGCACTTCTCATATGAACGTTTTTTACAAAATCGCTTGCGTGAAGCATTTGGTTTTGAAGGAACGCCAATTCGACTCATTACAAGAGCAAGAACTTAAGATAGGCCTTGCTTAGAAAGGAAGATTTGCATGAAAAAAGTATCTATTATTGGTGCGGGCAGTTGGGGGACGGCAATCGCCTTCGTATTGGCTGAAAATGGTCATGATTGTTTATTATGGGCGAGACGTTCTGAACAAGCTGAAGAGATCAATACAGCACATACAAATCAATCGTATTTACCTGGGGCAACATTACCAGGAAATTTACGCGCGACTTCAAATTTAAGAGAAGCTGTCGGGCACGGAGAAACGATTATTGTTGCGGTTCCGACAAAAGCGATTCGTCCAATTTGTCAACAAATTAATGAATTATTGGCAGAACCAAAGCTTTTTGTTCACGTTTCAAAAGGAATCGAACCAGATACGCATAAATGTATTTCTGAAATGATTGAAGAGGAAATTGATGAGAAAAATTGCCGTGCAGTCGTCGTGCTTTCAGGGCCAAGCCATGCAGAAGAAGTTGTTGGCAGACAGCCTACGACAGTAACAGCAGCTTCTACAAATGAAGAAGCGGCAAAAGAGATTCAAGATTTATTTATGAGTCAATATTTCCGTGTTTATACAAATACTGACGTTGTTGGTGTAGAAATTGGCGCAGCACTTAAAAACGTCATCGCACTTGGCGCAGGAATTTCTGATGGATTAGGCTACGGAGATAATGCGAAAGCAGCGCTCATTACGAGAGGGTTAGCGGAGATTTCAAGACTTGGTGTGAAAATGGGCGCCAATCCGCTCACATTTGCGGGGCTCACAGGACTTGGCGATTTAATCGTTACTTGTACAAGCGTTCATTCACGTAACTGGAAAGCGGGCAATATGCTTGGAAAAGGCAAAAGTTTGGATGAAGTGACTGAAGGCATGGGCATGGTGATTGAAGGCGTGAGAACGACGAAAGCCGCCCACCAACTTGCACAGAAGTATGAAGTCGCGATGCCGCTAACAAGTGCGTTATATGCGATTTTATTCGAAGATGTATTACCGAAGCACGCGGTCGACCAATTGATGAATCGAATGAAGAAACAAGAAGTCGACGATTTATTTGGCACGACGGAAAATTAAGGAAAAATAAAGGCGGAAGAAGGCGTTAATGGAGTGGAATCTTCCATTGGATTAAATACGCCTTCTACAAGCTGAATATCACTCATTTATTTGTAGACTGGAAAGGCGGATTTTATCATGTCACCGATGGATAAAATGTGGTTATCATTTTACGCAATGGGTTTTATGGTTGTATCTATGGGACTCATTTATGTTAGTAGACATAAATTAAAAAACAAATTATTAAAATTTGTTTCAGCAATCATTGCTTATTTATTATTGTTATTCTGTTTTTTAGCGATGATCTACCTTGTATTTAGTGGACCAGGAGGCTCGGCATGAATTTTTCAATGAAAAAAAGTTTACTCGTTTTTCTTCTCGTATTGACGACGATTCTTGCAGGATGTATGTATCAAGGTGATGAAGAAGGACAAGGTAAAATTCCATATGACGATCATATTGAGTCAGTACAGCGCTCTGTAGAGGCATTTCAAGCGGATACAGGTGGTTTATTACCCATTAAAACAAAAGATGCAAATACAGATATTTATATAAAATATCCAATTGAGTTTTCAAAAATCATTCCAAAATATATGGAGAAAATTCCAGCGAGTGCTTATGAAAAAGGTGGAATCTTTCAATATGTATTGGTCGATGTGGAAGAAAACCCAACTGTTAAAGTCGTAGATTTACGTGCGGCAGAAATGATTCGAGATTTAAATTTACGTGTAAGCATGAAGGGCACAACACCATTTAAAGAACAAATTGGTGACAATGTTTATGAAATTGACTTTGAAGCGCTAGGGTACAAAACACCTTTAACACTTGAAAGTCCTTATTCTGATGCACATTTACCCGTTGTTGTAGGTGGAGATGGCAATTTTTATATCGATTATTCAATTGATTTAAACCAGATTTTATCTGAAGAAAATATAGACGTTAAAGAAGGCGAAGACATCCGTTCTTTACTCGAGGAACGTTCACATGTCGTTCCCGCTTATTCATTGCCTTATACGGTAAATGAAGAAAATGAACCTGTTTTTATGCGTCGCTAATTAAATATAATCATATAATCTTTCATTTTTGATTGCTTGAAATAGCCATTTCTCGATTGGTTATTAGAAAAACGTTTCGTGCTTTTGCATGAAACGTTTTTCTATTACATAAACTATTAAAGAGAAAAGGAGGCCGAAAAAAATGAAAGAAGAATTATATGAAAATTTAGCGAGACGAACAGATGGTGATATTTATATTGGAGTCGTCGGTCCTGTTCGAGTCGGTAAGTCCACATTTGTAAAAAGAGTGATGGAAGAAGTGGTCATTCCAAATATGACAGATGAAACAGATCAAATACGCGCACAAGATGAACTTCCACAAAGTTCTCCAGGGCCGGTGATTATGACTGCTGAACCTAAATTTGTCCCAGCGCAAGGGACGTCTGTTTCTGTTGGGGACGGGGAATTACAGTTTCAAATTAGGCTTGCAGATTGCGTTGGTTATGTCATAGATGGTGTGAAAGGTTATGAAGATGAGGATGGTCCTAAATACGTCCATACACCTTGGCATAATGAACCTGTTCCTTTTGAAGAAGCAGCTAGAATTGGGACAGATAAAGTCATTCGAGACCATTCAACAATTGGGATATTGGTCACGACAGATGGGACGGTTAATAATATTCCACGTGATGCTGCAGAAGTGGCGGAAGCTGAAATCGTTGGGAAATTAAAAGAAATCGGCAAGCCATTTGTCATTGTGTTAAATTCTAAAATGCCTGCACATGAAAAAACGGTTGCTTTAAAAGAAGAATTGCATGAAAAATATGCAGTGCCTGTCATTGCGATTAGCGCTGACCAATTAAACGCACAAGAAATCCAATTAATTTTAAAAGAAGCTTTGTATGAATTTCCAATTTCTGAAATTGAACTTCAAAAGCCTGATTGGATGGATGTACTTGGCGCAACGCATGAATTAAATGCATCGATTGATACGGTGATTAGTGAAGGGTTCCTTGAAGCTTCTAAAATTCGTAAAGTACAAGAGTTGGCAGAAAAACTAAAAGATGAACAATACGTAGAACATGCAGATGTTGTAGAAGTGGATGCTGGGCAAGGAAAAGCATCGATTAAAATTGAAATGGATGAACAGGCTTTTAAAGAGGTTTGTGAAACCATTATGGGGCAGGAAATTGCAACGAAAAAAGATTGGCTATTATTTGTACAAGAAGCATCAAGAGCGAAAAAAGCTTATAATATGTACGCAGAAGCGATTGAAAAAGCGAAAAGTGATGGCTACGGTGTAGCGCTTCCCGTCATAGAAGATTTTAATCCAACACCACCAGAATTAATTAAAGAGAATAACTTTTTTGGCGTTCGAATGAAAGCGAAAGCCCCATCCATTCACATGATTCGTGTGGATATGGAAGCTGAATTCTCACCGCTAATTGGTTCTGAATTCCATAGCCATCATTTGCTTCAAGATTTAAAAGAAGCTTATTTACATGACCGAGAAGCGCTTTGGGAAACGCAATTATTTGGTACAGCACTTCATGAAGTGATGAAAGAAAGTATTCGTTTTAAAACAGATGCAGTGCCGCCGCGTGCTAGAAAGCGTCTGCGCGAAACGATTGAACAAATGGTCAATGATGGCAATAAAGGGATGATTACGTTTATCGTCTAGGAAGCTGCCCCGCAGAAAAAAAGCCGAAGTGCAGGCTTTTTCTCTGCGGGGCGCTTCGCGTTGCTGAATATTGGGCGTTTAGGTGGTTTTCGGCTTTTTTACGACTTGTTTGACGGGGTGGTTTGTGAAACATTGAGAAGTTTTTTGAGGCGGAAATGTATTTTAAGATGGATTGGAAAATAAGTAAAATGTATCGATTGCTATGCGAAATTTGGTATTCATCTCCTTAATTCAATAATCTTTATCCAAAAGGAAGAGGTTACTTCCCGCCAAATGCTTGTTCGCAATATTTTAATAAATAGGGTCTTTTTCTTTATTTTTGGGGGATTATGGGATTATCTTTGGAAAAGTATGCAGATATTGTTGCATGGCGCTTTTCGATGTGATACTCTTTCTACAGTATTGATATCAACAATGCTTTGAG
Organism: uncultured Sporosarcina sp.; assembly: GCA_947644645.1. Lineage (GTDB taxonomy): Bacteria > Bacillota > Bacilli > Bacillales_A > Planococcaceae > Sporosarcina. Next base: position 2,438 of record CANSAF010000082.1, on the reverse strand, counting down.
AGGGGGTGAATAGTATGAACAAGTCAGAATTAATTAACGCGGTAGCTGAAGCATCTGAACTTTCTAAGAAAGACGCAACTGCAGCAGTTGAGGCGGTATTCCAATCGATCCAAGATACTTTAGCCAACGGTGATAAAGTACAAGTAATTGGTTTCGGAACGTTTGAAGTTCGTGAGCGTGCTGCACGTAAAGGACGTAACCCTCAAACAGGTATGGAAATCGACATCGCTGCAAGTAAAGTACCTGCTTTCAAAGCTGGTAAAGCACTTAAAGATGCGGTTAAATAATTATAACGCTACATAGGAGCTTGTCCGTCGAATCTTTTTAGATTTATGGACAAGCTCCTTTATTTTTTTATTTGATGTTTTTAAAAAAGATTAATAAGCGAATGAACTGTACTGAACACGGGGAATATGCTACTATTTCTGAAGGAATACGTTTTTGTTTATCCCGCATTAACAGGCAGGCCGATTAAAACCGCCACGTCCTGTGGCATCGTCGGCATTAGTACATCCTGTACGTCATAGAACTCCCACTTTAAGATTAGAATAAAAACGGTAGAGATAAGTGGGAGATTAGCTACCTGTAAAAGCCCGATTGGTTCAGCTAACAATCAGTGGGGGGATGAAGAACCCCCCACTGATTGAAGTTTCACTTTATTGAGGAGGATTTTGAAAATGCATGAAGTTGATTATAAAAAAATGGAACAAGCGGTAACAATGATTCTTGAAGCGATTGGAGAAGACCCGGCGCGTGAAGGACTACTCGATACGCCGAAACGCGTTGCGAAAATGTATGCGGAAGTATTTGAAGGATTACATGAAGATCCAAGACAATACTTTAAAACCGTTTTTCATGAAAATCATGATGAAGTCGTTTTAGTAAAAGATATTCCATTCCATTCAATGTGTGAACATCATTTAGTTCCATTTTATGGACATGCACATATCGCTTATATTCCACGTGACGGAGTAGTTGCAGGGCTAAGTAAATTAGCGAGAGCGGTGGAAACGACGGCGAGACGGCCACAATTACAAGAACGTATCACATCAACTGTTGCAGATGCGATGATGGAAATGCTAAACCCGATCGGTGTTTATGTCATGATTGAAGCAGAACATATGTGTATGACGATGCGTGGCATTCGTAAACCAGGCGCTAAAACGGTAACGACTGTTGCGAGAGGAATTTATGAACAAGATGATGTAAAACGTTCAGAAATTTTATCAATGATTAAAATGTAAAATAGGTGAAGGTATTTTTCGATAGGGAGCTGCCTTTGCTAAATCCTCCTTTTTTATGCTATGATAAGTTCATGAGAAGATGGGAGTTTGAAGATAATGGTACAAACTGATTATATCGTGATCAAAGCGAAAGAAGACGGTGTAAATGTCATTGGTTTAACACGTGGCGATAATACAAAGTTTCATCATACAGAAAAACTAGACAATGGTGAAGTGATGATCGCACAGTTTACAGAACATACTTCGGCAATGAAAATTCGCGGCGAAGCGGAAATACATACGGCAAATGGAATAGTGACCAGTGAAGGTAAAAAATAAGATAACCTTTTTCAGAAGTACTTGAATGGAGATTCGGTGATGGGAAGACAAAATAGTAATGCGCAAATTGAAAAGTTTATTGTTGAATTTAATAATCATGTTTACCATCCAATATTAAATCGAGATATTGGACAGCCGAAACTGAACGAAGAGACTATATTATTCCTTCTTCTGCCTAAGTTAAATGGTGAAAAGTGGACTTCATCGACCAATACTGCGGCCATTGCAGTCGGTGCTGTTTATACGGCATTTGACGCGCATGATGCGGTAAACGTTTATGATGTGACAACAACGAATGAACAGTTAAGAGTGCTTTCTGGAGACTATTTAAGTGGCATTTATTATCAGTTACTCGCGACAATTCCGAACTTTGAGTTTATCCATTTATTATCACAAACAATTGGACGAATTAACGAAGTAAAGACGGAGTTTCATACAAATATGGACATGTCGATGAGTGAACGGATAGAGGCCATTCAGACCATTCAAGCAGAATGCATTATGCAGTTTTATCAAACATTCGGATTTGAAAAATATATGCCCATTGTTCATGCCGCATTACCGCTCCTTTTGCTTTTGCATCAAGAAGAAGTTTTAGGTGGTTGGGCTTTAAAAGACAATCTTTCAACAGAAATATTGGAACAATTAAGATGGGACATGGAACAGGCAATTTCAGAGGCGAAGTTTTTACAGCCGGATCTCGTTGAAAAAATTAGAGAGATGTCAATGCCTCTTCTTGACAAGATGATTTAAAGAAAAGAGGGTAATATTTTGGCGCTTTCAAAAGAACAAAAAGTTCATCATGTATTCGAAAAAATTTCGAATGACTACGATAAAATGAATTCTGTGATTAGCTTCAATCAACATAAAAAATGG
>CANSAF010000081.1 GCA_947644645.1 uncultured Sporosarcina sp. | reverse complement strand
AAGTGCTTCCCCGTAAATTTCACGCACTGTTGGATGCTGATGAACCGTATGATACATCATCGGATTCGTCACAAGTGGCTCATCCATTTCGTTATGTCCATAACGACGGTAGCCTAATAAATCGATAACGATATCTTTTCCAAATTTTTGACGATATTCAAATGCGAATGCCGCGACTGCAATGACTGATTCTGGGCAATCTGCATTGACATGAATAACTGGTACTTCAAATCCTTTTGCAGGGTCTGAAGAATAATGTGTTGATCTTGAGTCATAATATTCAGTCGTAAAACCAATCATATTATTGGCGATAATATGCACAGAACCGCCAGTTTGGAATCCACGAACACGGCTATAGTTAAATGTCTCTGGTACAACACCTTGACCTGGGAATGCTGCATCTCCATGAACAATCACTGCATGTGCTGCGTTTGTATCTTGCTCTGCAATTCCAGCATTGTTTTTCGTTTCTTGTGCTGCACGTGTTTGTCCTGTAACGACAGCGTTTACAACTTCCAAATGTGATGGGTTATAAGCTAAGAAGCGTTTCATCCCTGTTGGTCCGTTGTATAATGAACCGTAATGATAAACAACGTCTCCGAACCAACCACGTGTTGTTTCTAATGAACCATCTTTTGGTAAAAATGGCTGATCAGAAACTCCCGCGAAATGCGCAAAGAACATTTCGTATGGATTTTTCAAAATATGTGCAAGTACGTTTAAACGACCGCGGTGCGCCATACCAATTAACATTTTTTCCATTTTAGCTTCTTCAGAACGACGTGTAATCTCATCTAATAAGACAACAAGTGTATCTAATCCTTCAATGGAGAAACGTTTTGCACCGACAAATGTACGATGTATGTACTTCTCAAAGCCTTCAACTTTTGTTAATTTATCTAAAAGCGCTTTCTTTTCTTCATTTGATAAATTGGCAGAAACTTTACCTTGCTCAATTTTAGATTGAATCCAATCGCGCTCTTGTTCATCGATGACATGCGCAAATTCATATGAAATTTTGCCTGTATATAGCGATTTCAAATAATTGATCGCTTCAAGACCGTTTTCAATATGTGCTGGCGCATCAACTAAGAATAAGTTTGCTGGCATTTCTTTTAAATCTTGTTCAGATAGTCCGTAATAAGACAATTCAATTCGTGACGTATCTTTTGGACGATCACCTAGTGGATAAACATCTGCCGCTAAATGTCCGTATGCACGGATTGCTTCCTGCAATTTAAATGCAGCGACAATTTTGCCAATATTAGCAGATTGTCCAGCACCTTCAACTGCAACTTGCATGCTATGATTTTCTTCAACAGGCGCACCGTATTGCGTGAACAAATCTCTTAGTTCAACATCCACCGCTTCTGGTGAAATTTTGAATAATTCATACATTTCCATTATGTACCCAAGGTTAGGACCCGTAAATGCTTCATAAGGAGACCCATGGGCACCTAAATTTTTTGACATGTACAATGACCTCCACATTGCCGAATGGCATATTGTGTTTATATTTTTTTATCCTTATTAATTTTACCATGCTAAGCGTAGAACTTAAAGGGGGTAACACGAAGTAATCCCCTTTTTAATAAAATAATTTGCTTTTATACAAGTTTTCCGATTAAAAACACCATTACTTTATCTTTCCAATCATTTTTGGAAAGATAAAATAAGGGAAACCATTTCTTCAGGTGTTTTTGGTTTTTCATTTGCAGCCATTTGTCCTCTAAGTGTTAGCTCATCTTTTTTCAATTGTAAAACCTCAGATGCTAAACTCGTTTGCTCTAATGACTCTTCTTCAATGACATTCGCCAAGCCTAATGATTTAAAGAAATTGGCATTTAAAATTTGATCGCCACGACTTTGTGCTGCAGAGAGCGGAATGAGTAACATCGGTTTTTCCAGCGCAAGTAACTCGAATATCGCATTGGAGCCTGCTCTAGATACCGCAAAATCCGCAGCGGCAAGTAAATCTGGCAATTCTGTTGTAACATATTCAAATTGTTTATAAGATGCATGCGATGATAATGTTTCATCTAAATGACCTTTTCCACAAAGGTGAATGACATCAAATACTTCTGTAATTGTCTTTAATTCTTTTCTTACAGCATCATTAACCAATTTGGATCCTTGGCTGCCACCCATAATCATAATGACAGGCTTCTTCCCATTAAATCCTACATAAGACAATCCTTTTTCTTGATTGCCTGTAAATAACTCAGGGCGAATGACCGCTCCGGAACAAGTCGCTTTGACTTCGGGCACATAATTTAATGTTTTTTCAAAAACAGTGAATACATGTGTTGCAAAAGGGACTGCCAATTTATTTGCTAGTCCTGGTGTTACGTCTGATTCATGGACAACGACTGGGACCTTCGATAATTGTCCTGCAAGTGCTACAGGAACAGAGACAAAGCCACCTTTTGAAAAAATTAACTCCGGCTTTAATTTTCGAATAATTGATTTTGCTTGTAACAGTCCAACACCTACGCGAAATGGATCTGTAAAGTTTTTCATAGAAAAATAACGTCTTAATTTTCCACTTTGAATAGCATGATAAGTCACTTCTGGAAAACGATTCCCGATTAACTCTTTCTCAATGCCATCATGAGAACCAATATAATGAACTTCATAACCACGTTCTTGAAACACTGGAATGAGCGCTTCATTGACCGATACATGACCTGCTGTTCCACCGCCCGTTAATAATACAATCGGTCTCTTCATGGCTTTCACCTCTTTTAGTTTAAATTTACGCACCGCTCTTTAGTATACCAAAGATTTCATGATACACTACTAATCAGAACTATATTTAGAAAGGTAGATTTTGCATGGAAATAACGCAATCATTTAAACTTAAATCTGGCAATATGATTAAAGTCACCATGCCGATTTTAATTACACAAATCGCAATGTATTTGATTACGTTCTTTGATATTCTTATGACTGGACGTTATGATACATACCATCTTGCGGGTGTTACAATTGGTTCGTCTTTTTGGGTTCCCGTCTATACTGGACTCGCCGGTATTTTAATGGCTTTAACGCCAATCATCGCACAACATAGCGGCGCTAAAAATTATAAAGCTGTACGCCCTTATGTGCAACAAGGACTTTATATTTCTGTTATTTTGTCAGCAATTGTTTTTATCATTATCCGTTATGGTGTCGGACCAATTTTACAAATGATGCCGCTTGAAACTGAAGTTCAAACAGTATCATCAAATTATTTACTTGGGATGAGCTTTGGATTATTACCACTTTTTGGATATGCAGTCATTCGCTCGTTTTTCGATGGCCTTGGAGAAACACGGGTCTCGATGGCGATTATTTTGCTTGCTGCACCCATTAATGTGACATTAAATTACTTGCTCATTTATGGACATTTTGGTTTTCCAGAATTAGGTGGTGTTGGCGCTGGATATGCTTCGGCTATTACTTACTGGCTCGTCTTTTTTATCGCTTGTCTTACCGCTGTAAAGTTCGGACCATTTGTGTCATTCCGTTTATTTAAAGCATGGGCAAAAGTTTCATTCGAGAAATGGAAAGAAATTTTGAAGATCGGCGTACCGATGGGTATTTCGATTTTTGTAGAAATTAGTATTTTTTCCATCGTCACCTTAATGATGGCAAATTATTCAACGGCAACGATTTCCGCGCATCAAATTGCGATGAATTTTACATCTTTACTGTATATGATTCCTTTAAGCATATCGATGGGCGTAACCATTCTTGTTGGACAAGAAGTTGGTGCAAAGAGATACAATGATGCTAAACAATATGGTTATTTAAGCATCGGGCTAGCCGTCCTTTTTAGTTTTATCTCCATCGCAATTCTTTTATCTTTTAGAGAACAAATCGCGGGGCTTTATACAACTGATTTATCAATTATCAAATTGTCCATTCATTTCTTTATTTATGCTGCGTTCTTCCAATTATCAGATGCCATTCAAGCACCAGTGCAAGGAATTTTACGGGGCTATAAAGATGTCAATATTACATTTTTAATGGCAATTATATCTTACTGGGTACTCGGGCTGCCTATCGGTTATGTTATGGCCAACTTCACAAACTTTGGTCCATTTGGTTATTGGATCGGGTTGATTACTGGTTTAACAGTAGGTGCGATCACGCTATCATTACGCCTACAATTTATCCAAAAGAAATTCGTAAAACAGCATTGATTAAGGACCCAAAACAAAAAAGCGAGGCGTTCAGAAAGCCATGCACTGCGGCTTTCTGAACTGCCTCCCTTTTATTTTCCGATGAACTGCTGTGTCCAGTAATGTCCATTGGCATCGTAGCCAATCCCAATATGTGTAAAGTTACCTGTTAAAATATTTTGTCTATGTCCTGGTGAATCCATCCACGCACGAACAACTTCTTCAGCTGAACGTTGACCATAAGCAATATTTTCTGCTGCTGAACGATATTTTACACCGAAAGTTGCCATTTGATCAAACGGTGATCCGTATGTTGGACTTGTATGTGAAAAGTATCGATTTTGTGCCATATCTTTTGATTTTGCACGAGCAGATTTCATTAAATTCTCGTCAATCGCTAATGGTGCAAGCCCTGCTTTTTGTCTTTCTGCATTTGTTAATTTTAAAATTTCTTGTTCAACTGCAGAAATTGATGCACTTGGCTGTTCTTGATCAACAGAATCATCAGGTTTTACTTCTGGTGTTTCTGGTGCAGGTACAGAAGGTGTCTCCGGCGTTGATGGCTTTTGATCCACTTCTGGCGTAACTTCTTGTTCCGGCTTTTGCTCCGGCTTAGGAGTTGGTGCTACTTCTGGTTGTTCAGGTTTAGTCTCTTCATGATTTGGTTTGTTTGGTTTCGGTTTTCCTTGGTGGAAATATTTATTCCCAAATGTAAACCATTTTTGATAGAAAGTATAACCTTTATATTGATTAAGCTTTGTAGAAGTAGACTGCATATCCTTCCAGTCCATCGATTGAATCGACTCAACTTCTACTGTTTCACTTGTATATGCTGCATCGGCATGATGATTTGGTATTAAAATTGCCGAACTGAGTAAGATAACTGTTATTGTTTTTTTCATTTACTTACTCCTCCCTTCGCAAACTATCATAACGTCTACAAAAACTGATTGAATGGATATATTTACCGCCGAAACCAATTTTCTTATCAAACAGTTCGGAAAGGGATTTATTCATCTATAAACTGGATACGATTGGCATGTTCACTTACTATTGCCAGTAAAGATGGGTTGACAAACAATCAAAATAAGCATCTAAAAAGCTAGAAATATATTTTTCTTTTCGTCAATGAATTGTCGATTCATATTGTAAGTGATCAATATTTTCCCCAATAATTACTAAACGGGGTTCCATTTGAATATACTCTGGCATCCAATTCACCATACCATATGCATATTGAAACAGATACGGATTTTTGACACCCTTCACAGGAACAAATCCTTTCATACGATATACAGTATCCGGTAAAGATTTTACCCAATTTTCAAATGCTTCCATATCAACACTTTCCGTGAATGTAATGAGTTTTGAAGAAAGTGGTAACCCCGCACCTGAAATAATCGTAGCTTCGGTTTGCTTTTTCGGTTGATTTAAGGTTTTTTCAATAAATGAAAAAGCAAGTTTACCGTTAATCGTTTGAATAATAGGTGCTTGACTATTAAACTGACTTAATTCAAACGTCACTTGTGCAAGTTCTTCTTCGGTCAATAAATCAGATTTATTGGCTAATAAAATATGGGCATGTTTAATTTGTTCCATAAATAATGCGCGAATTCTTGGGGATAATTGTTCACGATTTAACCATAATTTACTATCAACAACCGTAATAATTCCTTTACCAGCGAGTCGATCTGCAAATAATGGTGAATAAACAGCATCTAGCGCTTCAACTGGATGAGCTGCACCCGTCGTTTCAATTAATATTGCATCGATTTCTTCATTTTCAATCAATAAACTTTGTAATTGTGCTTCCGTCTTTTCTGCTCCACTACAGCAAATACATCCATCTAACAACTCTTTTAACGGTACTTCACCATCAACCGCTTTTGAATCGATTGGCAAATCACCAAATTCATTCATAAAAACAGCAGGTCTTTTTTGTTGTTCTTTTAATTGTTGAATGACATTTGTTAAAAGAGAAGTTTTTCCACTTCCTAAAAATCCGCTAAATAAATAAACATCTATCATATTCATCATCCTCTTCTTTTTTTCTTGAAAAAAGCGCCCTACCGACATCGGCAGAACGCTCATGCTTAACTTTCAGATTCAACGACTTGTTCCAGCAATACTTCTTTTGCTTTCAATAATTGTGGATCTTCCTTCTCAATTTTATCGCGAAGTTTATCCATCAATCCAAACGTTGTGTCGCCAGTTAAAATTCCAGTCACTTCAAGTTCCAAGTCTTTTTGTAAGGCTTTAACAGCAGATGCCGTAGCATCATCATATAAGCCATCCACATCGCCTGGATCATAACCAACGGCTGCCAACATCTTTTCAGCAGCTTCTACGGCTGTATGCACCATACCTTCTTTCATTTCCATTGAAGGATCTAAAAATGGCAACATTGCATAATCTGGATAAGGCACTTCGTAATCAGGTTGGATACCTTTCTGGTGAATCCAATTGCCGTTAGGCGTTAACCATTTTGCCGTTGTCAATTTTAAATTCGAACCGTCTGGTAAATCCTTCGGTGACTGAACCGTTCCTTTTCCAAATGTAGTTAAACCAACAAGTGGAATATTAGAAGATTCACTTAAGGCACCAGCTAAAATTTCAGAAGCAGAAGCACTGCCATCATCAATAACAACTGCGACAGGAATCGTAATTTTACGTCCATCTGTTGCGGTAAACACTTGTGGTTTTCCTTTTTTACCTGCATATTGCATCAGATCTTTACCTTGTTCCACGAATAGCTCAGAAATATCAATCGCTGCTTCCAATGTACCACCTGGGTTTTGTCGCACATCGACAATCAGCCCTTTCAAACCTTTCGCTTCCATATCATCGATTGCAGCAATCAATTCATTGTATGTGCCCATTGAAAAGCTTGTAATATGAATATGTCCAATGCCATCTTCATCTAATTCCGCATACACTGTCTCAATTGGAATGACATCTCGAATGACTTCAACTTCCATCGCATCCGTTTGGCCATTTCGAACAATCGTTAAGGTCACAGGCGTTCCTTTTTCCCCGCGAATTAATAAAACAGCTTCTGATGAGGACATCCCTTGAATGCTCGTCCCATCTACTGCAGTGATTTTATCTTTCGGTAGTAATCCAGCCTTTTCAGCCGGTGAGTTTTTGATTGGAGAAACGATCGTAATAAAATCATTTTGCTCTTGAATTTCTGCACCAATACCTTCAAAACTAGATGAAATACTTTCATTTAGCTGACGTGCCTCATCTTCATTCAAATAATCAGAATAAGGGTCTTCTAACGCATCAATCATCCCGTTAATTGCACCATCAATCACTTTTTGTTCATCTATATCTTCAAAATAATTATTTTTCATTTCATCATAAGCATCATAAAATTTTTGAAATGTTTGTCGATCATGCACTTGTGGTTTAACAACTTCTACAACTTTGTCGTCACCTGTCGTGAGTACAAAAAATGTAATGATTGTCGTCGTTAAAATAAGCGCAAAAATAAGCATGACAAAAGAAAATGGTTTCAATTGGATATAACGTTTGGCAGGCGTTTTTTCTATTTCTGTATCGGGAGTTTCCCGATTTTGTTCGTCTTTCTTTTCCATCTCATTCCCGCCTTTTCTAATTTTTCCTTTAAAATGAAAGGAGCTGTCGAGAATGTCTACAAACGACTTTCTCGACAACTTCGCTGTACTTTTCTAGCGCATCATATTATAGACAATGCATGCAAAACGCAGCGATTGTTTATTTTTGAATCGCCGCATCTAATGCAACTTCGATCATATCATTAAACGTCAATTGACGTTCTTCTGATGAAGTCGCTTCGCCTGTTAAAATATGATCACTTACCGTTAAAATCGATAAAGCCTCTCGACCAAATTTTGCCGCTAGTGTGTATAATGCAGAAGTTTCCATTTCAACCGCTAACACACCATACTGTGCCAATTGTTCGTGGTCTGAAAACTCATTGTAAAAAAGATCTTCAGTAAAGACATTTCCAACACGTAAATTTAAACCTTTTGCTTTTCCAGCTTCATAAGCTTTCGACAATAGATCAAAGTTTGCAATCGGTGCATAATTAATTTTATCGAAAATAATTTGGTTCATTGTTGAGTTTGTCGTTGCACCTTGCGCAATAATCACATCTCGTAATTTCACATCTTTTTGGATTGCACCGCAAGTTCCAACACGGATTAGTTTTTGAACGCCGTATTCTTGCATTAATTCGGTAATATAAATCGAAATTGATGGTACGCCCATCCCCGTTCCTTGGACAGAAATGCGCTCGCCTTTATATGTTCCTGTATAACCAAACATATTGCGCACATCATTGTACTGTGTAACATCTTCTAAAAATGTTTCCGCAATATATTTTGCACGCAGTGGATCTCCCGGTAATAAAATCGTTTCTGCAATTTCGCCTTTTTTAGCATTAATATGTATACTCATGATTTTGCCCCACTTTCATTTATTCTTGTATTATCATACATTCCACATTTCTTTATTGCAATAAAGAACTATTTACAGTTCAAGAACTCTTTCCGTATAAAGCGCATATAAATCATCGAACACAATAGAACGCAAAGCATCATCTGCATGCTCTTCTACATAACGTGACAATAGGTCATATTCTTTTTCTTCTTTCGGAAAGCTTAAGTCATTAAACATCGCTTCTGCGAACAACGCAAAGGGATCATTTTTTCCTCCGCCGCGAAATGATAAAACAAATTGATAAAAAGACTTATTCATCTTTTACTCCCCTTGGAATAACGATACATATTGACCGTATCCTTCTTTTTCTAAATCACGGGCGGGAATAAATTTAAGTGCCGCTGAATTAATACAATAGCGCAGCCCACCTGCTTCATGAGGACCGTCTGGAAAAACATGTCCTAGATGGGAATCTGCTGTTTTACTACGTACTTCGACTCGGCGCATACCAAATGAATCATCAAAATGCTCTGTCACTTCTTGTACTTCAATCGGTTTTGTAAAACTCGGCCAACCGCAGCCCGCATCGTATTTATCTTTCGAGCTAAATAAAGGTTCACCTGAAATAATATCTACATAGATGCCTGCTTCATAATGGGCATCATAAATATTTTGAAAAGGGGGTTCCGTTCCATTTTCTTGTGTCACATGATACTGCATTTCTGTTAACTCTTTTTTTAAATCTTTTTTCATTTTTCACCCTCCCAGTGATTATGGATAAATTGAACACGTCCCGAACCAATCGAATAACGTTCATAATGTGCCGGGTTTTTCAAATAATAATTTTGATGACCTTCTTCCGCTTCGTAAAACGGTTTTGCCGGTAAAATATCCGTTGCGATTGGTCCTGTAAATTTACCACTTGCTTCTAATTCTTCTTTTGACTTTAAAGCTTGCGTTCTTTGTTCTTCAGAATGTGTATAAATTGCTGTTTTATACGAATCGCCTCGGTCAAAAAATTGACCTCCCGAATCTGTTGGATCAATTTGACGCCAAAAAATATTCAGCAATGCTTCATAAGAGATGATTTCATCATCGAACGTAATTTGAACAGCTTCTCGGTGCCCTGTTGTATTTGTACAAACAAGCTCATAGGATGGATTTTCAATATCACCACCTGTATACCCTGATACAACTTTTAAAACCCCTTCATAACGATCAAACGGTTTTACCATACACCAAAAACAGCCACCAGCAAATGTTGCAATCGCTTTTGTCACGTCAATCCCTCCCCATTTTCTGGAATCATAATTTCAAGTAAAATTTCATCTTTTTCTAAATTAAATTCTTTCGCTTTCACTTGTAAATCGCCTGAAATTGGTAAATCACTTAAATCGATAAAAATTTCTTCCTCTTTTGCACGAACAATCATCCATTCTGGTAATTTTACTGAATCCCTTAACACTTTTAATACTGTTGAAGGGGGTAAATTTAATCGTCCAAGCTCTAAAGAGGATTGCTTTAACAATAAATTTCCATCTTCTTGAACGACCGGATTAAAATGCATCGTTACAGGGAGCGTGTATGAGAATACAGTTAGCTCGGAAGATAACATAATATCGTCTTCTACCTGAATTGTTACTGGAAGTGGTTCTTTTTTCATTGCGCGTTGTAAAAATGTGTTCGCAATACCTTCAAAATCTTCTTTCGTCGCGCTAACTGTTAAAGCATGGGTCGTATGATTATTTTCTTTTGCTTTTGGAAGCGGACCAGAATCAGCCGTCGCTCCAATTAAAATAAATAAATAGACAATCACCGCAATGATCAGTCCTGCTAATAAGAAAAAGCTTACTTTCCAACGGTTCATCCACTAATCTCCTTACATATTCAAGTTTCCATCTGATAGTTTATTTAAATTACATTTGTCGATACTTTCTATATAACGATCTGCCATTTGTACATACCCTTTGGCATTCGGGTGGAAAAAGTCTGTATGGTAGACCATATTTTCATTTGAATAAAACAAATCATTTACTGGCACAAAACATGCCTTCCCATCTAAGACTGTGCGCACTTCGATTGCTTCATTCCAATCCGTAATAATTTCTTCTAATTCTAATGGTTCTGCCGCTACAATTGAAAATGGATTGTATAATCCACCGACAATCACGACTGCATCTCCATTCAGTCCACGGATTACACCAAAAACTTCTTCTAATCTTTTTTCAAATTGTTTCAATTCATCATAAAACGGACTGACTTTTAATTTAAACAAATCACGTTTTACAATTTTCATAATGTCATTTCCACCGATTGTCAGTAAAATCACATCTGCTTCTTTAAGCTTTTTTTGAACTTCCGGTTCGTCAAGTTGCTTCAATAACTGGTCACTTCGTCGGCCTTTTTTTGCTAGATTATCGGCGCGTACTTCTCGCACACCTTCCCAATCATTCATCGCTGTTGTTACCCTACCGAAGTATCCCCCTAATTTTAACTCATCCCCGATTCCTTCTGTTAAAGAATCTCCAAGTCCAACTGCATAAATCGGTTTTGGAATAAATGTTCTTGGAATTTCCCATTCTTCAAATGCTGGAAACGCTCTTTGTTCGGCTCGTTCAGCTTTATTTAGAAGTTGCATCTCGCAACCTACTAAAAAGATTGAGAAGAAAACGATAAATATTAACCATTTTTTCATCTGCTAAACGCCTCTTTTCTAAACAAAAATAAATCTTTCTTATTCACTTAAATTTTATTCAGCGTAAAACATGAAGCCGATTGCTCCTTCGCCTGTATGCGTACTAATAATTGGCGTCGTAAATGTTAACACGACATCTTTGAAATCACTTTCTTCAATTAGTTTCTTTAAGGGTTCTGCCATCGCAAGACCATGCGCATGTGAAATACCCACTTTTTTAATCATTTTTCCAGATGTTTGTTCTGTAAAAGCTTTAAATAATTGCTTAACAAATAGTTTATGACTTCTCACTTGTCTAACAGGTGCTAAAACTCCGTCTAT
>CANSAF010000080.1 GCA_947644645.1 uncultured Sporosarcina sp. | reverse complement strand
ACGATGCCACAGGACGTGGCGGTTTTAGTCGGCCTGTCCGTTAATGCGGGATAAACTGGCAATAAAAAAAGAGCGTTTCAAAAAGTCTTCCGCTCGACTTTTTGAAACGCCTCCATATTTTAGTTATTTCTTACAAGATGATCAAATGCGCTTAATGATGCTGTTGCAGCTGAGCCCATTGAAATGATAATTTGTTTGTATGCACTATCTGAACAGTCCCCTGCTGCGAATACGCCAGGTACGTTTGTTGCACCACGCTTATCCACAACAATCTCACCCATTTGGTTACGTTCTACTGCATCGCCTAACCAGTCTGTGTTTGGCACAAGTCCGATTTGAACGAAGACACCTGATAGTTCAACATGATGCTCTTCATTCGTATCACGGTCTACATAAGTAATTCCGTTTACGCTATCTGTACCCGTAATTTCTTTTGTCATTGCATTTTTTACAACCGTTACGTTTGGTAAGCTGTATAAGCGGTCTTGTAACACTGAATCTGCTTTTAATTCTGGTGCGAATTCAAGAACCGTTACATGATTCACAATTCCCGCCAAGTCAATTGCAGCTTCAATTCCTGAGTTTCCGCCACCAATTACTGCAACGTCTTTTCCTTCGAATAAAGGACCATCACAGTGTGGGCAGTAAGCAACACCTTTGTTTCTGAACTCTTGCTCACCCGGTACGCCTACATTACGCCAGCGTGCCCCTGTTGAAAGAATAACCGTTTTACTCTTTAACGTTGCACCGTTTTCCAATGCAATTTCAAATAGCTCTTTCTTTTCAAGACCAGCAGCTGTTTGTAAGTTCATCACATCGATATTATAATCTTTCACATGCTCTTCTAAATTCGCAGCAAGTCTTGGTCCTTCAGTCTTTTTCACACTGATAAAGTTTTCAATTGTTGCTGTATCTAAAATTTGACCACCGAAACGGTCTGCAACGATTCCTGTACGGATTCCTTTACGTGCCGCATAAATTGCCGCTGTTGCACCCGCTGGACCGCCACCAACAACTAACACATCAAATGGTTCTTTATTGTCAAATTCAGATGGATCTTGAACGCTGCCCATTTTCGCTAAAATTTCTTCAACAGTCATTCTTCCGCCGCCGAATTCTTCACCGTTTAAATAAACAGTTGGCACAGCCATAATTTTCTTCGCTTCTACTTCTTCTTTATATGCCGCACCGTCAATCATCGTATGTGTAATATTTGGATTTAAAACGCTCATTACGTTTAGCGCTTGAACTACTTCCGGACAGTTTTGGCAGCTTAAGCTAATATACGATTCAAAACGATATTCGCCTTCAAGGTTTTTAATTTGCTGAATTGTTTCCTCATCAACTCTTGGCGCACGTCCGCTCACTTGAAGCAGTGCAAGCACTAAAGATGTAAACTCATGTCCAAGTGGAACACCTGCGAATACAACGCCTGTATCTTCTCCCACACGATTTACGCTAAAACTTGGCGTTCTTTCTAATGTTGCTTTTTCAACTGTAATACGTGATGACATTTCAGCAAGTTCTTCAACAAGTGCTGTCATTTCGCCTGAAACTTTATCGTCTCCTGCGCTTAGTTTTAAAACTAAATCTCCTTCTAACATTTCAAGGTATTGGGCTAATTGTGCTTTAATCTCTTTATCTAACAAAACAAATCCGACTCCTTCAACTATGTTCATCTACTATTCCGTATTTTCCGCGTACATCTTCTATTTCTTTGTTTCCGAATTTTTCGATTAAAAATTAATAACGTTTCATGATTCATCCAAGTTAGAATTTATCACTTAATCAAACGGTAAATAAAACAAAGAGCGTTCTAGAAAGTTGGTTTCCCGACTTTCTAGAACAGCTCCAGCCAAATTAGATTTTACCTACTAAATCTAGGCTTGGCTTAAGTGTTTCTTCGCCTTCTTCCCATTTAGCTGGGCAAACTTCACCTGGGTTATTACGAACGTATTGAGCAGCTTTCACTTTACCTACTAGTGTGCTTGCATCACGGCCGATTCCGCCAGCGTTGATTTCCATTGCTTGTACAACACCGTCTGGGTCAATCAGGAATGTTCCACGTTGTGCAAGACCTTCTTCTTCGTCTAATACGTTGAAGCCACGTGTAATTCTTTGTGATGGATCACCGATCATTGTATATTTAATTTTGCTAATTGCATCCGAATGGTCATGCCATGCTTTATGTGTGAAGTGTGTATCTGTAGAAACAGAGTAAACTTCAACACCTAAATCTTTTAATGTAGCGTATTGATCTTGAAGATCTTCAAGTTCAGTTGGGCAAACGAATGTGAAGTCTGCTGGGTAGAAGCAGAAAATGCTCCATTGGCCTTTTAGACTTTCGTCTGTAACTTGAACGAACTCCCCGCTACCTGCGTTATAAGCATCTGCTTTAAATGGTTCTACTGTTTTACCGATAAGTGACATGTAAAATTCCTCCTAAGATTTTTCTTATAGTAGTGTAGGCAAACAATCTGATGCCTATACAAACAATAATGATTCTAATATAAACATCATTGCTTAACTATAATAATTCTAATTACATACTTATTATCATATACAACTTAATATTTGTCAACGATTAAACTTATAATCTTCATCTTCATGATGAATTCTTTCCTTGCTGACGTTGTTTTCTTACATAAATCAGTATATAACTTCTATTATAGCTCCAGTTTCCATTGTAAAAGAATCCCTTTCGTTTCTCAATTATCCTGCCCAGCTATCTCTTCATTTGAGAACGACTTGTCACAGTTCCTTCAATTTTCAGCACAACAAGGAACACTCTTCCCTTTCTTGAATAAGCTAAGAAGGATAGATATTATAAAGGAGAAGATTCATTGACAAATCAGTGGTATGCTCAAAATGGACACTGGCAAAACAACCGTCATTCAAATCATTATAGTCGTTATAGCCGAATTTCAATTGACGATGCAATGTCCATTGCATTGGAAAGAGTTCCTGGTGAAGTTGTGAAAGTTGAATTAGATACAGAACATGGATTGCTCATTTATGAAGTAGATATTATCAATATGCAAGGCATAAAATACGAAGTAGAAATCGACGCACAAACGGGAGAAGTCATCAAAATTAAACGTGATTAAGCAAAGTTACTTAAGCATCCAGAAAGTCTTTATCATACTTTCTGGATGCTTTTTTACATTCCTCATCATTTTTTCAATAAA
This sequence comes from uncultured Sporosarcina sp., assembly GCA_947644645.1. Classification (GTDB taxonomy): domain Bacteria; phylum Bacillota; class Bacilli; order Bacillales_A; family Planococcaceae; genus Sporosarcina. The sequence goes on along the minus strand of CANSAF010000080.1, from coordinate 8,539 downwards.
AATCATTTGTTAATTTCATCTTTCTACCAATTAAGGTATGATAAGCATGGGGGGGATAAAATGAATTTGAAACAATACTTGAAACGATTAAATGAATCACAGGAAATGCCTTCGTTTGATTATTTAAGTAGGCTTCAATACCAGCATGTCACAACAATTCCTTTTGAAAACTTAGACGTGATTCGAAAAGTGCCCATTTATTTAAACTTGGCAACAATCGAAAGTAAAATTCTTGAAAATGGACGTGGCGGCTATTGTTATGAATTAAACGGACTTTTTCAAGCTTTATTAAAAAAACTCGGCTACGATGCCCATTTAATCAGCGCGACTGTTTTAAGACCGAATGGCGAATGGGCGAAAGCGGATACACACGCGGCGATTTTAGTTCATTTAGACAAGCCCTATTTAGTCGATGTAGGCTTTGGTGCAAAAACACCGAGAGTTCCCGTTCCATTAAATGGTATGAATCGAACGAACATCGGTGAAACTTACGCAGCAAAGCAAGTTTCGGAAAATACATTTGACTTAATGCGCACAACAAATGATTCATCCCGTGTCTTGTACCGATTTACACTTTCAAAAAAAGACTTGATCGATTTTCATGAAGGCTGTGTGTTTAACCAAGTTTCAAAAGACTCAACATTTACCCATACCGATATCATTTCTTTAGCAACTGAAGATGGAAGAATTACACTTCAAGATGATTTGTTGACAGAAGTCAAAAAATATCAATCGAAGAAAACCTATCTGTCAGCTGCGGAAAAAGAACAAGTATTAGCTAACATTTTTACACTTAGTTTGAAATGAGTAAAAATGTGGTACAAATAAAAGAGAAGTAATTTGGAGGTGAACATTGCATGAATATTTTTCTTTATGCAAGCATTGGGATTGCTGCACTTGCACTACTCATGATTGCAATTGTTTTATTGATGACTTTTAAAACAGTAAAACAGACAATGACGGATGTACAAAGCACTGTTGAACGAGTCGAAACAAAAGTAAACACGGTGACAGATAAAGCGAATGGTTTACTAGAAAAAACAAATGCAATTGCAGATGATGCAGATCAAAAATTAGAAGCGTTTAACAATCTCGTTCAAACAGCGAAAGACTTAGAACAAACAAAAAAGCATTTAGACACATCTTTTCAAAACATTGCGGAAGAAGTTGCAAATCCGCCAAAGAAACAACGTAAAATGATGGAGCAAGCAAGTGTCGTCACTGAAACGCTCGCAAGAATTTATTATGGTTTTAAAAAAGAAAAATCAACACAACAATCGAACAAGCAACAAAATGTACCAAAAAGCTTACCAAAACCGCAAAAGAAACTAGAATTTCACGAGTAATTACAAACTATGATCATTGGAGGTGTTTTCAATGGATTGGCTAGGAATTGGTGTTTTTATAATTGGGATTGCCCTTTTCGTTCTTGTCATCATACTCATTAAACCACTTATGAAGTTAGCAAATGTTTTAAGTAGCGTTCAACAATCAACTGATCGCTTACCAAAAATATTGGACGAGAATGGAAAAGAAGCCCATATCGCTTTACAACAAGTCAATATGACGCTTGAAAACGTAAATGAACAAATTCATGCGGTACATCCTTTCTTTGAAATTATCGAAGATGTAGGGCTCGCTTCTAGACAAGTTTCAGCTAAGTGGCTTCAAAAATCGACGGATTTCAAAGAAAATGCAATTGAAGCAAGAACATTTACGGCAAAGCAAAATTATGCGGGGCTTTACGGTTTCTTATCCTTCATCTTCTATCTATCGCAAAATAAAGAGATTTTAAATGAAGTAAAACAACAAAAAAACAAATAAAAAGAGGTTGTCCAGAAATTTTACTACTACTGGACAACCTCTTTTATATTAAATATAAACGAAAGATACTCCAAACGCTCTGCCTAAATTTTCGGAGTCGTCTTCTGCGTCTTTTCTTTAATCTTTTGCTTCATTTCTTCTAATTCTTCTGCCCGAGCCTGTCCTGCTTCAAAAAACTGTGCTTCTTTTTCTTTGAACCTTTGGAAGAAGCTCATTTTCGACTTACGCATATGTTTTCCAGCCCTTACTTTCCTTTTGGTCTTTTCCTTTTTTTAATAAGTAATAACCGAGTGCAGTTGATCCAAACAAGCCACCGATTTTTTTATCTTGCGCTTCTTGGTCACCTTCTGTCGCCTTTGTTTTAACAGAATTCGAGGCATCGACTAAAGCTGAAGAAAAACGACGTGTCGACTCTCCTACATCTCCTACAATGTGGAACAATGGTGTAAGTGTTCCAAGTTTTTCATTGACATCCGATAAAGTGTCATTACTGTTTTTCAGTAACTTCCCCGTCTCATCAAACATTTGGTCCAACTGTTCTGGTAATTGACCAACTGTTTTATTGACACCACCTAAAATTGACGCGATATTGCTTAAAATCACCGCTAGAAAAATCGATAAAATTAAAAATCCAATCCCTATTAATAAGACACCTATTCCTGTAAAATCCATTTTTCATCCCTCATTTCATTCTGATGACTTTGTTTCAAACGCAACTTTCTTGCCACGTTGCCATGACGCCAATAAAACTGAAGAATATTCACTCCATTGAATGATGCGAATAAATGGCGTTGCTGAACGAAGATTTTCACCATTTGCAAAGGCTTTCACTTTTTCTTTTACAGTTCCACTCATGACTTCCGAAGCTTCCCCAACACTTTTTAGTGATTCAAAAACAGCCGATGTCGCTTGTAGCTTTTCTTCAACATCTGTTGCACTTTGTTCAATTGTTCCAATGAGTTGTTCCGTTTCCACAATTGTTTGATCTAGTTGGTGTTCAACTTGATCGAAAGTTTGCCCTACAGTTTTTAAAAGGCTAGCCACTTGGAGAATTAGTCCGGCGATATAAACACAAACAAATGCAAAAGCAATCGTAATGATTAACGTTGCGATTGATATTAATGGCATTCGATATCCCTCCTCTTCCTCTATCATATACCACATTCTTCAAGTTTCATAAACATTTTTCGCAGAAATTTTATTCTTTCTTGAAAAAGAATTCCAACTTTCACTTTTTCTTCAAAACAACCTCATTATTTCAGATAAGTTCGACATCTTACTTCCTTTCTACTAATCTTTCAGTGTATACTAATTAATAAGGAGGCGATTTTCATCTGTCTAATTAATTTTCATTATGCTGAGCATCCAAATTACCAACTAATCATTGCCGCAAATCGGGATGAATTTTATGAACGTCCAACCGCCCCAGCACATTTTTGGGAAGATCATCCAGCTGTTTTAGCAGGGCGTGATTTGGAAAAAAACGGTACTTGGCTTGGCATTACAAAAAGTGGACGTTTTGCAGCACTGACAAATTATCGTCATCCAGAACATATGCAAGCGAAAAAAACGTCGCGCGGACAAATTGTAAGCGATTACTTAACTGGAAAGATGACGCCAGAACAGTATATCCATACCATTCAAGATAAGCAGAATGAATATAGCGGCTTCAATCTCCTTTTAGGCAATCCCAATCATATGCTTTATTATAATAATATTGATAATCAAATGAGAAAAATTCCAGTCGGCACACATAGTTTAAGCAATCATTTTCTAAACACATCTTGGCCAAAAGTAAGAAAAGGAAAATCCTTGCTCCATGATTATGTCACAAAGCAAGAAAAGATTGATCCTGAAGTATTATTTTCGATTTTAACTGACCGTGAAATCGCTCGGGATGAAGATTTGCCTGATACAGGTGTCGACCTCCTATTAGAGCGTCAATTATCTCCCCTTTTCATTCACTACACTGATTACGGGACGAGATGCTCTACTGTATTGCTTATTACTAAAACAGGTGATGTCACATTTATCGAAAGAACGTTTAAAGCAGGGCATTTTTCAGCTGAGCAAGCTTATTCTTTCTCAATTGAAAATCTTTAATTGAGAAAAGATATTAGTTATTTCTCCATTTGTTTAATGAAGTAAATCAATTTCTTTATAAATCAACTTCTAAAATGAATCTTTTTACTAGCATTCCATTCTCTTATTTGTTATTATTACAATGTAATTACCATTATTAATTAGGAGTGGTTATAAATGACGAATAAAAATAATAAAAGACGCTTAACAACTGCTGCAGGTGCTCCGGTTCCGGACAATCATAACTCTATGACGGCAGGGCCTAGAGGACCAATGCTTCTTCAAGATGTATGGTTTTTAGAAAAAATGGCGCATTTTGATCGCGAAGTAATTCCTGAGCGTCGTATGCATGCGAAAGGTTCAGGTGCTTATGGAACATTTACAGTCACAAAAGATATTACAAATTATTCACGCGCGAAAGTTTTCTCTGAAATCGGCAAGCAAACAGAAATGTTCGCACGTTTTTCTACTGTAGCTGGTGAACGTGGTGCGGCGGATGCAGAACGTGATATTCGTGGGTTCGCATTAAGATTCTATACAGAAGAAGGAAATTGGGATGTTGTTGGAAACAATACGCCTGTCTTCTTTTTTAGAGATCCACTTCACTTCCCTGACTTAAACCATGCGGTGAAGCGTGATCCACGTACAAATATGAGAAGTGCAAATAATAACTGGGATTTCTGGACATCTCTCCCGGAAGCTCTTCACCAAGTGACAATTGTTATGAGTGATAGAGGAATTCCAAAGTCTTACAGAACAATGCACGGATTCGGTAGCCATACATTTAGTATGATTAACGCTGATAATGAACGTGTTTGGGTGAAATTCCATTTCCGTTCTCAACAAGGCATTGAAAATTTAACAGATAAAGAAGCTGTTGAACTTGTTGGAATTGACCGCGAAAGTCATCAACGCGATCTTTACGAAGCAATTGAAGAAGGTAATTTCCCTAAATGGAAAGTATTTATTCAAGTAATGACAGAAGAAGAGGCTTTAAATATGCCTTACAATCCATTTGACCTAACAAAAGTTTGGTATAAAAAAGACTTCCCACTGATTGAAGTTGGAGAATTCGAATTAAATCGTAACCCAGAAAACTATTTTGCGGAAGTTGAACAAGCTGCATTCACGCCAGCAAACGTAGTGCCTGGTATTAGTTTTTCACCAGATAAAATGTTACAAGGACGTTTATTCTCATACGGAGATGCACAACGTTATCGTTTAGGTGTCAACCATCATCAAATTCCAGTGAACCAACCGCGTTGTCCAGTGCATAGTTTCCACCGCGATGGAGCGATGAGAGTGGATGGCAATTTAGGTAGCACACTACATTATGAGCCGAATACATACGGCGAATGGCAAGAGCAACCTGAATACGAAGAACCACCACTAAATATTTCAGGTGCGGCGGATCGTTGGAGCTTCAGAGAAGATGATGATAACTATTTCGAACAACCAGGAAAACTATTTAACCTAATGAGTGATGAACAAAAAGAAGCATTATTCCTAAACACAGCTGCAAACATAGGAGCAGCGGATCAACATATTAAACTTCGTCATATTGTTCACTGCTATAACGCAGACCCAGCATATGGAAAAGGCGTCGCAGAAGCGCTAAATATCCCATGGGGTGAAGTCGAAGCAGCTAGCGAACTAGAATAAGAAAACAGCCGTTTAGAGAGTCAGTGGTGACTTTCTGAACGGCTATTTTTTCGTTTAAACACGTTGATGATCAAGAATTTCTTTTAAGACGACCGCTTGATTATGCTTTTCATCTTTTGCTCCGTAAACGAGCGTAATGGCTTTCTTTTTTTCAATGGTAATTTGTTTTAATTCTGCTAGAGCCTTTTTAGCCTCTTCCACTTCCGCTAGTTCTTTTTTATAACGCTTTTTAAATTCCTCAAATTTGTCTTGATCATGATCAAACCATTTCCTTAACTCATTAGATGGCGCTACTTCTTTCATCCAATGCTCAATTTCGAGTTCTTCTTTCGATACACCTCTAGGCCACATACGATCAACCAAAATACGAACCCCATCATTTTTATTCGCCTTTTCATACGCTCTTTTTATGCTTACCGGCATCATAATCTCCTCCTCTACTCTTCAATTCCCTTATGACAAAAAAGTAATCAAAAAAGGTTGTCCCAAAAGTCCTTTTCGACTTTCTGAACAACCTTTACGAAGATGATTATGAACGGATGCCTGGTAATGTCACAATAATCATTAAAACAAATAAAATTGCGACATAATTGACTGAGTATAAAAATTGTGCTCTCGCCCATTTAATATCGCTATTTGTGAAAAATCCACCTACACTTAGTAAAACCCATAGCACATTTAAAATCGTTGCAACAACGACAAAAACTGTGCCGAGTGACATTAAAAAGAAAGGTAAAGGTAATAAACAAGCAACATAAATAATAATTTGACGTTTCGTAAATTCAAATCCACGCACAACTGGAAGCATTGCGACACCTGCTGCCTTGTATTCATCATGCCTTCTCATCGCAATTGCAAATGTATGGGGCATTTGCCAAATAAATAACAATAATGCAAGGACAAGTGGAACGAAATGATAGCTCGGCGCAACGGCAGCCCAACCGATTAATGGTGTTACTGCACCCGAAATACTTCCCATTACAGTATTCAATGTATATTTCCGTTTCATCCACATTGTATATAAAATAACATACGTGAACCAACCAATAAAAGTGTAAAGAACGACTTCAAAATTTGTGAAAAACAATAAAATAAATCCAATGATTGAAAAGGCAATTCCCATCGTTAAAACTGCTTTTAACGAAAAGTTACCTGTTACCGTTGGACGTGCTTGTGTTCTTTTCATCTCTTTGTCTAAATCGACTTCATACCAATTATTTAATACCAATGCTCCAGCCATAACAAAGGTACTTCCAATCATTGTTAACCAAAATGCACTCCAATGTTCTGTAATCGAACTACCCGTAAAATAAATTGCTAACCAAAAACCTGTTAATACAGGCAAGGCATTCGCAATTAATACGATTCCTTTTACGAGTGACTTTAAGTCTACCAACAGACTTATGAGCCTTCTTCCCGCCGAATAAGGTACTTCTTCTTTATGGGACGCAATCGCATTTTTATTCATATTGTATTCTCTCCTCAAAAAACGCCAACTGTTATCAAAATTATGATGGCATAGTTATTTACATTCTACTATTTCTTGACAATGAAAACAAAGATTTAAACTAAATTACATAAAGACGTAACAATTGTATATAGCTGAACTACGGTTGAAACTAGATTTACCAAATTTTCTTTTTTAAAAATCTCAATTCGTAAACGAAAAATCAAAAATACTTTGTCGTATTCAAATTTATACGCAAGCAAAACTTTTCATGCTATAGTAATCTTTGGAGGTGATGAATCGTGATTGAGCTTATCGAAATTGAGAAAGCGTTTCCAAATATTCAAGCAGTCTATCCTTTGTCTTTAACGATTCAGAAAGGAGAAATTCACGGCATTGTTGGGACAAGTGGCGCGGGGAAATCAACGTTAATTCGTATGATGAATCTTTTGGAATAGCCCGATGGCGGTATCGTTCGTGTTGATGGACAGACATTAACTTCCCTGTCTGAGAAATCGCTACGAAAAGCACGTCAAAATACCGGGATGATTTTTCAACAATTTCAACTTGTTTTGAATCGAACTGTCGCTAAAAATGTTGAGATGCCACTTGAACTCGTAAAAATGCCAAAACAACAAAGGAAAAAGCGTGTGTTAGAATGCTTGGAATTTGTAGGTCTATCGAATAAGCAGGATGCCTACCCAGCGGAATTAAGCGGCGGACAAAAACAACGTGTCGCAATCGCTCGGGCACTCGCGAATAATCCTTCCGTGCTTCTTTGTGATGAACCAACTTCTTCACTCGATCCAGAAACAACATTGGAAGTTTTACAAGTGCTTAAGCATATCAATGAATCTTTAGGTGTGACGATTGTCATTGTTACCCATGAAATGAATGTCGTCAAAAGCATTTGTAATCATGTCTCGATTATGAAAAGTGGAAAGTTAATCGATCATTTCGCAATACAACCAGTCGGAATCGTTGAGCAAGAAGATCACTACATAGAAGATTTAAGAAAAATTGCAGTGGTGAAATAATAATGGAAAAAATTATCGCTTATCAACCAGAAATTTGGTTATCGATCTGGCAAACATTTATTATGGTGGGTGTCTCGATCCTTGCCGCCGTACTCATTGGTTTGCCGCTTGGGACCTATTTATATTTAAGTCGAAAAGGACATTTATATGAGAATAAAGTTACTTTTTTTATACTCGATAGTTTTGTGAATATTATTCGTTCATTTCCTTTTTTACTACTTGTCGTCTTTTTAATTCCATTTACACGCTTTGTTGTTGGTACAGCGATTGGGACAACCGCCGCTACCGTGCCACTGGCAATTATTTCCATTGCTTATTATGCAAGACTTGTGGAGCAATCTTTACTGGATGTGCCGAAAGGAATTATTGAAGCAGCGATTTCTATGGGTGCGACGAAAAACCAAATTATTTTTAATTTTCTTTATCGCGAAGCACGTACAGGACTTGTCTTTTGGTTAACGACAGCAACGATCAGTTTTATTTCTTA
>CANSAF010000079.1 GCA_947644645.1 uncultured Sporosarcina sp. | reverse complement strand
TGATAAATACTTTCTCAACCTTGTCAGCGCTTACAATGTCATTGCGTTTTTTATTAAATGCAATACCCGGGCCAATTGCAATTTTTTCATCTTTTCCGTCTTGCACAACAACAGCATTGTTATTAAGAATTTTTTTGATTTTAATCGAAAAACACCTCCTTCCCTTCAAATCTTAAATTTATAGGATTACTTAGATACAACTGTGAATAATACTGTCTCGCCTGCGATACTTTCCCCAGTCGCTGTCGATTCAACCGTTCTTTCCTCGCTATTGGTTACAATAATTGGCGTGATTGTACTCGAAGCATGTTCCCCGATATAAGCCCAATCAACCTCAACCAATGGCTCACCAACTTTTACTTCATCGCCGGCTTTAACAAGTGTTGTAAAACCTTCTCCTTTTAACATGACTGTTTCTAAGCCAATATGAATGAGTAACTCTGTACCATCTTTCGCTTTTAAACCAATTGCGTGTTTTGTATCCGCAACTAACACAACTTCCCCATCAATGGGCGCATGGACTTTTCCGTCTTTTGGCATAATCGCAATGCCTTCTCCCATCATTTTACCGCTGAAAACAGCATCAGGAACTTCCTCAAGTGGAACAATCTTCCCGTTAATCGGTGCAACCACTTCTAATTTTTTCTTTTTAAATAACTTGGATAGCATATCATCGAACTCCTTTTGAAATAATAATCTAAAATTAAAAAGGCATAGGGAAAACGAAATGAAGTAATGCCTTCATTTACAATTTACCCCATGCCTGGTCGAATCAGTCACATGTGATCGATATATAATTTGTAGATACATCGTACCACGCCTCTCAGGAAAAATCAATAGGCAGAATTAAAAATTAATTCAAAATAAACATTCGCTGTATACATTAAAATGGTTTGGTATAATTTAATAGCTATTATATGAAAAAGGAGTTTTCCTATGTCTACAATTGAAAAATTCGAAGCTTTAGTTAGAAAAATGAACGCTTACGAAGAAGCTACTTCCGTTATGTATTGGGATTTAAGGACAGGTGCACCGAAAAAAAGTGTTGCGGGTCGTTCTGAAGTGATCGGTTTATTATCTACTGAAATTTTCAAAATGAGTACATCGAAAGAGATGGAAAATTATATCGTTGAATTACAAAATGAAACATTAACGCCCGCCCTTCAAAAAACTTTAGAAGAAGTGCAAGAAGATTTTGAGCTACAGAAAAAAGTACCTGCGGATGAATACAATGCCTATGTCGTACTTTGTTCAGAAGCAGAATCTGTGTGGGAAGAAGCCCTCGAAAAATCAGATTTCAAAATGTTCGAACCGTATTTAGAAAAATTGGTTGCCTCCACAAGAAAAATGATTGAATACTGGGGAGAAAAAGACGGCAATGCTTATAATCGCCTGCTCGACCAATACGAACCTGGCATGACAACTGAAGTGATTGATAAAGTTTTCGAAGAATTAAAAGAAACGATTGTCCCACTTGTCAAGAAAATCAATGAAAAAAATGCGCAACCTGATACATCATTTTTATTTAAAAACTTCCCGAAAGCGCAGCAAGAAGCATTTAATCACCATATTTTAAAACAACTTGGCTATGATTTTGAAGCCGGTCGATTAGACGAAACGACGCATCCTTTTGCAATTGGCTTAAACCAAGGAGACGTTAGAATTACGACGCGTTATGATGAAACAGATTTCCGTTCCGCAGTTTTTGGAACGATTCATGAATGTGGCCATGCATTGTATGAACAAAATTTTGATCCTTCGTTAAGCGGACTTCCTGTTTCAGATGGTGCATCAATGGGGATTCACGAGTCTCAGTCTTTATTTTACGAACATTTTATTGGTCATCATGAAGGTTTCTGGAAATATAATTACAAAACTTTAGTCGAGTATTCACCCGAACAATTTAAAGATGTATCATTAGAAGATTATTTACATGCGATTAACGTTTCAAAACCATCCTTAATTCGCATTGAAGCGGATGAACTGACATATCCTCTTCATATTATGATCCGATATGAGATTGAAAAAGATTTATTTAACGGTGATTTAGCTGTAAAAGATTTACCAAAAGTATGGAACGATAAGTACGAAGAATATCTTGGCATTCGCCCTAAAAATGATGCGGAGGGTATTTTACAGGACGTGCATTGGTCGGGTGGAATGTTTGGCTATTTCCCATCGTATGCGCTTGGTTATATGTACGCAGCACAATTGCGCGTAGCGATGGAAAAAGATTTACCAGCGTTTGATAAACTTTGTGAGACAGGCAATTTTAAGCCGATTTTAGAATGGCTCACAAAACATGTACATCAATACGGTAAGATGAAAAAACCACTTGAAATTATGCAAGCGGCGACTGGTGAAGGACTCAATGCAAGTTATCTCGCAAACTATTTAAAAGAAAAATATACAAAATTGTATCAGTTATAAGCAAACACATCAATGGAAAACTCAAAAAGCTCCTAAAAACCCAGACTCGGCTTTTAGGAGCTTTTTTATGTATCGAAACCTAACTCAGGAATCACGCGCTCACCAAAAAAGCCTGAACTGTGGCTTTTTTAAAACGAGCAGCTTCACTTTTCTTCGTCAATCGTCATTAAAATCTGCATCATTGATCCATCTTCAAATTGAACAGGTAATTGAAATGCTTGACGGAACCCTGAAATTTTTGCAGATCCGACCATAACCGTTGGTGGTGAAATATCCAATACTAGACCATCTTTTTCAAGTGTTGTACATAAGTTCCCAGCCACCATATTGCCTAACTCTCCACAAAAAGATTCAATCATTTCCCCTTCAATTGTCATCCCGAACATTGCTTGGCCAATCTCGCTAACTTTTACTAATGTCGTATCCATAATAATTCGACCTTTTACATCTCCGACAAGTCCGATTAAAACAGATATTTCTTTTTGTTCATATGACTGTGCAATAAGTGAAGGTGCAAGCACTTTTATTTGAAGAGGAAGAACCGATGTCAATGAAGTAATCGTACCATTTAATATTTTTTGACCGTTTTTTGATAAACTCATCCTTGTCTCCCCTTTTAATTTCCATGATGGGACTACTATACCATTTATTTTAAAAACAATAAAGCGAAAGTAACTTAAATAGCCATCCAAAAAGTCCATTACAGACTTTCTAGATGGCAAGTATTAAACAATTTCAACCGGTGAAACTTTCTGCAATTCCGGAAGCATTTTTTCTTCTTTTTCATCTACCAATAAATGAATTTCACCTGAATCTTCAGATGTACGAATGAGTCGACCGATGCCTTGACGATATCTCAATAGCATAAACGGTAAGTCGACTTCATTGAATGCATCGACTGCATAATTGCGTTTGGCTTCAAATAATGGATCTGCTGGTGGGAATGGTAAATCAAAAATAATGACACGTGTCAGTGCGTCTTTCGGAATATCTAACCCTTCCCATAAATTGTACGAGCAAAGAATTTGGATTTTTTTACTTTGGAAATCACGAACGATAGAAGATAATTCACGCTCTCCCTCGAAACCAATTTTTCCGTTAAAATCGTCACCAATGGTTTCTTTAAAAGCTTCCATTGCTTCAACTGATTTGAATAAAATTAGCGTCTGCTCTTCATCCCTGAGGAGCGCTTCAACTTTCGCCACTTTTTCACTCACATCAAGTTTATGTGCAGTAATTTTCATCACTTCTTCATAATCGAAAGGTGATTCAACAGAAAATGATAAATAGTTGTCAATGCCAAGTCCTTCTGCAATATATGAAAAATCTTTTTGTAAAGATAATGTTGCAGAAGAGAAAACGATTGGTATTTTAGAAGAGAATAAACTCTCTTTTAAAATATCTGTCACAAGTCTTGGCATAATGACAAGATTCACTTCTTCTCCGCCGTCTTGCAACCAGTCTACCGCATCTTCACCAGAGACAAATAATTCCATCGAATAAATATATTGCTCTAAATATTCTTCAACCATTTTCAAATCATATTCTGGAATAATATACAATTCACCTTCAAAGACAAATTCTTCAAGAAGTGCTGTAGATACTTGTACAGCTTGCTTACCAACTGCGAGTAATTCAGGTACTTTATCGATTGCTTTACGTTCATTCCATGTATCTTCCGCATGTTCATCTAATAATGCGAAGAATGACGCATGAAGATCGATGAGTCGTTCCATTAACTGTAAAGTTTCTTCACGAATACCATCGACCATAATTCTTTCTAATAAATTGAGTAAAGTATGATCTTGTACTTCGTATGTTAACGCACGCTGCGCCGAATACTCTAGTAAATGTCCTTCGTCGAAAATAACCATAGATACTTCTGGTAGTAAAGGCAACTGACCTTGTCTTTCACGTGATTCTTTCGTCCAAATATGTTCCATATAGAAATCATGCGAACAAATAATAAGTTCAGGTGCTTTTCTATAATGGTCACGGTGGATTGTTTGCCCGCATCGATTGCGTAAATCACAAGCCACACATTGTTGTGTCGGGTGGTAATTAATCATCTGCCACTCTTCATCACTTAGTTCCGGATAATCCGAACGTTCCCCGTAAGGATAAACCGACTGCAATGATTCGGAGCCATAAACGAAGTCTGGCAAGCTATCTTCCACATCTTCAATAAACGGTTCTGGCATTAAATTAGACGCATCATCTAAACGGTTTAAACATAAATATTGGTCTCGTGCTTTCGCAAGACGCACATCAACATTTAAATCGAGCGCTTCACTAATTTTATAAATATCGCCATCTTTTTTCACAAGCTGTTCGATTAATGTTTCATCTGCACATGAAATAAGCGCAGGCTTTCCTGTATAACGCGCATAGGCAATCGCTGGAAGTAAATATGCAATTGTTTTTCCTGTTCCAACACCAGCTTCTGCGAACAAAACTTTCTTTTCTTTTAATGCCTGCTCAATTTGGAACGACATAAAAATTTGTTCATCGCGGCATTCATATCCTTTTTCAGTTAAATCATCGTATAATGTATCGCCAATCCAATCGTTTAACGAATCATAAAATGATTTTTCTTTCGATAAAGGAAATGGTAATTTTCTCTTCATCAACCTAGCTCCTTCCAACAACATGAAAACTTAAACACGTTTCCCCCAAAATTGGTAATAATCCGTACGAATAAATCCATTAAACAATTTACGTTTTTTCGTTGCTTTTTGACCATAAAGTTCTTCAAAATTTTCCAAAGGTGATATCATATAAATTGACCAAGATGGATAGTTTTTCATAATTTTCCCGAGTGTTTCGGTAATCATTTCAGCTTCTTGAATTTCCCCTAATCGTTCCCCGTATGGCGGGTTTCCAACCATCACACCGTTATCCCCTTCAACAACTAGATCAGCGACATCGCCTGTTTTCCACTCAATTAAATCTGCAAAGCCTGCTTCAATCGCATTCTCTTCTGCGATTTTAATCATCCGATCGTCAATATCAAAACCTGTAATGTTTAAAGGTTGGTCGTAATTCGCCGCATCTTCTGCTTCTTCACGCACACGATCCCAAACATCTTGCCCCATCCACGGCCACTCTTCACTTAAAAATTCGCGATTCGTTCCCGGGGCAATGTTTTGTCCAATCATCGCCGCTTCAATCGCAATTGTACCTGACCCACAAAATGGATCGACAAATGGACGGTCTGGATTCCAACGTGTTAATGTGACAAGTGCTGCTGCTAATGTTTCTTTAATCGGCGCATCCCCTTGCCCAACACGATAACCACGACGGTGTAAACCTGTTCCGCTTGTATCGATTGTTAACGTCACTTTATCTTTTAAAATAGACACTTCTAATTTAAATAATGGACCTGATTCCGTTAAAAAACCGCTTCTTTTATACGCTTTATTTAATCGTTCAACAATGGCTTTTTTAACGATTGCTTGACAGTCAGGCACACTGTATAAAGTTGACTTTACTGATTTTCCTGCAACAGGGAAAGCCGCATCTACTGGTAGAAACTTTTCCCAAGGAAGTGCTTTCGTCTGTTCAAATAAATCATCAAAAGTTTTCGCATGAAATTCACCGACAATGATGCGAACACGATCCGCAATACGAAGCCACATATTCGTTCTTGCGATTGTTCTTTCATCACCTGTAAAATAAACTTTTCCGTTTTCGGTCTTTGTTTCATAGCCAAGCGCTTTTACTTCATTCGCAACTAAAGCTTCTAGTCCCATTGCTGATGTCGCGACTAAATTATATTGTCCCATATTTACAACTCCTAATGCGGCTGGTCAGAAAGTCTAAAAGCGGACTTTCTGACCGCCTCCCATTTTTATTTTCGTTCAACTCTTTTTTCATCTCTACTTTGCGACTTGATTGCCGCTAAGGAATACGTTTTAAAGCCTAATCAATAGCTTATGCATTTTAACAAAAGAAAAGCCCTCCGTTTACAGGAGAGCTTGAGCTTTTAAAAATAAACCATAGGAAATTCGATAAGCCATGTTTTGTTCCCCTGTACTCAAACGGCGTAAGCCTCGTACTAGGGCGGTAATCATCTATCTACAAGCATGATGCTTGTCCCTTCGTCCGTTCATTTCCTTCCGAAGAGTGCCCCTACCATTGTTTGGGTTTCTCACTTATGGGGTTTACCTCGTTCCACCTGATTCGTTTCCGAAGCAGCTACGTTTCTGTGGCACTGTTCAGGGAACCTAGTCCATATTAAGCAAGCTTAACGTAGGACGTATTCCCGCCGTCATCGCAAAATTACGATGCCCCAGCTTATTTTTTCGCTGAGCACAAACACTACGGTCATCTCAGAAACCGTGTGAGCATGGACTTTCCTCTACGAAGTCAAGCTTCGCAGCGATTACCTAAATTTCTTCTACGGTTTTTCCAGTATACAACATCTATTCATCGTTATCAAGGATAAAATCGGCAAAACATCTTAAAATTCGACAATAATGAACTTACTCAATGCAAATACAAATTCCTCTGTATCCATCCTATCTATTACCAATAAATTGATGTCCTATACTTCACTAAGTATGTTTTGATCTTAGTCGTTTAATTTATCACCAAAAACATGTTTTTCTAAGTTTGAAATACGTTTTAAAATATCAAAGTTTGTACCGCCTGTATTCGCCGGTGGTGCTGATCTTCTTGGCGTTGTTTCAACTTGCTTTTTCATTTGCTCGATTTCTTTTTCTAATGCTTCAATTTTTTTAGTAAAGGTTTGGTAATCTTGAATGACATCATCAAGGAATAAATCAACTTCTTCTTGATTGTAGCCGCGCAAACCAGATTTAAATTCTTTTTCAAGGATTGTTTTCGTATTCAGCTTTATCTCCATAAAATCGCCCTTCCATCATTGTAAACTTATGCGATATTATAGCACATTTACCAATGTTTTGTCCTACTTTAATCGCTTTTTGTCCTTTATTGCGCTTTCCCGGGAAATATTTTTTTACGTAATCTCATTTCCCGTTTGGCAAATTCCTTTTGCATTCGTAAACGAAATCGATGCGTTAACGTATCATCTGCCGTAACGAGCAGACTGGCTTGTTCAGTGACTGCCAAAGCTGCTTTAAAATCTTTAAAGCGATGTTCTTGTAACTTTGCCACTTCTTCCAAAGCAATCATTCGTTCACGTCCGAGCAATTGATTGGCTGCGACGTCAAATGCATGAAGCGCTTGTTCATAGGCCTCGTTCCGTTTTAAAATAAAGCCATAATGATAATGCGTCAACGGATGATTTTTACCGTATTTTTGAATGACTTGTTCAAAAAACAACGCACCTTCTTCATAATTTTTCAAATCCGAAAACCATTTCCCAATATTCATATGCGTTGTAGCCGTTTCTGGGATTTCATTTTCCAGCACCAATTGCGTTGCGCGAATATATAAAGTGACGAGCGATAAAATATCCCATTCGTTATGCTTTAACACTTTCATCAAAGTTGTGGCATCCCCACTTTTCACCGCATCTTGATAAATAATGGGCGCCAAATGTCCGGGGATATCTCCCTCCCTGTGAAAATGAAGTTCTGCTTCTTCAATTGCGGTTAATTTAAACGTATTTAATTCCGCTTTCCACACACGTCTTGCCCCATGTAGCAAATCAATTTGATGATGTTGTTTTAAAGGAGGAAGTTCGTTTCGATTCATCGTCCATCTCGTTTCAACTTGAGGCATATCGAAACTTTTCCCATTATACGTCACAACCGTCATTCTTTCTTTCCAGAAATTCGAAGCAAATAAAAAAGCGACTTCATGATCTGGACCTGGTAAAACATATTGTGTCATTTCGAATCCTGTAGCCGTTTTTTCCATAAAGCCCAGAAGGAAAATTAATGTCCCTGCGCCTTTTAAGCCCGTCGTTTCTGTATCGAAGAAAACAAGTTTCGTATTCTCTTCAAGTGCCAAAGGATGCTCTCCTTGAAAATTTGACCATTGTTCAATCGTTTTTTGTAAATCTCCTAATCTTTTATTTCCGTGGAAATAATTCTCGTCATAATGAATCACTTTTTTATAGACAATGCCATAATCATTTTCTTCTTTGATTAAACCGGCTTTTAACCACTCTTTTTCATAAGGAGGCGCTTTGGGTTTAGTTTTCTTTTCTTGTTTAACTTCTTCTGTTGGCGCTTTTTTCTTTAACATATTCTTCATCGCCATCAATCTTTGTTCATAGGACATTTAAGATCCTCCATCCGTCAAAGCACGTAATAGAGAAATGACTTCTTCTTTCACATTGCTTTCACTACTTTCCTGAGCGCCAATACAAACAGGACAACCAACATCACAATAACAATTGGCGACATGTTCCGCCGCTTTTTCTAATAGCTCATCCCATTGTTTATACAGCTTTTCACTTAAACCAATGCCGCCTGGGTAACTATCATAAATAAAGAATGTCGGCTTTTCAGTATGCACTGCTTTTACTTGTGGCATCACATGAATATCGGTTCTGTCACACCTTACAAATAATGGAATAAACGATTGAATTGCATAAGCCGTTCCAGTCATTGCGTCTGTTAATTTCGATTCCGTCCAATCATTCGGCGCATTAAACGCAAACCAAGTACCTGTCGTATGCAGTTCAACAGTCGGCAATGAAATCGGGCCTGACCCGATATTATCATGCGTGCCAAAACGGATTTTAATGCTATTCGCTTTAAAATTGGGCTGATGTGTGTATTTCTCCATTAATAAATTCATTTCACATTCAACTCCTTTTTACTAATATAGCATAAAGAAAAGCTGACTTCTCTCTTGTGAGCGGTCAGCTTTTTCTTTTCAAACCGCCGCTGTTTAATCCCTCTCGTTTAACCAGTCATAAAATGGTACACGTCTGCTTTTAGCGCTTGCCATCGCTTCTTTTCGGATAATTTGCGCACTTGTATCTCTTGCTGCCGCATACATAACAGCAAATAAATTGCGTACTACACCACGTTTATATGCATTGATTACAGACAATATGGCATCTTTAAACAAATTCTCGTATATTTCAAATACAATTGTTTTGTCTATCGATGCTTTACCGCGTATAAGCGCACCATAAGCCTGGTACAGGTCATCTAAGTTAAAGTACGGTGCTAATGTGTCGTAAATATAAGCTGGCATTTTATCGCGTAAACCACGTTTTACATCGACAATCATTGCAGACGAGTCTTTTTTAGGTTTATCCACATTATCAACATTGACTGTATATGTATTATCCAAAATCGGGTTTTCTGTATCTAATGTATTATTTAAGGCTTTTTGAGTTTTAGATAGAGTATATGGGTGTGACGTATGGTGTGACATTGTTGTTTCTTCAACTTTTTCTTCTACTTCTTTTACTTGTTCCACACTTACAAAAACAATAGCATTTGACGACTGTCTGCGGTCACCGTTACGTCTTTTAAGTTCGTGCTGAACAATAACCCCAAACTCTTCTAACTGTTTGCATGAGCGGATAACTGTACGTCTGCTAACCCCTACCATTTCCGCAATAGTAGACTTTGCTAAATAACAAACACCAGGATATTTAACAGCATATCGGTGCAGCACATCTAACACTTTTTTAGTCGATAATGTCATTTGGTCTGCAAATTGATTGCGGATCTCGACTGTATTTTTATTTAACTGCTCAACGTCTTTAAACGGCTGTAATGATAAATAAGTATCAACTGTATTTAATAGTGTCATTTGTGCTGCACCTCCTTTCTTGTAAAGTTAATTTTTAGCTAGTAAATCATTTCGCTGATTTTCAATTCGTCCATTGGTATAACTTCTGCGTAATGCCCAAAGTCACGGAAAATGACTCTTCTTCCTCTTTGGAATCCTTCTTTTTCGTAACCTAATTCCTCTAAATACTCAATAGCTGATTTTTTGGTTTTGAATTTCCCATAAGACATATCCATACCGTCAAGATAAACAGTTACAACCAACCACATAGTCACTTCTCCCCTTCCACAATTCTTTTTATTTTTTGGTTATTAATCTCCATTAACAAATTGTTGTAACGCATAATTCGAATCGCTCTACGTCTGTATTCTTTTGAGCTAGTCACCTTATCCAATTGTTTTGATTTGTGGACGACATACGCTTTACGCTCATCGATTGATTTACTCATGTTAAGCACCTCAATTCTGTATGATATAAAATCGCAAACTTACCATCAAAATCAATTTCATATTGTAAGGACGGCTCTTCAATCACCTTTAAAATCGAACCCTTTTTATTTTGAAATTTAGGTAAGTAAAAATAAGTTTCCGCGTCCATGTCATCAGTAACACTTACAACTTGGACAGCATCACCAACATCAAATGGACTGTCCACAACATCAAAGATTGTTAATTGCATTTGGTCACGTCCTTTTATTTATTTTATAATACTAACTACGTTTTACTTTTTACTAACATCATTGTATAATATACTTATACAGAACGCAAGTAAAAAATACTAACTTCATTGTATTTAATCTTTTATAAGTGTTATAATATGAAGAAAAAGTGAGGTGTGAATATTGATAAAGATTAAATTAGATGAAGTTATGTTTAAGAGCGGAAAAATGAAAGTACCTCAATTGGTTGAGTTAAGTGGATTAAATAAAAATACTTTGTACGCACTTGAAAAAGGTGATGTTAAAAGAATTGATATTGAAACGCTTGATAAACTTTGTAAGGCTCTTAATTGTACTGTTGGCGATCTATTAGAGTACATGGAGGGATAAGCATGAATGGTTCAGAAATAAAACTAGTGCGAATGAAAAAGGGCTTAACAATGAAAGAGTTCGGAGAATTATTTGAACCACCTGCTAGTGATAGTATTGTTTCTAGGTGGGAACGTAACGTTAGTCGTCCAAGTCCAAAAAGAATGAAAAAAATAATGGAATTAAAAGAAGGAAGTAATTCAAACGAAAAACTTTCAATCGGAGAAGAAATAAAGAGATTGAGAAAAGAACGGAATTTAACACAACAAGAATTAGCAAACATTTCTGGATTGTCGCGCTCTTATCTAGGCGATGTAGAAAACAATAGAAATAACCCTAGCATAAGAACTGTGGAAACACTGGCAATTAAAATGGGATATGAATTAAAAATAACATTTAACCAACTTCCTTCTATATAGAGGGAAGTTTTTTTATTTATAAATCACATTTAGTCATGGCAACTCATTTACCCAAATACGATTATTTTGGCAACCGTCCGACAAATTCGCAATGTTTTAAGAAATTAATTAAAAATAATTAAGCGTATAAACGTTGTAGGTATGGGGTTTGTTTAAATAAGATAAAAACAAATGAATTAATTATAGTATTATACTTGCGTATATCATTATACCACCGTATAATGATATTCGCAAGTATAATAATATAATTTATTGATTTGTTTTTTTTTTATTTTAAAAAA
>CANSAF010000078.1 GCA_947644645.1 uncultured Sporosarcina sp. | reverse complement strand
TTGTTTCATTCTACTAGACCTTAATTTTACTGTCTAACTTAGTGTAGCCTATTCATCTTCCTTTTGATACATCAAAAAATCTGTTTCACTTTCCATTTGCCGCCTCTCCTTTTCTTGTTAATTAAAAAACTTATATATTATTCAAATAACGCAAACATTAATTCCTATAAAGTGAATACAATTGCAGTCATCGTTTTTATATACATCAACGTATACAAAAAAAGAGAAAAACGCACCAGTGACAGCTCACTGACACCATTCGCGTCCTTCCGCGAATTGAGGCAATGACTGTCACTGAGAGAATATAAAACACCCCCTTCACAATAAATGAAGGAGGCTTATTAAATATAAAGTTATCAGCAGGGCGGCAATCCTGATCTCTGGTAACTATCCTTACAGATAGCGCATGGGGAACCTTTCCCACCTCAAATAACCAACACTTTCCAGTTACCTGTTATTTTCTCTTCTTTTCCAAAAACGCTGCACGTAGCTTTTCAAGATGCTGCTTTTTATCGAATTGTGTTGGCTTATTTTTCTCATGATACTTCGTCACAGCCGCTTTTCCTTTACTATCCAACTGATACTTTCCCATTTGAGTCACCTACTTTCAAGAATTGATTAGAAATCCACTACTTTTAACGAATCACTAGGCAGCTACGCTTTCTATTTGTGTATTCACCGACTCAATGCGCTTTTAGGTGAGAGGTACGTGCGCGGTTCGTCAAATCCCCGAACCGCATTTCATACCTGTCACCGTTGTTTTTGTATACATCAACGCACAAAAAAAAGGGAGAAAACTGCACCAGCTATAGTAGTGACTGACTGCGTGGAAAACTATGAAACATAAAAAAGCGTGCAAGATACAAAAAAGTTCATCTTGCTTTTTCTTTTTATTCACGCAAAATGTATAATCAACTCTGTATCATTCTCCGACAGAAGACTCCATCTGATTCGTGTTACGGGTCCAGCCTAGCGATTCAGGTGAAGATGAATGTCATCATCACTTCTTTCCTTGACAATATCTATAAATGGATGCGATAGTACATATAATTATAGAGATGCGCATAACTCATGTCACTCGTACATGCGTTTGCGTTTCAGGCTAAAGGAACTCATGTCACTCGTACATGCGTTCCTTTTTATTTTCGTTATTTTTACAAAGTGTACTTGTGTAAAACTGTGTATTCTGATTAAAATCATTCCTCTTAAAGCGACATTAGTGCAATATTTAATAATTAAACGATTTTGGACTTCGTGTTGCACCGAAATGCGTAAGTCGAGTGACACTAACAGCCATTCGAAAATTCTGGTAGTGACTCTGCTCACTGCGGAGAAAACTATCTACCATCATTTTTCCAATCCCAATATAACCTTCACAAACACCTTAAAATCCCCAACATGCTTCTCCAAAATCGCTTCTAAAATATCAAGTTCTAATGCCTGGTAATCATGAACAGCGATATTACGAAATCCAACCATATTCATTAATGTTTTAGCTAAACTTTCTTCAATGATGTCAGCGTCCCATAAGATTTTGAAAGCTTCACGGCTCGTTTTTGGAACACCGAGTTTACGTTCACTTACTAGGTGCATCGCCAAATCGATACTAGCCTCACAAGCACGCTGAATGTTTAAAATTATACTGTCTTGTTTTGTAAAGTCTGAAAGGTTTTCCGGGTTGCCTGCATATACTTCCCCAATACGATTTACGCAACGTTCAATCGTCGCAATTTTATTTAAAATAACATCATTCATGTCCAAAAACACTCCCTCGTTCTTTAATCGCCTCAATAATCGGTGCGCGCTGTTCATTTAAGGCCACGTACATACTATATGCCCGCATCTTTTGACGGAAATATTCATTTTCATCTTCTATAAAAATTGGAAAACCTTGTTCGAAAATTTGCATCGTAAATACTGTATCAATTTGTTTAATATCAACCAAATCCACTTCACGACCAACAATTAAAGCTAGTTCGCCGGCGAGTATAAAACGTTCGTATGTTGATAACTTTTTATTACTAAAATAAGCCAGATCTATATCACTTTCTGCATGAGTGGTTCCTTTAGCAAATGAACCAAAAAGCATAATAAAAGCTGGGTTCACTTCTTGTTTTATCTTCTCAATGAGTTGTGCTTTGATTTCATTTGACAGCATAGCTAGATCACCTATCCCTAGTCGAATTTTCTACTTGCCCCAAATATTTTCAACAAAACGTAGATACAAAAAATAAGGACATTGCCCAAGAGTTCCCTCAAGTTCAACATCCTTACCTTCTAAAACCGCTATGACGACTACATTTATCAGCCATACATGTATGGAGACGGCGGGAGTCGAACCCGCGTCCAAAGGCCCCAATACTTAAGCGTCTACGCGCATAGATTGACTATTAAGTTTCGCGCACTCATTTGCCATCACTCACGGCGTCCGAGGCGCTATCTTGGAAATCTCTTCTCGATTAGCTCAAGAGGCACTAACGAGCGTATCCCACTAATAAGTGAGCCTTAGCGCGCCACATGGGCGATGGTACGATAAGGCAGATTCAGCAGCTATTAAGCTGCGAATGCTAAATTGTTGTTTGTTTTGCCTGTTATTATAAATGGCGTTTTTACGGAGCCGACCCCTCCGACGCGCAACTTAAGCTCAGACTACCCCTGTCGAATCCGTAACGTCCCCTTAATGGGAAAGTTACGGTAACCTGTTAAGGCACCGAACTCTTACTACATTTCTTAGTATACTACAATTTCGTCAAAATATCAATATTGTTGACGCTCTTTTAATGCACGTGCGACATCACGTTTTGCTTCTTTACGTTTTAAATCTTCACGTCTGTCATGATGTTTTTTACCTTTACCAAGACCAATTAAAATCTTGGCGAAGCCATCTTTTAAATGTAATTGGATCGGTACGATTGTGTAACCTTGTTGTTTTGTCTTGCCGATCAATTGATTAATTTGCTTACGGTGTAATAATAATTTTCTTGAACGAATTGGATCGTGGTTGAAACGGTTTCCTTGTTCGTATGCGCTAATATGCATATTTAAAATCCATGCTTCATTGTTTCGGATTTGTACGAATGATTCTTTTAACTGTACTTTTCCTGCACGAATCGATTTAATTTCTGTTCCTTGTAAGACAATTCCTGCTTCAAGCGTCTCTTCAATTGCGTAATCGAAGTTGGCGCGACGATTTTTTGCGAGGATCTTTCCTTTTCCTTTTGCCATTGGTTCATCCCCCTACCCAGCTCGTGAGGACGAAGCTTTCGTCCTCGCGATATTATTTTCTTTTTCTAGGTCTTTTCTTTTGTGATTTTTTAGCGATACCTTCGTAGAATTTTTTCTTTTCATTTCTACGTTTTGGTTTTCTTTCACCACGGTTTCTTGGTGATTTTTCATCTTTTGAACCGCCACGTTTCGTATGAATGACTTTTGGTGCTTCTCTTCTTGGTCGGTGGAAGTTTTTCTTCATCCCAACAAGTTCAAAGTCAATCGCCGACTCTTCCGGTTTTACAGCCGCCACACGAACGGTCACTTCATCCCCAAGACGGAATTGCTTTCCAGTATGTTCGCCAATCATAATCATTTGGCGATCGTCGAAACGATAGTAATCATCCGTCATATAACTAACATGGACGAGTCCCTCAATCGTATTTTCAAGCTCAACAAACAGTCCAAAATTCGTAACAGAAGACACGACACCTTCGAATTCTTCTCCAATTTTATCGACCATATATTGCGCTTGTTTTAGAGACGTCGTATCTCGTTCAGCGTCAACTGCGCGGCGCTCACGTTCTGAAGTGTGTTCCGCGATTTCTGGTAAATGTTCATTCCAATAATCTACCGTCGCTCTTGATACGTCTTTATTCAACAAATATGTGCGAATTAAACGATGAACGATTAAGTCTGGATAACGTCGAATTGGCGCTGTAAAATGCGTGTAGTACTCCGTTGATAAACCGAAATGTCCTAAACTTTCATCTAAATATTTCGCTTGTTGCATCGAACGAAGGAGCATCGTTGAAATGACTGCTTCTTCTGGCATTCCTGCAATCGATTCGACAATTTCTTGTAATGCACGTGGATGCACTTCATTGCCCGTACCTTTCACAACAATTCCGAAATTCGTTAAAAACTCAAAGAAACGTTGTAGTTTTTCAGCTTTCGGATCTTCGTGAATACGGTATAAGAAAGGAACATCCATCCAGTGGAAGTTTTCTGCGACTGTTTCATTCGCCGCTAACATAAACTCTTCGATTAAACGTTCAGAAACAGTTCTTTCCAGCACAACGACTTCTGTCGGCCAACCTTCTTCGTCTACAAGCACTTTCGATTCTTTAAAATCAAAGTCAATCGCACCACGGTCCATTCGTTTATTGCGTAAAATTTCCGCAAGATCCGCCATATCATTTAACATTGGCACGATATGCGCGTACTTTTCACTTAATTCCTCATCTTTTTCTTCGATGATTTTATAGACATCATCGTATGTCATACGTTCTTTTGATTTAATCACACTTTCAAAAATCTCGTGTTTAATGACTTTCCCGAATTGGTCAATCGTCATTTGACAAGTCAGTGTTAAACGATCCACGTCTGGGTTTAATGAACAAATCCCGTTCGATAAAGCATGTGGCAACATCGGAATGACACGGTCTGTTAAATAAACACTCGTACCGCGGTCAAATGCTTCAACATCCATAGGCGAACCCTCTGTCACATAATAACTCACGTCTGAAATATGAACAGATAATGTATACGTGCCATTTTCATGATTGACAACTGAAATGGCATCGTCCAAATCTTTCGCATCTGCTCCGTCAATCGTAATCATTAAATCATCACGTAAATCACGACGATTGCCTAAATCTTCTTCACGTACCTCACTT
Organism: uncultured Sporosarcina sp.; assembly: GCA_947644645.1. GTDB lineage: Bacteria > Bacillota > Bacilli > Bacillales_A > Planococcaceae > Sporosarcina. The sequence continues at coordinate 7,229 of CANSAF010000078.1, read as the reverse complement.
GGCACACTCTTCGCATGTTCAATGACTTCATTCGGAAATTCAATCGCAATGCCATGTTTATAAATAATCGATAAAATATCGACGCCAGGATCATTTTTATGTCCTAAAATTTGCGTAACCATTCCGGAAGCTGACTTCGTATCTTCTGGCCAATCGGTAATTTCGACAACTACTTTATGTCCATCGACGGCACCAAGTGTATCGCCTTTTCGGATAAACACATCCATCGGTAATTTTTTATCATCGGGAATAACGAAACCAAAACCACGATTATCTTGGAATGTCCCAACAACTTGAGTCGTTTTTCTTTCCGCAATACGCGTAATCGATCCTTCACGTTTTTCACCAATTGCCTCACTTGAAACGCGAACAAGCACAATATCTCCATTCATCGCGCCGTTTACTTCACTCGGCGGAATAAAAATATCGTCCATGCCTTCTGTTTCAGGTGTCACAAAGCCAAATCCTTTTGCGTGTCCAATAAACTTCCCTCGGATATGGTTCATGCGCTCCGGCACACCATAACGATTTGTTCGTGAACGGATTAAATGGCCGCTTTGCTCTAAGCGAACGAGCATTTTCACCAGTTCTTTAAATTCATCCGCCTGTTCAATTTCAAGCATTTCCTGAATCTCCTGCACCGTCATCGGCTTATATGATTCTTCTTTCATTTTAGCTAATAATTTTTCTTGTAATTCTTTTTCGAACGTACTCAAATTCAACCCTCCTCTATTCTCAGTTTTAGCTTTCCCATCCTGCGTATTTTCACACGTTCCAGTCAAGCGATTCTAAAAACTGATAAATATCTTCATGTAATTGTTCTTTTTCAGGTCCTAATGTAATGACATGACCTGATTTTTCATACCATTTTAATGTTTTGTCATCTGTTTCCACATTGTCATAAATCACATTTGCAGAATCCGGATCAATCACTTTATCAAGTGTTCCTTGCGTCACAAATGTTGGCGTGTAAATATGGTCTACATTGTCACGCACTTCATAAATTAATTCGCGTAATTCTTTCAGTGAGGGCATTGTTTGCCCACGTAACTTCTCAACTTCTTCTTCGATAACTTCTTTGCTTTTTCCTTCGTACTTTTTATATTCGCCAGCGTACTCCAGAACCCCTTCATACATTAAATCCGTTGAGCGCATCGACATCGGGGCACACATTGTAACGATTCCCTTTAATGGGACATGATAACCTAATTTCAATGAAAATACGCCGCCAAGCGATAAGCCCGCCACTGCAATTTCATCATAACCCGCATCTTTTAATTGTTGATAGCCACCAATCACATCTTCCCACCACTCATCAGGAGCCGTCGTGATCAATTCTTCCGGTGGTACGCCGTGTCCTTTATAATGTGGCGCTAACGATGTATAGCCTTTTTTCTCCAAAAAACGTCCAAGCATGCGGACATCCGCAGACGTTCCCGTAAATCCATGTAATAATAATACCGCTCGTTTCCCTTGTTCAAAAAAGAACGGTTTCGGTTGTGCAATTCTCATTTTTTATAAACCTCCACTAATTCCTTTGAATGTATGATCTTCTATTTATAGTGTATCATTCATTGACATTTGTGACGTAAAATATGGCTTTTTTTGGTTAAAATTAATTAAAAAAAGCCTGAGCATTCTTAAACTGGAATGTCAGGCCATTACGATTTTTATAATTAAAACTTCACAACGAGAAGCGTAAGAACAAAGAATAATACTGAAAGCACAATTGTCATTCGTTGTAAAACTAAGTCTAATCCACGTGCTTTTTGTTTTCCGAAAAGCTGCTCAGCTCCACCAGAGATGGCTCCCGAAAGACCTGCACTTGAACCCGATTGTAATAAAACCACTACAATTAACGCCAACGCTACAATTACTAGTAAAGTCATTAGCAATGCGTGCATACTCACTCCACCTCCTGATTGAAACATCACAACATCTTCTATTTTACCAAATTGTTGAAGGTGATACAACTATATTTGGAGATTAATCAATTATATATGCAATTTTCAATACGTTCTTCAAATGTTCAGTGTCCTTCTGAGTTATTGAAATGATTTCAGCGCTTGTCGGTGAATTTTCAGGGCCTCGATGCGTTTTTTCAGTGCCTGACACCAATTTTTCAGGGCTTCACCGTAACTTTTCAGTGCCTTGAATTCAAGGTATGTCCTTTTCTTATGATTTCAGCGCTAACCAGCGAATTTTCAGTGCTTCGACGCAATTTTTCAGCGCTTCACCATAACTTTTCAGTGCCTCGAATTCAAGACATCCGCCCACCTCCACCTTAACCCCGCCACTCCCCAAATCAAAAAAACCACCGCAAGAAGTCTCTCCGACTCCCTGCGGTGGTTACTAAAATTATTTCTTCAAGTTATAAAAAGTTTTTACGCCGTAGTATTCAGCTGTGTCGTCCAATTGGTCTTCGATGCGAAGTAATTGGTTATATTTTGCAACACGGTCAGAACGTGATGGTGCACCTGTTTTAATTTGACCAGCGTTTGTTGCAACAGCGATGTCAGCGATTGTTGTATCTTCAGTTTCGCCTGAACGGTGAGAGATCACTGCTGTGTAGCCAGCTCTTTTCGCCATTTCGATTGCGTCGAATGTTTCTGTTAATGTACCGATTTGGTTCACTTTGATCAGGATTGAGTTACTGTTTCCTTCAGCAATTCCGCGTTCTAGTTTTTCAGTGTTTGTTACGAATAGATCGTCACCTACTAATTGTACGCGGTCACCGATACGGTCTGTTAATTGCTTGAAGCCATCCCAGTCGTCTTCGTCAAAGCCGTCTTCAATAGAAACGATTGGATATTTATTGACAAGCTCTTCGTAGAAATCAACCATATCAGCAGATGTTCTTTCTACGCCTTCACCTGGTAAAACGTATAGACCTTTTTCAGTATCATAAAGCTCAGAAGCTGCAACGTCTAGCGCAAGAAGAACTTCTTCGCCTGGTTTGTAGCCTGCTTTTTCAATTGCATGGATAATTGTTTCTAGTGCTTCTTCACTTGATGCTAAGTTTGGAGCGAATCCACCTTCATCACCAACAGCTGTGTTTAAGCCTTTTTCTTGTAGAACGCCTCTTAAGCTATGGAAGATTTCAGCACCCATTTGTAATGCTTGACGGAAGCTTTCTGCGCCAACTGGCATAACCATGAATTCTTGGATATCTACGTTGTTATCCGCATGCTCTCCACCGTTTAGGATGTTCATCATTGGAACTGGAAGTTGTTTTGCGTTTACGCCGCCTAGATATTGGTAAAGTGGCATATCTAAGTAGTCTGCAGCTGCATGTGCAACAGCCATTGACACACCTAAAATTGCGTTCGCACCAAGTTTTGCTTTGTTTGGCGTACCGTCAAGTTCGATTAACACTTTGTCAATTGTCGCTTGATCAAGGACAGAATAGTTTTCTTCTAACTCATCTGCGATAATTTCGTTGACGTTTTCAACCGCTTTTAAAACACCTTTACCTAAGTAACGGTCTTTGTCGCCATCGCGAAGTTCTACTGCTTCATACTCACCAGTAGATGCGCCTGATGGAACCATTGCGCGTCCGAAAGCACCGCTCATTGTTAATACTTCAACTTCTACAGTTGGATTTCCTCGTGAATCAAGAATTTCTCTCGCTTGTACATTTGTAATAATTGGCATGAAAATCTCTCCTTTAAAATAATGGTTTTCCAGTCATTTTTTCAGGTTGCTTAACACCTAATAATTTTAACATTGTTGGTGCTAAATCTGCTAATATACCGTCTTCACGTAATGATAACTCTTTTTCAGTAATAATTACAGGAACTGGGTTTGTCGTATGAGCCGTCATTGGTTCACCTTCAATGTTGATCACTTCATCCGCATTTCCATGATCTGCTGTAATAATTGCCGTGCCGCCTTTTGCTAAAATCGCATCAATGATTTTACCTAAACATTCGTCAACCGTTTCAATGGCTTTCACAGTCGGTTCTAACATGCCGCTATGGCCGACCATATCTGGGTTTGCGAAGTTTAAAATAATCGCATCTTTTGAATCATTTCCGATTACTTCGAGTAAAGCGTCCGTCACTTCATAAGCGCTCATTTCAGGTTGTAAATCATAAGTTGCTACTTTCGGAGAAGCGATTAAAATACGGTCTTCTCCTTCGAATTCAGCTTCTTTTCCGCCACTCATAAAGAATGTAACATGCGGATATTTTTCAGTTTCTGCAATTCGAAGTTGTGTCAGTCCATTTGCTGCAATAACTTCACCTAATGTATCGACTAAGTCTTCTTTATTAAACACAACGTCTGCAATGACTTCATCGCTATAATGTGTGAACGTCACAAATTTCAAATCCTCAAATTTAGTCGTCACAAATTCATTAAAGTTTTTATCTGTAAACGCGCGTGATAATTGAATGGCACGGTCAGGACGGAAGTTATAAAATACAACAGCATCACCATCTTCAATTGTCGCAACGGGTTTACCTTCTTTTTCAATAACAAATGGTTCTACAAACTCGTCATGAATGCCTTTTTCGTAAGAGGCTTCGACACCTGCTGACGCGGTTGCGAATTTTTCACCAACACCGTCCACAAGCATACGATACGTGCTTTCCACACGATCCCAACGCTTATCGCGGTCCATTGCATAATAGCGACCCGCGATTGTTGCGAACTTGCCGATGCCAACTTCTTTCATCACTTCAGCTGTTCGTCTGATAAATTCAAGTGAAGATTGCGGACTTACATCACGTCCATCTAAAAAACCATGGACATAAACTTTTTCAAGCCCTTCATCTTTCGCCAATTTTAATAAAGCGAAAAGATGTTCAAAATGACTATGTACCCCGCCATCTGACAACAGTCCCATTAAATGAAGTGCTGAATTGTTCTTTTTCACATGTTCAACCGCATTTAATAATTGTTCGTTTTTAAAGAAGTCGCCTTCTCGAATCGATTTATTCACACGTGTTAAACTTTGATAAACAATACGACCCGCACCGATATTTAAGTGACCCACTTCAGAGTTCCCCATTTGACCTTCTGGCAGTCCGACTGCTTCCCCGCACGCTGTTAATGTCGTGTAAGAATAAGCTGCTTTCAGTCGATCAAAATTTGGTTTTTTCGCATGGAAAACAGCATTGCCTTTTGTTTCCTCGCGAAGGCCAAAACCGTCAAGAATAATGAGTGCTACTGGTCCTTTACGCATTAGCGCCCGCCTCAACTAACTGTAAGAAAGATTCTGCTTCTAAGCTCGCACCGCCAACAAGTGCTCCATCAATATGCTCCATCGACAGTAACTCTTCGATATTGCTTGGTTTTACACTGCCGCCGTATTGAATACGAACTGCGTTTGCAACGTCTGCACCGTAAATTGTTTCAACATGTTTACGAATCGCGCCACAAACTTCGTTAGCATCTTCTGCAGTCGCTGTTTTACCTGTTCCAATTGCCCAAATTGGCTCGTATGCGATGACTGCTACTTTAGCATTTTCCGCACTTACGTCTTGGAATGCTTTCGTGACTTGGTCAGAAACGATTTGAACTGTTGAGCCGTTTTCACGCTCTTCTAATGTCTCACCCACACAAACGATTGGTGTAATGCCGTATTCAAAAGCTGCTTTCGTTTTTGCATTGACTGTTTCGTCTGTTTCGTTATAATACTCGCGACGTTCTGAATGTCCTAGAACAACATGTTTTACACCGATACTTTGAAGCATTGCTGGGCTTACTTCACCAGTAAACGCACCTTCTTTTGCTTCATGCATCGTTTGTGCACTCACATGTAAATCCGTTCCTTTTGTCAATTCTGTTAAGCTTTGTAAATAAAGAGCTGGAGGACAAATCACCGCTTCAACCTTATCCGATTTTGGAAGTTTCGCTAATACCGCTTCCGTAAATTGTTTTGCCTCATCCGCTGTTTTATGCATTTTCCAGTTTCCTGCAATAATTCTTGTACGCATTTAAAACACTCCTTTTTATTTATCGTTTAACGCTGTAACACCCGGTAATGCTTTACCTTCCATAAACTCAAGTGAAGCACCACCACCTGTTGAAATATGATCCATCTTGTCTCCAAGATCGAATTTTTCAACTGCTGCTGCAGAATCTCCGCCGCCAATAACTGTATAACCTTCTGTTTTAGCCATTGCTTCAGCAACTTGTTTCGTTCCGTTCGCAAAAGCATCCATTTCAAAGACGCCCATTGGTCCGTTCCAAATGACAAGTTTTGAATTTAAAATCGCATCCGCAAAATCTTTTGCTGTTTCTGGTCCAATATCTAAACCTTCCCAATCGCTTGGAATTGCATCTACTGGAACCACTTTTGTATTTGCAGTCGGTGAGAAATCATCCGCTACAACTACATCGATTGGTAAATGTAATTTCACATTATTTTCTTCCGCTTTTTTAATAAATGATAAAGCGAGATCCATTTTATCTTCTTCTAAAAGAGATTTCCCAACTTCATGACCTTGTGCTTTTAAAAATGTATACGATAGTCCTCCACCGATAATTAGGTGGTCAACTTTATCTAATAAATGGTCGATGACACCGATTTTATCCGCAACTTTTGCGCCGCCGATAATTGCTGTAAATGGACGTTCTGGTGTAGATAACGCTTTGCCAAGTACGTCTAATTCTTTTTCTAATAATAAACCTGAAACTGCTGGAATATGTTGTGCAATTCCTGCAGTTGAAGCATGCGCGCGGTGTGCCGCACCAAATGCATCATTTACGAAAACGTCTGCAAGGTCTGCAAATTCTTTCGCAAGTGCTGGATCATTTTTCTCTTCACCTGCATGGAAACGAACGTTTTCTAATAAAACAATGTCTCCATTTTCCATTTTATCAACAGCTGCTTTTACTTCTTCTCCAATTGACTCGTCTAGTTTTGTAACTGGCTTGTCAATTAGTGAAGCGAGTCTTTCACCCGCAACAGTTAAGCGCATCTCTTCATGAACTTGCCCTTTTGGACGTCCAAGATGGCTCGCTAAAATTACTTTAGCGCCTTCTCCGATTAAATAGTTAATCGTTGGAATTGCAGCACGAATTCTTGTGTCATCAGTAATGACACCTTCCTCCATTGGCACGTTAAAATCTACGCGGCAAAAAACGCGTTTTCCTTCAAGTTGCAAATCTTTCATCGTCTTTTTTTGCATGATAAAATTGCCACCTCCAAGTGTATTCATCAATCAAGTTAAAAGAAGGAACGGGTTTCCCCGTTCCTTTTACCCAATTTTATTATAAGG
>CANSAF010000077.1 GCA_947644645.1 uncultured Sporosarcina sp. | reverse complement strand
TAGTCCCTGCAGCCCTTTTTCTCGTATATACAGTTCAATAATGATGAACTTGAGGGGGAGGGGTGGCAGCAACAATATGTATGTGATTGTTGTAGGTGTGAATTACCGAACCGCATCTGTAGAATTAAGAGAGAAGCTTTCATTTATGGATGAAGAATTATTAGAAGCAATGGAAGCATTGCAACGAGAGCCCGGTATTTTGGAAAATGTTATTTTATCAACTTGCAATCGAACGGAAGTTTACGCAGTCGTCGATCAATTAGCGTCAGGTCGTGAGCATATTGAAAGATTTTTAGCGAATTGGTTTTCGATTGATGAAGATGTGTTGAAAAAATACTTAATGATTGATGAACAAGATCGAATGGTTGAACATTTAATGAGTGTTTGTGTCGGAATCGATTCAATGGTATTAGGTGAAACGCAAATTTTAGGTCAAATGAGAGATGCTTTTTTATTGGCACAAAAAAATGGCATGACGGGAATGATTTTTAATCGCTTATTTAAGCAAGCCATTACTTTTTCTAAAAGAGCACATGCAAAGACTGATATTGCGGAAAATGCAGTATCGATTTCTTATGCGGCTGTTGAATTAGCAAAACAAGTTTTGGGGAATTTAAAAAATCGACAAATTATCGTGCTAGGCACTGGTGAAATGGGCGAATTGGCGTTAAAAAACTTGCAAGGAAGCGGCGCAGAAAAAATGATTATGATGAACCGGACTTTTTCTACCGCTGAAGAAATGGCAGAACGTTTTAACGGCATCGCAAAACCGATGAGTGAATTACAATCTGCACTCGTGGAAGCCGATATTGTCATCAGTTCCACTTCGTCAACGGAATATCTCATCGATTTTGATTTGATGAAAAATATTGCGCGCATTCGAAAAGAAAGTCCCTTAGTCATGATTGATATTGCGGTTCCAAGAGATTTGGATCCACGTATCGGACAATTAAAAAATGTCTTTTTATATGATATCGATGATTTTCAAGGAATGGTCGATGCCAATTTAGCTGAAAGAAAAAAAGCTGCGGAAAAAATTCATGTGATGATTCAAGGTCAAGTTATTGAATTTAATGAATGGTTAACGACATTGGAAGTTGTGCCCGTCATTACTGTGCTACGTGAAAAAGGGCTTGAAATTCAAAAGACAACGATGACAAGTATTTTGAATAAAATGCCCGACTTAACGGAGCGCGAAAAGAAAATATTAAATAAACATACAATGTCCATCGTCAATCAATTGATGAAAGAACCGATTCGTGAAGCGAAAGCATTATCTATGGAGTCAAATTCTGCGGAGAAATTGGCTTTATTCCAAAGTGTTTTTGGCATTGAAGAGGAAGTTCAGTATCAGGAGGCTTGTTTAACAAAAAGCACTGAAAAGACCATCGAAGCCTCAACGGTGAATATGCGTTGATTATATAAAAAATGGTTGGAGGAGAAATTATTGGGAAAGTCATTTGAACAATCGAAACAAGCATTTACAGAAGCAGTAGAATTAATGCCAGGCGGTGTGAGCTCGCCAGTTCGTGCTTTTAAGTCTGTCAATATTGATCCGATTTTTATGGACAGCGGACAAGGCGCAATCGTCAAAGACATCGATGGCAATGAATATATCGATTATGTGTTATCATGGGGACCTTTAATTTTAGGGCATGCTGATCCAGATGTCGTAAAAGGTATACAACGCGTTGCGGCGACAGGGACAAGTTTCGGTACACCGACATTATCGGAAAGTGAGCTTGCACAACTGGTTATTGATCGTGTTCCTTATATTGAAATGGTAAGAATGGTTTCTTCGGGAACAGAAGCGACGATGAGTGCCCTGCGTTTAGCGCGTGGGATTACGGGGCGTAATATTATTTTAAAATTTGAAGGATGCTATCATGGACATGGCGACTCTTTGTTAATTAAAGCGGGGTCAGGTGTTGCGACACTTGGCTTACCAGATAGCCCGGGCGTTCCAGCCGCAACTGCGCAAAATACGATTACAGTCGCTTATAATGATTTAGAAAGTGCAAAACTCGCATTCGAACAATATGGACAAGATCTAGCAGCTGTCATTGTAGAGCCGGTTGCTGGAAACATGGGTGTCGTACCTCCGCAACCAGGATTTTTAGAAGGGCTGCGCGAACTAACGAAAGACAATGGCACACTTCTTATTTTTGATGAAGTGATGACAGGATTCCGCGTAGATTATAATTGTGCACAAGGGTATTTCGGTGTCACACCAGATATTACTTGTCTTGGAAAAGTAATTGGTGGCGGTCTTCCAGTTGGTGCTTACGGTGGTTCGAAAGAAATTATGCGCCATATCGCACCTGCAGGAACAGTTTATCAAGCAGGCACATTATCTGGAAACCCACTTGCGATGACAGCAGGGATTGAAACTTTAAAGAAATTAACACCAGCGTCATATGAACATTTCAATAAACTTGGCGACCAACTGGAAGCAGGGTTCCGTGAAGCGGCGGAAAAATATAATATTCCACATACGGTAAACCGCGCAGGCTCAATGATTGGCTTCTTCTTAACGAATGAAGACGTGATTGACTTTGAAACAGCAAATACATCTGATTTTGATTTATTTGCAGAATATTATCGTTTGATGGCAGAAGAAGGCATCTTCTTACCCCCCTCACAATTTGAAGGCATGTTTTTATCAAGTGCGCACACGGAAGCGCATATCGCAAAAACAGTTGAAGCTTTCCATACAGTGTTTGAAAAACTGCAAGTGAAATAAATATAAATCAAGTGGCGTTTGGAAAGTTAGAGAATTGACTTTCTGAACGCTTTTTTGGTTGTGTGTTATTGTGAAAATCATTGGAATGTCATGTGAGTTCACGTAACTGTCGTTTGAGTTGTCATAAATGACCCCCAAGTTGTCCGAATTAGGCTTCGAGTTCCCCGAAAAGCCATTCGAGTTCCCAACGTCACTCCATAACGCTTCATTAAAAACACTCCTCATCAAAATCTCGCTTCCCACAAGTCTATTTCCGCTCCCATAAACATACAGTACTATGACGAATAGGAGGAGAGCGGATGAAAGAAGTTAATTGGCAAATGAAAGAGCATTTTGTATTTCCAAAAGAGATTGGGCAGCCCGAGTCGGCGGAGAATATAAAAATCACCCCTCAATTTACAGCGGAAGAATTTGAGGGGCGTCCGAAATTAACTGGGATTTATAATATTGCAGTGGATGTGAATTTAACGGAAAATCCGGAAGAAACTGTGAAACATGATGAAGCGATTTTAATTGATGATCTAGATATTAACGAGAAAAGTGGTTATTTTGAATATGCTTTGCCGTTCAATATTGATTTTCCGCCAGAAGCAGAAAATCCGGTTGATTTAACCGTAAAAAATCCGACTTATGAAGTGACAGATGGGCATTTGGCAATGATCTGGGATGTTTATTGTACGTATGAAGAAGCGGGCATTAAGCAAGACGTAAAGGCGACTACTGCGGCGGTAGAACATGAAAAAGTAAAAGCAGAACAGGTTGTAGAAGAAGAACCTGAACAAACAATTGCTGAAAATGAATCCACATCCGAAGAAGTTCAAGAAACGTCGAAAGTCGTCCAAGAAACAACAAGTTTCACAAATAATGGAGATGAAGTACTCGATTTCATCGCACAATTAGAAGATGGCATTTCAACGACGAGTTTTCGGTTAAATGATGTCTTTGTATAAAACAAAAGAAAGCCCGATTAAAATACAAAGCAAGATAAAATCGCCAGTCGTTGGCACAATTAACATGCGAAGTAATTGAAAAGCCGTAATCGGAATAATGATGGACTTACAGTAAAATCTTACTTTTCGTAGCCAAGGTGGCAAAAGATAAGGGTTATAACCTTTTCGCATTATAAAAATCCTTTCTTTAATTTGATTCACAAGAGATTGCTTGACGAATGAATGATGAAGCGACTATAATTAAACTAACTGCATATAGATGCGATGAACGGGATAGTAAGTAAATTTGTTGTCTAAAGAGAGGGAGCTATTGGTGAGAAAGCCCCGTCAACAATTTGCTGAATGTCACCCGCGAGCAGTTTTCGTGAACATGTCAATTTATTAGAATTGAAAGTAGCGAAAGCCGGTTTGAAGCCGTTATTTGTGATTAAGATGTACAAGTTTTTTTAGTGTGCATAAATAAAGGTGGTACCACGAACAGCTCCTTCGTCCTTTTCTGACGATAGGGGTTTTTTTATATTCATTTTCCATCAGTCACCCTAAAATGAAATTGACTTAATCACAAAAGCATCATGTTTTAAAACATGAACGATCAAGAGGAGGAAAAAATATGTCAACAGACAATCTATCTATGCCGACGAAATATGACCCGCAGTCGGTTGAAAAAGGCCGTTATGAATGGTGGTTAAAAGGTAAATATTTTGAAGCGCAACCAGAAACAGACAAAGAACCATACACAGTTGTGATTCCGCCGCCAAACGTAACAGGTGTTTTACATTTAGGACATGCTTGGGATACAACTTTACAAGATATCATTACGCGTATGAAACGTATGCAAGGATACGATGCACTTTGGTTACCAGGAATGGACCATGCGGGTATTGCAACACAAGCGCGTGTTGAGCAACGACTTCGTACAGAAGGTAAATCACGTTATGACTTAGGTCGCGAGAAATTCGTTGAAGCGACTTGGAACTGGAAAGAAGAATATGCGAGTCATATCCGTGAACAATGGGGCAAACTTGGTTTAGGATTAGATTATTCTAGAGAACGTTTTACATTGGATCAAAACTTATCGAAAGCTGTACAAGAAGTCTTTATCAAACTGTATAATAAAGGGCTAATTTACCGCGGCGAATATATTATTAACTGGGACCCAAAAACAAAAACTGCATTATCTGATATCGAAGTAATCCATGAAGATGTGCAAGGTGCATTCTATCATATGCGCTACCCACTGACAGATGGTACTGGTTCGATTGAAATTGCGACAACTCGCCCAGAAACAATGCTAGGGGATACGGCAGTTGCGGTTCACCCTGAAGATGAGCGTTACAAACATTTAATCGGAAAAACAGTAACATTACCAATCGTGGATCGTGTTATTCCAATCGTTGGGGATGATTATGTTGATATGGAATTTGGTAGTGGTGCAGTGAAAATTACACCAGCCCATGATCCGAACGACTTTGAAATCGGAAACCGTCACGACCTACCAAGAATTTTAGTGATGAATGAAGACGGTTCAATGAACGATAAAGCTGGTAAGTACGAAGGCATGGACCGTTTCGAATGTCGTAAACAAATTGTAAAAGATTTACAAGAAATGGATGTTTTATTTGAAATTGAAGATCATTTACATTCAGTCGGTCATTCTGAACGAAGCGGTGCAGTTGTAGAGCCTTATTTATCAACACAATGGTTTGTCAATATGGAACCACTTGCGAAACAAGCGATTGAACTACAAAAGAGCGAAGGAAAAGTGAATTTTGTTCCAAATCGTTTTGAAAACACATACTTAAACTGGATGGAAAATATCCATGACTGGTGTATTTCTCGTCAACTTTGGTGGGGACACCGAATTCCAGCTTGGTATCATAAAGAAACGGGCGAAGTTTATGTTGGGACTGAAGCACCAGCAGATATTGAAAACTGGAAACAAGACGAAGATGTACTAGATACATGGTTCTCATCTGCATTATGGCCATTCTCAACTTTAGGTTGGCCAGATGAAGAAAACGCGGAATTCAAACGTTATTACCCAACAGCGGCACTTGTAACAGGATATGATATCATTTTCTTCTGGGTATCCCGTATGATTTTCCAAGGGATTGAATTTACTGGAGAACGTCCATTTGAAGATGTATTAATTCACGGACTTGTTCGTGACAGTGAAGGACGTAAAATGTCTAAATCACTTGATAACGGGGTTGACCCGATGGAAGTGATTGAAAAATACGGTGCGGATGCGCTTCGTTACACACTTTCAACAGGAGCATCACCAGGTCAAGACATTCGTTTCTCATGGGAACGTGTAGAATCGAACTGGAACTTTGCCAATAAAATTTGGAACGCTTCTCGCTTTGCGTTAATGAATATGGACGGCATGACGTATGATGAAATCGATCTAACGGGTGAAAAATCTGTTGCGGATACATGGATTTTAACACGTCTCAATGAAACGATTGAAGAAGTAACAAAATTAGCGGATAAATATGAGTTTGGTGAAGTCGGACGTGCGCTTTATTCATTCATTTGGGATGATTTCTGTGACTGGTATATCGAAATGGCGAAATTACCACTTTATGGGGATGATGAAGCAGCGAAGAAAACGACACGTTCAGTACTTGCTTATGTGTTAGACAATACAATGCGTTTATTACACCCATTCATGCCATTTATTACAGAAGAAATTTGGCAAAACTTACCGCATGAAGGTGAATCCATTACAATCGCAGCATGGCCAACAGTTGACGAATCATTAACGAATAAAGCGCGTGCGGGTGAAATGAAATTACTCATGGACATTATTCGTTCGGTTCGTAATATCCGTGCGGAAGTGAATACACCAATGAGTAAGCCAGTTCCGCTTTATTTATTAACAAAAGATGCGGAAACAACAGCGATTTTAGAAACAAATCGTAAATATATCGAGAAATTCTGTAACCCAGAAAACTTAACAATTGGCGAAGCAATCGACACACCATCGAAATCAATGTCAGCCGTTGTGACAGGTGCAGAATTATTCTTACCACTTGAAGGACTGATCAATGTCGACGAAGAATTAGCGCGACTAGACAAAGAGTTGAAGAAGTGGGAAAGTGAAGTAAAACGTGTTCAAGGTAAACTGTCAAACGAACGTTTCGTCGCAAACGCACCAGAAGCAGTCGTTGCGGAAGAGCGTGCGAAAGAACAAGATTATCTAGAAAAATTTGCGACAGTTGAAAAACGTATTGCAGAGTTAAAAGAATTATAAGCGGGACTAGCCGGTTGCTTTTTGCAATCGGCTATTTGCGTTTTTGTGTGCGGTGCGGGGATTGGGTTCCTCGCGCTTTTTTATGTGTTTCGTGGAGGGGTTTCAATTTGTTATGGATATTGCAATATTAAAGCGAGTGCTTTTAGAATTACTATATTTTGAAAATATCCATAATAAATACCAGTGATAGAAATAATTATGATATAATAGACTTAAAATTGATATGAATTTTTAGTTTGAAAATATTTTAGTAGTTAAAAAGTAATGGAAAGGGGATGAAAGATATGAAACAAAATGAAAAAGGATTAACATTAATCGAAGTCTTGGCTTCGCTCGTTATTTTATCAATCATCCTCATTAGCTTTTCAAGTCTTTTATTACAAGCAACGAAACATACGAAATTTAATAAAGAGAAATTGACAGAAGTGGATATAGCGGAGGAAGTTATTGGAGAAATTAGGGGGAACGATAATTGTCTTAGTGTGAAAACTATAGTTGAGGCTGAAGATTATAAAGATTTTTATAAAGTCACGCTTAATTGCGAGGGATCAACAAAAGATGTGCCCAATAGTTTGGGAAGAGCTGTTGTAACTGTCAAGACAAAAGGTAATACGAATGCGCAAAAACGCTCTACATTCACAACCGAGACGTATTATAAGGTGGGTGGCGGCCGGTGAAAAATGAAAAAGGGATTACACTTATCGAACTTCTAGGTGTTTTAGTGATTTTGAGTATTTTATTAACATTAGCGGGTTCAATTTTAACGAGCAGTTTAAAAACATCGAATCGTACAACGACAGACCAACGTCTACAGCAGGAGGCGAATTATATTACGGAAAAGGTGCGGAATGAGTATTTGAAGAGAGTAGACGATGCTGGCGAATCATTTATGCTTACAATTGAAAATGGTCAATTACTTCTTGATGAAAATAAAGTCATTTCTGAAGGTTATTACTATTCTTTTTGCTTAGAGGAAGAATCATGTGAGAAAATGACAGAAACAATCTATCGTTCAAAAACGAATCAACCATTCCAATTAAAATTAACGTCAAAAAATGATAAACGTACACATATCATTGATACGGAGTTTAGCAAATTAGAGTGAGAAGGGGGCATTCGCGATGTTAAAAGATAATGAAAAAGGTAGTACACTTGTTATGGTTTTATTAATTGCTGTCGTCATTACAATTCTTGGCGCAGCACTTTTCACAATGAATATGTCCGCCTCCAAACAATTTACGAATAAAGAAGAACAAGTTCAAGCGAGGCATTTAGCCGAGATGGGGGTTATGCATTATCAGGCAAAAATAAGTGACATAGTGAAAGCAGTTGAATTTGAAAAATACTACGATTTAGACGGAAAATATTTAAAGGATAAATCAACAAGAGAGTATAAACAAGCTGTTTGTAATGCTGCAAATATCGGTGAATTGAATAGTGATGGACCAGAAATTGGAACTTATTTTGTTGAAAGAAATGCTAGTAAAAATATTGTGTGTGGAAATATTCAATCAGATACAGAAAATCTCATTATATATATAAAAAGTGCAGGAAAGGTTAGCGAAAATTCAAATTCATTTAAAGAGATTGAAGCGGAAATAATTCTTAAACCTTCAAGGATAAGCGGGGATAAAGAAAATGAAAATGAGGATAAAAATGATGAAGGTTTAGAAGAAAATCAGCCACCAACAGGTGACGGGGTTAAAAAATACAATGAATATAATATAGGAAAAGGAGAGCATCCACAAGAATCCGAACATGTATATGTTGCGGGTGATTTGAAGATAGAAGGCGGAGGTGGAAAAAATTATAGCTCTTTAAATGTGAAAAAGGATTTATATGTAGCAGGAGAAATTATATTTAACAATCAAGCATGTATAGTAGTTGAAGGTGATTTGACAGTATTAGGCCATATAGATATAAAAAACAAAATTAATGCCGCTATTGTTGTTCTCGGCGATGCCTACTTTGGAAAAGAACTCAGATTTAAGAGCAGTGAAGTTATATATGTAAAAGGTAGGGTAAGTGGAAATAACGTCCATGATGTAACCCCATTTGAAGAGTGGAAATCAAATAAGCCTAAAGATTGTAAAATCACGGTGAATGAAACAGAAGAATCAGAGGTAGAAAATCTTAAGTGGGAGGTCCAGCCAGAAGTTAATGCCGTTTACATATAGAGGTGGCATGTAAAGACCTATTTATCGTGTGCCTGTGTATGACGCAATTTTGATTTTTGTCATACACATAGGCACCAAACACTTATAAATCTATAATCTTTTTTTGAACGTAACCCATCAACTTCTCCGCAACCGAAAACTCATGTGTCACATACAAACTTCTCGCCCCAACAGGATCTTCAATTTCATTCAATAAAACCTCGCCATTTGGACGCAGCAGAAAGTCAATGCCGATATAATCGCTATCCAGTGTTTCCACAATTTTTTTCACAATCAACTCAATTTTAGGGGAAACTTTATATTTTTCTACTGTTCCGCCCAATGTATAATTTGATTTGAAAGAGTCGATGCCTATGCGTTTTACAGCGCCGATGATTTCGTCGCCTAAAACGAATACGCGAATATCCGTTGCATTTGCTTCGATATATGGTTGAACGACGAGTAATTCATTTTCATACTTTTGATGAATTCGTGTTACTTTTTCAGCGTCATGACATAAGTAAACTTCTTTCCCGCCGTAGCCATGCGCAGTTTTTACGATGACAGGATAAGTGTCGATTTGTTTTGCAGTATATAATTTATGCGTTTCAATCGTTGGGATCCCGAGCATGACCGAAAGTTCAAATGTGCTTAATTTATTGCCCGCGATGCGATTCACTTCACTATTGTTGAAAACGCGGAATCCAGCTTTTTCAAAAGCCGCAGCAAGTTCAAAGTCTCGTCCGCGAAATAAAATAAATGCCGCGTCTTTTTCAGGTTGTTCCATATCTACTAATAACTGTAAATCAATATCGATTTTTTTCGCTTCCGCCATTAAATCATCGATAAATAATTTGTTTTTCTCCACATCTTTACTTTCGTAATAAACATAAGCTTTCATTGAATTTCCTCCAATATGTACTGAATCATTGCATCCGCCACATTAATGCCTGTCACATTTAAGATATTCCGAATATGTGCGGCAGCATTTACTTCGCAGACGAGAGGTGTTTCATTTTCCCCAAATAATAAATCGACACCCGCAAATTCTGCCCCGACAGCCGCTGCAGCTTGGATGGCGATTTTTTCTTGCGCTGCCGTTAATGTGACAACTTCAGCCGTCCCGCCGTTTGTAATATTCGCCCTGAAATCGGTTTCTGAATGTCTATACATCGCCGCAACAATTTTTCCGCCGACAATATTGACGCGAACGTCTCGCCCTTTACTAGTAGCAATAAACTGTTGAAAGACATAATCTATACCACGAAGTTCTTCTACCTTTTCATAAAAATCTTCCTCAGTTTCAATTAAATAAACTTTCATTCCGAATGATCCGCGTCCTTCTTTAATAATCATTGGTAAAGAAAGCGATTCGAGCACTTTTTCATAATAACCTGAATCACGAATCGTAAATGCTGGATAAACTTTTGGTGCAATAATCGTTTTTGGCATTGGAATTTGATGTTTTGCGAGTTGAATATATTGATTGGCTTTATTGTCACATGTTTCGATTACTTCAGGATCATTAAATATACGAATGCCTTTATTTTTTAAATATCTTGCGAGTAAAATATCTTTATCTAAAAAAACGACGAAAGACGGTGGATTTTCAATCGAAGATGTTAAATCCATCATCACTTCATAATTTTTTTTAATCAAAGCTTGAATGCCCGCACGTTCGGCAGCTTCCTTGATTAGGCGTGCTTGGTCTTCGAATTTATCGCTCGTTAAACTACCATTATAAATTACCCAACAACTAGACAATGTCATTCCTCCGGTCATGTTATACTAAATCTATTCATATTTTACCATACGGGGGCAGAAAAATGATTCTAAAATTAGAAGAGTATAAAACACGTTTTCAAATCGCAAGTGATCCGTCCATTAAACCCGGGTTAGAAGCGATTGAAACGGCATTGGAGAAGTTAGGTAATCCACAAAATACATTGAAAATCATTCATGTGAGTGGGACAAATGGCAAAGGTTCCACGATACAGTTTATGGAATCGATTCTACGTGAGAATGGCTATTCAACAGGTGTATTTTCATCACCTGCGATTCGGGATCTTCATGATCAAATCCGATTGAACGGTCACGATGCGACGCCGCAAATGATTGAAGAAGCATTCAGTGACATTCAAACAGCTGGGTTAAGTGGGAAATTGACTGATTTCGAATTATTAACCGTTGTTGCTTTTTTAGTTTTGAAGAAAAATGCGCCGGATTATGTATTCATTGAAACGGGAATGGGCGGATTATTAGACAGTACGAATGTGGTAAATCCACTTGTTTCAGTCATTACATCAATCGGTTTAGATCATACGCAATTTTTAGGAGAAACGATTGAAGAAATTACCACCCATAAAGCGGGCATTATTAAAGTTGAAAAACCTGTTGTAGTTGGACAAATGCTGTCTACGTCAATTGATATGATTAAGGAAGTAGCGAAAAAACAATCTGCGGATTTGAAAATTTACGGCATAGATTTTGCGATTGAAAAAAATACAAACGAAACTTTTAAAGGATTGGCGACTTTTAAATGGCAAGAAAGAAAGATGAGAGGTCCGCATCAACAAGTGAATCTAGCGGTTGCGATTGAAGCTTTACTCTGTGCAGAAATTCAGCTAGATGAAGAGAAATTGGCGGAGGCTGTGAAAATGACGCAATACCCAAATCGTTTTGAAGAAATTCATCCGAATATCTTTTTAGACGGAGCCCATAATCCAGCAGCTGCAAAGGCATTGCGTCAAACAATTGAAATGGAATTTCCAGGAGAGAAAGTGGACTTTGTCATTGGTATGTTAAAGCGAAAAGATTTAAAAGGTACATTGGACGAACTGATTCCAGTAGCCAAATCATTTACATTTCTCACATTTAATCATCCTGAAGCAGCAACTGGAGAGGAATTGATGGATTGTTGCGAATTTAAGAATAAAAGAGTGACAAATTGTCATAGTAGTTCTATAATACTAAATAGAGATGAACAGTCAAGGATAATTGTCACAGGTTCATTATATCTCTTAGCAAGTAAAACATTTCAAGTAGAAGCGTAATCTTGCATGACTAGATTGAATTAAGTGACATTTTAACTTTTTTACGCTAAAGTAACAATAAATTCAATAATTTGTATACAGGTCTAAAGGAGGAGAACGGCGTGCTGAAAAATAAGACAGTTCAATTGGGCATATTATGGTTATTCATTGTGCCACCGATTTTCATTTATTTGATATTGAATCATATGCCGCAAGAATTGAACTGGTTATATATCTGGACAATCGTTCTATTTGCCTTCTTAACCATATTATTTCCAATAAAGCGAAACG
>CANSAF010000076.1 GCA_947644645.1 uncultured Sporosarcina sp. | reverse complement strand
CCCTTTTTGGGATAATAGAAAGCGTGAAGGTCATTATTTAATTCAATTTATATAGCCAATGCCAAAATACCAAACAAAATGACAAACAGCAATAAGTAAGGTTTTAAAAACACGAAGATTCCATCGATGATTTGAGTGTAAAATGCCGTTAAATCTATAATCCTTCTCACCTCCCCACTCTTCTTTAAATTCACTATTTTCAGTTAATTATATATGAAAAAAGCAACGAAATCAAAAAAGTTAATATTTAAAAATAAAAATGCGACCGCTCATTAAGCAGTTGCATTTTTTATTACCGTTAAAACTTCATGTCACTTTTTCTTATTGGTGAAGACTCAGTCATTTTCCTTCTTTTTCTTGCCCTTTTTTACTATGGTATAATCTTTTCCGAAAATTATATATAAAATCCCTAAAAAACCAAACAATAAGACCACGTTTGTAGCTATCGGAACATCTTTCAAATAATTATTAATTATCATATATATTTCTAATAGTATCCATAGTATGCAAAATATAATTAGCATCACTTTCTTCATTTATCTATTTGCATCCCCATCCATTATGTGTCTTAGTTCCTTTCAATTTACCTCTAGCGACATTTGCTTTGTGATAAGTATTAACCATATATCGTAGTCACAGCCCCAATACCCGGAACCACTTTAATCGTATTCTTCAAAATCTTGTTTTTGCTCGTTTAACTCATATTTCAATCCATGCAGCCATAAAGAGTGCGACGTTTATTGATGCAGCACCAAACAAGATGCCACCAATTTCAATCCACGCACCCATAAAGAGTGCGACTTAAAAGATGTTCCATGACCGCTATTTTCAAATTATTTCAATCCACGCACCCATAAAGAGTGCGACACAGCAAAAGGTGATACGGTCGCCGGAATGGAGTTATTTCAATCCACGCACCCATAAAGAGTGCGACTCGCGATACTTACAAACGGGTCAATGGACGAATCAATTTCAATCCACGCACCCATAAAGAGTGCGACAAAGCGTTGCGATAATTGCGCCGGTTATCAAGGCAATATTTCAATCCACGCACCCATAAAGAGTGCGACGTTGGGTGTGACGTTGTAGACGGAAAATGCGTAGTAATTTCAATCCACGCACCCATAAAGAGTGCGACAAGATGCGCATTACGCTAACGTAAAAAGCATGATGATTTCAATCCACGCACCCATAAAGAGTGCGACCTTGCTTCACTGTTTTTATTAACTGCATGTGGAGATTTCAATCCACGCACCCATAAAGAGTGCGACCTTGCAGTTGCTGTCGATAAATTACGTGCAGGCGATTTCAATCCACGCACCCATAAAGAGTGCGACTGTACTGGTGGCGCTACCTGTGCAGGTGGATTGGCTATTTCAATCCACGCACCCATAAAGAGTGCGACACAACAAGCCGAAAAGCAGGTCAGACGCACAACAAATTTCAATCCACGCACCCATAAAGAGTGCGACTACATCTTTTCTAAAGCATTAGAAGTAGTGCCGAAAATTTCAATCCACGCACCCATAAAGAGTGCGACTGCGAAAACATGCTATTTCAAATGTATTAAATCATTTCATTGATAAAATTCAATCATTTGAAATAGCTTCCGCAACTAAATAGCTTTATTTTAAAACTTAAAACAATAAAAGTTAGTGCGAATCCCCTGGGGTTTTCATGTGCACTTCAGGTTCGCACTAGAAAATCAAAGGACCTTCCACTTCTAAACTTTCCTTTGCGCCGATATGCTTCACTTTATTTTTATAATTATTTCCTAATCTATAAAATCTTAAACTATCAACGGTTGGGTCTATGATTTCTTCCAATGCGATTTCAAGCAATTTTAACTGTGCTGCATCGACAATACATTCGAAAACCGAGTTTTGCACGCGAACGCCGTAATCTTCACATTTTTTGGCGACACGCCTTAACCTTTTTTTCCCGCCATCGGAAGTTGTACTAACGTCATAAGTAATTAATACTAACAAATCGTTCACCTACTTCCATAGAATGGGTGGATATGCATCGAGATCGCCGCGGATATATCTGGCGAGTAATAATGCTTGTGCGTGTGGAACAAGTCCCCATGAAATCTTCTCTTTCAAAAAAGGATGCATAATTTTCTCATCTTTTTTCCTGTGCCATAAATCAAAGATTTTCTTTCGCGCCTCATCAGTCATAAGTACGGCGCCACTCTCTTTTCTTACAAAATCTGATGCTTGTACTTGCTTTTTATTAATTAAAGACAACACAAAACGGTCTGCGTAAACGCTTCTTAATTCTTCCATCATATCAAGCGCTAAAGACATTCTTCCTGGGCGATCACGATGCAGAAATCCTACATAAGCATCCAAGCCTACTGATTCCAAAGCTGCACCTACATCCGCTGCAAGTAATGTATAAACAAATGACAATAGAGCATTCACATTATCCAGCGGTGGACGACGGTTTCTGCCTTTAAAGAAAAAATCTTCTTTTTGCTGCAAAATCATATCGTCCATTAAAGAAAAATACGCACTTGCTGCATTCCCTTCAATGCCTCTTAATTGTTCCAAATCGTCAATGGTCATTAACTGATGCATAGAATCTGTTAAATAAAGGGAAATCTTTTTAAATTTCTCAACCTCTATCCTTAACGCATGATCACGTGTCATTCTCTCTAACATCCATTTAGAATTATACAATTTCCCTACAAGAAAATGTCTCGCAATTTCAGCGCTTTTTTTCTCATCATCGGAAATCCGATATTGTGTCTTTCTTAACGTAACATTCCCGTTCGTAATACCAATGACTCTGCCGCGCATTCGACCACTCGTTGTCAGGAAAGTAATGGCAATATTGCGTTCCATACAAGCAGCCATTAACGCGGGACTTGCACCTTGTCTACCAAATGTACAAATTGCCTCCAAATTATGAAGTGGGACTCGACCAATCGATTTTTCTTCTTGGATAATAGAAATGTTCTCACCTTTTAATGCAAGATAAGCATCCGGCAAAGTGATATAAAGTGTCGTTAACAGTTTTTTCATTCTGCCATCATCCTTTTCATGTAAGCCGCCACTGACTCTTTTGTAAGTAACTCAGGTAAGCAAATATGACGTAACGAACAACTTTGGCAATGCTTTCCTGTTTTCACACGTGGTGTATGACGTCTTTTATAGTAGTCATGCATACGCTTTGCCGTATTTCGCACTTGATTTTTCAATTCTTCTGTAATTTCGATATCTACGCGCCTTCGAATTTCATGATAATAAAGTGAGCCAATTGGAACAGGACAATAAAGCATATCTTCTAAACAAATTGCTTGTGCAACAAGTTGCAAAACATCAGATTGATCTCGCTTCGGTTTTCCTCTTTTATACTCTACTGGAATTGGTAAATAAGTTCCTTCCTCTCCTTGTAATGAGACACCGTTTACATCTGCATGAAATTCGACAACATCACAAATACCTGTTAAGCCAATTTTGGTCGAATGAACAGGCAATGCGCGAACCTTTAAAATATCTTTTCGTTTCTCACGGATAAATGGATCATCTGCTTTTTCATGCAAATGACTTCCTTCAATCGTCAATACATTTTCTTCCCATTCTTGTTCGATATGAATGAGTGCCCATTGCCTTTCGCAAAATTGAAAATGTTGAATGCCCGATAACATTAAAAATTCAGATGGATCATAACCCGTCATATTCTTTCACGGATAAGCCTTCAAGCTTGTCCAATTCAATCGTATAATCTTCAATCGATTTAGGTAAAATGTTTTCGTCTTTCAACTCAATTTTTACAGAACGATGCACTTTAGCAGATGAATATTGACCAAGTTTCGAATTATGCTCCCACCAGTACACTTTATTCACTTCCATACTGCCATCTGGTCTTGCCGAAGAAGCATCATTTGCGAATAAAGAAATCAGTGCTTGTTTTAATTTCTCTGCATCATCAGCAGAAAAACCTGTTCTTTCAGCCAATTGCGGATTAATACTGCCATAAAAAGTATAAACACCAAAATCTACACGATGCTTCATCCCCATCGTATCAGATGTTTTCTTACTTGGATCCTTATCATTGGTCGTTGAGTTCACACTTTTTGTAATTTGCATGCTCGATACTTCAACAGGTGAAATACTTGTCGCAGTGTGAATGGAAACGGGTCCACGAACACCTACAGATACATCCGTACCTTTAAAAGCAAAAACTTGTCCAAAAGCGCGCACATCATACCAAGCTTTACTCGCAAAAGTTTCTACCAATGCTTCTTTATTCGGTTCTTTATTTTTCTTCGCAAAATAAGGGGCAACTTCTTCATTTCCTTCAACCCGTGCAAAAATACTACGATATTCATCACTACGACGCTCGTCAGATTGAACTAAAATCGATTCTCCCTCGTCTTGTAGACGGTTCCTAAGCTTTCGTTTAATCGCAACATCCGAAACTTCTCCGTGTCCATCATAATCTTGACGTGGACGATTTCCGTTCAGTGGATCTCCGTTTGGATTTGCTTTATCGACAGTGAAAATTACCGCAAAATCAATTTTATTTTGAATTGGTGTCATCCGTAACCCCTTCTTTCTCTTCTTTTTTTGTATATAAATCTTCAATTTGACTGCTATAGCCAAGTAAAAACTTCGGTCCTAACGCATCATTTGTCATATAATCATCTTTCATACTAGCTTCAATTTCTCGAATCAATTTATTATAATACCAAACATTTTCTCCTTGACGAACTTGATAAGGGTGTAATTGTTTTCGAATCGTTTGCCAAACTCTTGCAGGATGTTGGGAAAATGCGTTTAAATAACGCATCGCATTCGTTGCACGCTTTTCGCCACGGCGATTTAATTCATTCCGTTCTAAAACTTCTGCAACACCGAGCAGACGTCCAAATAAATAATCACGCGTATGATTATTCAAATCTAATGCCATACTGATTTCCTCCTTTTCATAACGTTTTCGTATAAGCGCACAAGCAATCCATAACGTACGCTGCCACTCTCCTGTTGGATTTGCCAAGTCACCGGCAAAGCTCATTGGATTTTTTAAACGATTGTAAATCGCCATCACAATATCCTTTGGCATAACCGCACGATCGACAATACAAGGCAGTAAACGCGTATATAATTCCTTTTTTATTCTCGGGTCTGCTTTTTCACCATAAATCGCTTCTACAATATGGTACGTTGACGGGACACCGATATATTTCACGACTTTTTTCTGATTTTTATCATAATACGTTTGCAGCCATTTACATGTCGTATGCCAGTGTTCCAAACGTTCTAGAAATAAACGGCTATCAAGCTCTTGATAATAAACAATTGCAAGTCTTCCAGTCGTCGCAGCATCTACCGCCATAATAATAACTGAATCAATCCCATCAACCTCTATATGATAAGCTAACCCTTTAAAGGCTTTTTGAATTTGTTCAGCAGCAACAAGATTCGTATAATCTTTTTCATCTTCAATCTCTTCAAAACCAGGAAGCGATTGATACATCTCATTTGTCCCCTCGAACGGTTGGACAACCGCTGGATTTTCAACACCGAATGTAATAAAATTTCTTGTATCTGAACGATAACCTTGCCGTTGAATAAGCCAACGCAGAGCATTATGCGCTTTTTGCGAAACATCATAACCAATTTGTACTGCTTGACTTGGATGTTCAAAACGCCCCATATAAATAAATTCATTTCTATTTTTATTATGGTTCGAAGATATTAATTTCGACATATCTCCTGCATTTCTTAAGCGTGAACCATGGCTATCTGTAAGTGGCATATTTAATCCCGTCACATAACAAAGACCAACATCTGTTGTAGCCATTTTATTTTCAAGATACTGCTGGAATACTTGAAAAAGCTCCTTATCTTCCCATACTTTAGGATCTTTTGAATCCTCACTTAAAATTGTAAAACGAACGAGGGCTTCACTACTATCCCCTGTTACAACTTTATAGATTTCTGGTTTTTCAAGCTCGTATTGATCGGCTTCTTTTTTCGTCCATTTTTCTATTAATTGATTTTGTTCGTCTGCAAACAAGATTTTTTCATTGATAAGGTCTTCAATTACGCACCCTTTTTGTACGTACTGATAAATAAGTTTAACTTTCCGATGCGCCCATTCACTCATTGCCCAATCTTTCATTTGAGTGATATATTCAGGAAAGTTTTTAGCACGCTTTTCTGCCCCACCATATTTCAAATAGTCTCCTGCAACATAAAATAATTTATCATGGATGAAATGCGGTGCTACTTTGGCGCCAGAACGATTTGCTGAATCTAATGTTGCGGGTACAACGGTACGTGCGTGTTCTTTTGGAATAACCTTTGCACTAAAAAAATTACCCTCTCTATCCAATGTAATTTCAATTTGTGCACTTTGCGTCACATGCGAAACGGGCAATAACGTAAAGCTTTGTCCTTCGCCGCGCGTAGTAAATTCACCAACTTGCTGTTGATTATTTTCATATACTTCATAGAGTCGATTCATCCAACTCATTCTGTCACCTCCTTAGAAAACATTTCCTTATATTCATCTTCTACAGGCTTAAAATTTTCACCCGCAATAAATATTTTTGTTTCCTTTTCTCGAATCGGTCGTACAAAAGGACAATCTTCAGGTTTTTCAAAGCGAATAATGCCATTTTTCATAACAGGCGTCCATATTCTCGCTTCTAATGTATTTTCTCCCGTTTCATCTGGGTAATTAAAGCCATGAAACATCGGGCCAAAACTAATTTCACCATAATCATCATAATAACCTTCGCCACTATCAAACTCGCAAGCTTCCACGTATCCTTGGCATTCTCGACTCCCTAGGTAAATATCACGACGTCCGCCACGTTTTACAGAACGTTTTGCGATATTATGATGCTTATGTTCGTTTCGGTCATAAGCTAAGTCTTCACGATGCATATTAAATTCAAAATGTGCGCGTACTTGATATTTAGGATTTCGTAAATACGTATAATACGCAAGGTCATTCGCGGAACTTCGATATTTTGTTGGTCGAACACCTTTTACTTCCGTTTGAATTGGATTCATCACACGAACTTCATCAATATACCAAATTAGCGTAGGTTTCCAGTAAATGGATTCTACAATTCCTTTTAATGCTTGATAAGTTGGGATTTGATATGTAAATTTCTCCCCACCAATTTTAGTAATCGGATCTGTAAATAAACCATATTTTGCATGTACTTCAAATTCAATTTGATTTCTCAATTTCTTCACCTCTCTTTTAAAAGATTTGTGTTGCCAAACTGCCTTCACCTTCTGCTTCTAACCCATAATCTTTATCATAACCACCATCTCTTAGCGCATAAATAGAGTCATTGTATAAAGACACTAAAAGTCCTTCAGCGGCCAAATCTTGTAAAGTATGGCGATACACATTCACGCTATATTGCTGTGCTTCTTTTAACTTACGATTGAGTTCATCATAATCACGAATATCCTCATTGAAATACTGAATCAGTTGTTCTCCTTCTTTATAAGGAACTAATATCGCGGTCGTTGGTGCTTCAATCACTTCAAAATGAGCTTCCAATGTTTTGTACATGGACGTCATCAATGTTTGTCGGCTGTTTTTTGGTATGGCACTGACATATTTTTGACTACGATTGAGTAAATCTATTAATTCGACATCCAATTTTTTATCTTGTAAATTAATTTTTCGGTGTGCTTTATTTAAATAAAAATCAAAATACGTTTCGATTGCGGCGGGACTTAACAGATCAGTAGCGAATTGTTCACGACTGAATACATCTTCTTCCGTTACTTCTTGTCCTAATTCAATCTCCGGAAGTTTAGACAATGCCTCATCTTTTGCGCGAATAATATACACCATTCCTTTTTCATCATCTGCATGACGATTACAGCGCCCTGCAGCTTGCGCAATTGAATCAATGCCAGCGAGTGAACGAATAACACATTGAAAACTAATGTCCACGCCAGCTTCTATTAATTGCGTGCTTATGCAAATAATTCGTTCTTTTTTCGCTTTTAACTTCTCTTTGATTTCACTTAAAATATCTTTTCGATGTTGCGGGCACATTGACGTACTTAAATGATAAACTTGGACATCTGGATAATCTTTTAATTGCTGATAAACATTTAAAACAGCTTTTTTCGTATTTAAAATGATTAAAATGGATCGACACTCTTCCAGTTTTTCCAAAGTAAAGTCGCTAATTTCTTCTGCATCCCAACCTTCTTTTTCTATTTTGTTATGAATTGTGACACGTTCAAATGCTTTCACAACGTCTAGTAAATCCTTTACAATTTCCGTGTTTTTAGGCATCATTAACGGGTAATTGGTTTTAGCCAGTGATGGTTGTGTTGCTGTACAAAGGATTATGCTACTCCCTCCAAAATGATGTAAGAAATTAACTGCACTATTAAAAAGAGAAATATGCTTAACTGGGACAGATTGCACTTCATCAAAAATAATGACAGCATTCGCTAAATTATGTAATCTACGAGATTTTCTCGTACCTTTTGCATAAAATGTATCCAAAAATTGGACCATCGTCGTGAAAATAATCGGGTGATCCCAATTATCGCGCGCAAGCTGCATTCGCTTTTGATAAGGCTCTCCATAGTAGTCTTGATGATTTTCAGTTTCCACATCATCAATCACATTGGCGTGATGCTCCAAGACATTTTCTGAATCCTGAATGATTTCTCTTACCGCATCTGCATTTTGCTCTAAAATCGTAGTAAAGGGCACAACGTAAATAATTCGCTCTTTTCCTGTTAAATAAGCATGTTTTAATGCGTAACGCAAACTCGCATACGTTTTTCCGCCACCTGTTGGAATTGATAATTGATAAATATTCGCAGGTTCTTCCGCCATTTCATCACATCGATTAGACATCTCAGCTCGTAGTCGATTGATTGGTTTTTGCGCATCTTTCCCATTTGCCCACTTATTGACTTGTTCCATGACGTTTTCATAACTTTTTTTGAAAAAGTCTTGATTGGAATGCCATAATTCGGAAGTATCTCCTTCATCAAACCTTCTCGAATCTGTACGGTCCGCATCAATTAAACAACTAAAAATATATTTCATTGCTAAACTAAAATATAAAAAAGGAGAAGTTTTCCCATTGTCATACTCCTTAAATATTTCACTCACTTTTACAGAAAATGCTGTTAACTCTTTTGTCGCTTGTATTAATAGCTTTTTGACTGCTTCTTCATTTTCTTTGATGCGTAAAAATTCAGTTCGAACTTCATCATAATAGGGCAAATCTTCTCTGCAAACTCTTCTAAAATAGTCTGATTGACTCCCATCTGTTTGTACAAAATTTTGTAAGCCCGAATGGTGAGATAAAATCGTCATCCCTATCATTTCAATCGTATAATTGGTCATCATTTCTACTTGATTACTCGGTTTTTCAACATAATAGGTTTCATATAAATATTTTGCGCCAGCAGTAGAATGGTCAATTCGTTCTAAAGGTGCGCCGGTTTCTTTTACCGCATCGGTAATATATTGACTAAAGGCTTCTGTGTTTTTTCCCATATCGTGTAAAAGCCCCGCAAGTTCCGCTGATGCTTCAAAACGGGCTTTCTCACCATATTTTTTGGCAAGAAATGAAACCGTTTTCAAATGTTCTTGAACCGTTTGAATTTTATAATCGGATTCTCTCATATGTGCAATCATTGATAGACAACCTCCTCCGAAATAACTATATCCATATTACCACAAGAAACGATTTAATTCACTGAAAAAACTGAAAATATATGTAGAATTTAAGGACTTTTTTCGAATGGGCTGGATTTACTAATGATTTGGCAAATAAATGATGATAATGTTTATTTTATCTTCTCTTTTTTGAAAGTGATATTCAGTGATAAAACCCAATAAATGGATAATGAATCTCCATGTAAAACACCAATACTTCCTCATATATTCTATCATTGGTACAATACCTCCTTAGCTTATCGTATGTAATTTAAAATAATATGTTCTATATTTTTTTAGTAGTATATATAAATTTTAGACAAATAAAAAAGCATCTTAATCACATTGAGTAATTAAGGTGCTTTCTAAAGTAAACAACTAAAAACATATACTTTCAATCCACGCACAACTTACATGCGACTATCTAACTTTTTTCTAATCATCAGCGTCAAAAATACAACCAAGAAAAGTAAGGTGAATAAGAAAAGCTCAATATCTCCGCTTAACTTGCCATTTTCAATAAGCTGGAATGATCCTGAAAATGCAAATATGCCAATGATTAACAAACCAAACCCCATTGCAAATCCAGATAGCAATAAAATGCTTATCGGATAGTCTTTCATTCGAAAATAAGCATTTTGTAAAATCGAAGCACTCGCGAAATAAAAGCCAGGTAGGAGCACCAACATAAGTGATTCTATATGTGGTTCAGCCCAAACACCATAATTACTTTTTACATAACCATTCACCAAGGTTAATCCAAACACACCAATTAATGTATGATAAGCAATCTTATGTCTTTTTGCAAGTTGGTATTCATCATACTTCCCTTTTTTCATCATTCATTCCTCCCAGAATAAATCATTCAATGTAACATTCAAGACTCGACAAATCGCAATACAAAGATTTAAAGACGGATTATAATCTCCATTTTCAATCGCGTTCATCGTTTGTCTCGTCACTCCCACTTTTTCGGCTAATTTCGCCTGTGATAAATCCTTCGATGCTCTCGCGGCTTTTAAACGTAAATTTTTTCCCATTGCTTTGCCTCCAATTATATGAATTGTAATAAATAACTTCCAAAAGGTCAAATATACCCGACATACTATAAAAAATAATGAGAACGCATATTATGCTGTGCGCATTCTTGACTTGTCGTATTTTATTTTCCGATTTGGAGATTTCCTTATAATCAGAGCCTAAGTAATTGACGTTGTCATCTTTTAACAATCAATTGATATGACTCGTAAAGGATCCAGTGGTATTGACGGAGCCTATTATCGGCAGCATTACTTATTCCAATCCACACCCTATAAAGGATGCGACTACAGACCGGCTGCGCACGCTATAGAGCGCTTACGCATTTCAATCCACGCACATGCGACAAGTTGAATTAACTTCAACAACGGAGCAATCTATATTTCAATCCACGCACCCTATAAAGGATGCGACTATTAAAATAAATTTATTTCATCTTGTCACATATCATTCTTCATACAACCTTACTCAAGTTAACAGAATAATCCAAATATAATTAGTGCGAATCGCTCGGGGATTTCATGTGTGCTTCAGGTTCGCACAAACAAACGCACATTGTTATTTTTATTTCCGCACCTTCTTCAACAGTAAAATCGGCTCCTCTTCGCTATATCTCGAATACGTTGAGCCGCCATTTGAAACATTTGCGCAAGTCTCATCGTCACAATAAAAAATATGTGTTTGCTCATTCGTTTTTACGTAGACCTCATAATGAAATATCGATGATGGATTAGCGACATTAAATCTACTTACACCTGGTTCAATCGAGAAAACTTGCTCTTTTGAAGCGATGTCTTCATATTGATCTGTTTCTAATACCATTTTTGTCATTTCCCCCAATATTTCCAAATCCTCTTTGGTCGGTGTATGTGTATTTTTTAAATAACTCGAACCTGCTAAATACAAGTTTCCACCAACACTTAAACAAAATACAACAATAAAAATGATTTTCTTCATGTATTTCTCCCCCTTTTATAATGAGACAAGAAAAACTTAAAATAAGTTGCAGAAAATTTCTCATAAATGTGTAACGAATTGAAAGCTCGTGGTACTAATCTATTAACAACGGATTTCTGATAAGATAAAACCAATGTTCTCAACTAGAAAGGAGGGTATTATGACGGAACTTGAAAAAATTTATGAGGAAACACATCCCAAAATCTTTGCCTTTTTTCTAGCAAGGACAATGGATTATACGTTATCTGAAGATTTGACCCAAGATGTCTTTTATGCCGCATTAAAAGGTGTGAAAACATTTCGTGGTCGAGCAAGTGTACAAACATGGCTTTTTGCAATTGCACGAAATTTACTCAAAAAGCATTATCGTTCAAAAAAGTATGCAAGAAATCTTGTGAATAAACTCTCAAATGACATACAAGAAAAGACCGTTTCATCAGAAGAACTTTATTTATCAAAGGAAATGAATTGGGCGTTTATTGAACAAGTTTCGAAATTGGATGCCCTCCCTGCTGAAATCGTGACGTTGCGTGTGTATGGAGAATTGTCTTTTAAAGAAATTGGTGATTTAATACAAAAAAGTGAAAACTATGTTCGGGTTAATTTTCATCGGACAAAATTAAAATTGCAAAAAGAAATGAGGTCGAATGATGAATAAAGACTGTTTTATCGTGGAAGATTTATTGACTTTATATGCCGAAGATTTATTGCAACCTGAAACAGCGAGTTGGCTAAATCAACATTTAACAACTTGTCCAGAATGTGCCGAACTCGTAAGTTTAACAGAAGAATCATTCCAACATAATATTGAATCGTCGATTGATCACACAAAAATGATTTCCAAAATCAAACTTAAATTGTCAGTTTATCAGATTATTTTAGTAACTATATCATTTTTCTTTGCGCTGAAAACTTCGCTTTTACAAGACAGTTTTGGATTCATATTAAGCTATACATTGCTAGGTGTACTCACATATTTATTTTATCGAAATGGGTGGGTTGCTGCTTTAATTGCATTTTTACCCATTATGCTTTGGTCAATCGCGGAATCAATTCTGGATTTCTCGACAGGTGAATTGAACATTTCACAGTTTTTAATCAGTATTCCTGGCGCAGCTATTTTAGCAAGTTTCCATCTTTTATTCACATTACTTGGCTGTATCATTGCTATTCTGATATTAAAATTATTAGAAAGAGGTTAATTGTATGAAGAGAAAAAAATG
>CANSAF010000075.1 GCA_947644645.1 uncultured Sporosarcina sp. | reverse complement strand
TTAGAGAAAATTCAGTATTTTATTACGTCGCTTATTTTTTAATGCGACGCTAGTGTTATCTTCTATATTTAACTGCGGAAACATTTACTTTAAACTTCGCAACAGACGATTGGCTGCTTATGATGCTGTATTTTTCTATCTTTATTTTTATTTTAAATATCATTTTCTTAGTTTCATTGCGAAACATTCGAAAGAAAGTCCCCATTTCAATTGAAAGGAATGAAGATTAATGGAAAACCATCCAAAAACGATGTCGAATACGATGCAAACTGTATTATTTATTGTAATTGGCGGGATTTTAGTTGCGTTATTAAGTTTTCTCGATGTCCCAAAAGGTATCGTACTTGTGCTCGTGTTGCTTGCTTCTACACTTATGTTTACAGCTTATCCGATGTTTTTAATTTACAAATCAAATTCACTGCCAGCAATTGAGAAATACATCATTCGAAATCGTAAAAAAGTCTTCTTTAGCTATGCGTATGCGCTCGCTTATGGAAGAGAAGAAGATATCGAGCGTGCACTCGGGCTTATTTTGAAAAAGCATAAGCAAAAAGAAATGCAAACGATTTATCAAGCAAATTTGGCACTTCATCAAAAAGATCATCAAAAGTTGCTGCAACTTGCCACTGAAATGACAAAACCTGATTATCAGCCGTATTACTCGGGTCTTGCTTACGCACTAAGTGGTCAACTTCAAGAGGCGAAAATGTATGTCAATGAAATTCAAACACCTTGGATGTTACATTCACTAAAAGCTTCCATTGCGATTCGCGAAGATCATGTTGACACTTATGAAAGTGAAAAAGAGAAAGCAATCGAAAACGCGAGGGGCATTCAGAAGTATAGTATTTATCATAGATTTGAAAAACTGCCTGGAAAGTTGTGAAATAGACTTTCCAGGCAGTTTTTTTGTTGAGTTTACAAGAATTTGAGATGAGTTCACAACAATTCGTAACGAGTTTACAGCTCGGGCGATTGAGTTCACATCGCCCCTAAAAGAATATTAAAAGTACAAGAAATAAAATCGTCGCCCAGGCTGCTTGACTATATTCTAAAATCCACACTCTGGCTTTTTTATTATATTTTCGCTCGATTCCACCTCGGACTAACATATTGGCTATGAGATAAGGCAGTATAATGATTAAGACATCTAAATTTTCAAATAAAAAAATCCCTATCACAGCCCAGATAAGATAAAAAACTAAAAGTGGCAAGAACCATTTTTTCAGCGCTCTCTGACCAGATTCAGGTAACGGTGAGCGCAGGCGATGGATGTTAAATTTCCTCCTAAAATACATTTCATTCAGAATAATGATAGCAGCAAACACAACCACAGATACAAATAATATTTTCATGATTCTTCCTCCAATTCACCGAATGTTGTCCGTTTTCTCGCACCAAGCGTCAATACAAGAATTCCCCCGAGTAGTAATGCCACGCCTCCCCATGAAGTTGGCGATAAATATTCACCGACAACGATTACGCTTAATAAAGCAGCAGTTAAAGGCTCGGCTAAAGATAATGTTACTGCTGAAGAAGATGGGATATATTTAAGACCCGTTGAAAATAAAATATACGCAATTGTTGTCGTTGCAAGTCCTAAAAACAGTACGACTGCGATGCCTTTTCCTGTCAATAACCCTTCCGTTTCAAATATAAATAAAAACGGCATTAACATCATCGCACTTAACGAGAAAATAACTGCTACTGCTGAAACGGCTGGTACTGAATCGACAACTTCTTTATTCACTAATGTGTAAATCGCAAATAAAGAACCCGCTCCGAGTGACATCATGACACCGATTGGATTTACGACGACACCTTCTTGATTCAAAAAGAGTAAGCCACAACCAATTATGGCCAGGACCGTTGCGATTGCCCAAATTTTCGTTGGACGCCGCTTCACAATGAACCATTCAATAATGCCTGAAAAAATAGGCGCACTTCCAATCGTCACCACTGTTCCAATCGCAACGCCAGTTAATCTCACCGATGAGAAAAATAAATATTGAAAGAGTGCCATTGAAATCGCCGCATAGACTGTCGGCTTCCACGGCCAATTTTTAAATTGTATTTTACCAAGTATGAGTAACAAGATTAGTAAACTAAATCCACCGACTGCCAAACGAGATGCTCCTACGCCTAGCGGATGAATGGTTTGGGGCAAAAAAGTTTGGGCTGTCCCTGTTGTCCCCCAAAGAATTGCTCCAATCAATACGATCAAATATGCAAAGCGCTGCGACACCCCATCTCCCCCTTTTTTTCTTTATATTAAAGATAACATATTCTGTAATACATTAGGAATTCGCTACGAAGATGACTTAACTTAAGAGAATCACACCCGTACTTAGGACAATTAACGTCTAACTTCGGGGAATTACATCTTAGCTTAGGAGAATCACGTCCGAACTTAGGACAATCAATATCCAACTTCAGAAAATCTGCAATCCCCCTTCCCATAATTCCCACAAAAAACCCCGATACTAAAAGCGATCATCAAATACGCAATCAATACCGGGGAGTACTATGATTTTTTATTCTTGATTCCACACGACTAGCTTCATTTCTGTCATTTCTTCTATTGTATACTTCAAGCCTTCGCGTGCGTTGCCGCTTTGTTTCACTCCGCCATATGGCATTTGATCAACACGGTAAGTTGGGATGTCGTTGATCATGACGCCGCCAACTTCAAGTTTCCGAGAAGCGTGCATCGCAGTCTCAATATCATTCGTAAAAATACCTGCTTGCAGTCCATATTTTGAATCGTTTATTGCGGCAATTCCTTCATCTACACTTTTAATCGGATTAACAATCACAATTGGCGCAAACACTTCTTGGCAAGAAACTTTCAAATCCGCTGCAACATCAGTCAAAATTGTCGGCTGTAAAATATGATTTTCAACTTCTCCACCGACAACGACTTTTCCGCCGCCAGCTACTGCTTCGTCTATCCATTCTTTCGCACGCTCAACTTCTTTTTTCGCAATTAATGTTGAAACGTCAGTCGCTTCATTCATCGGATCGCCAAGAACTAATTTTTCTGTTGCTGCTTTAAATTTCACTTTAAATGATTCAAATAAATTTTCATGGACATAAATTCTTTGGACAGATATGCAAACTTGACCTTGATTTGAAAATGCGCCTGTGACACATTTAGGAATAACCTTCTCAAAATTCGCACCATCATCGATGATTAACCCTGCATTGGAACCTAATTCTAGTGCAACTTTCTTCAGCCCCGCTTTATTTCGAATACCGATTCCAACTTCTGGACTTCCAGTAAATGTAACCATGCTTACTTGATCACTCGTGACCAGTTGATCGCCAACAAGTCGCCCACTCCCTGTAATCAAATTCAGCGCACCTTTTGGTAAACCTGCTTGCTCCAATAATTCTGCAATAAAAATAGCAGATAGTGGCGTTTGCGAAGCTGGTTTTAACACGACTGTGTTTCCCGCTGCGATAGCAGGTCCAATTTTATGCGCAACTAAATTTAATGGAAAATTAAACGGTGTAATCGCCGCTACAACGCCAATTGGCTCTCGCAATGTGTAGGCCAAACGATTTGCCCCAGTTCTCGCCGCATCCATCGGAATCATTTCGCCGTGTAAACGTTTTGCTTCTTCAGCCGCAAACTTATACGTTTCAATTGTTCGGTCCACTTCCCCGAGCGAGAATTTCAATGGCTTTGCCGACTCTAAAGAGATAATTTCTGCGGCTTTCAGACGATTTTCTGTCAATAAATCTAAGAGCTTCTCTAAAATTTCTGCTCGTTCATAAGCTGTTAAATTTGCCATCACTCCACGATTTTCATAAGCCGCATCAATCGCAGCCTGAACTTGCGCTTCCGTCGCTTGAGGAATCTCGGCTATTTTCTCTTCAGAATAAGGTGAAAATAAGTCCGCAAACTCCTTACCTTCCAACCACTCACCATTAATGAATAATTTCTGTTTCATTTTTCTCCTCCTCATTATTAGTAGTAACTTACTTCTTATCGTAACAAAAAGAAAGGCCCCTAGAAATCAAATAAACTTCTAAGCGCCTTCCATATTTATTTGATTTCAACAGCATTCAAATTCTTTCTCAGTAAAGCAGCTGCGTGCACTGGTTTTTCTGCGTCCATAATTGCAGACACAACGGACACGCCAGCCACATCTTTATCACGCAAAGTGTGAATATTATCTGGATGAATACCGCCAATCGCGTATACTGGTAAATTTACCGATTCAATAATTGAAGATAACACCCCTTCTGGCAATACGCGCGCGTCTTTTTTCGTTTTTGTCGGGAAAACCGCACCTACTCCGATATAATTCGCACCATTTTCTTCTGCTTCTTTTGCTTGTTCTACAGTTGAAACTGATATCCCAACAATCATTGAAGAAGGTAAAACTTCTTTTACAACTGAAAGCGGTAAATCTTTTTGCCCAATATGCACACCACTTGCACCAACTGCCAGCGCAATATCAATTCGATCATTAATAAATAATGGAATATGATATCGATCTAGCATTTCCTTTAGTCGCTTTGCTTTTTCATAAAAATCTTTCCCCGTACTATGTTTCTCACGAAGTTGTACCATTGAAACACCCCCCTTTACCGCCTGCCGAGTAATTTCGAGTAATGCATCCACTGGTGTTGATTCGTCCGTGACTAAATAAATGTTTTTCATAATAATCGCACGCCCTTTTCCCAAAGTTGACCGTCCATTTTAAAAAATGTATCAAAAAGCTGTACACGATATGTGCCGATACCATCGGCTTCATCTAGTAACTCCTTCGCATATTCCCCTGCTAAAGACATCGTTGATATTCCCGCAATTGCTGCGTGAAAATAATTCTTCGTCACACCCGAAAAACATCCAATTAACGAAGCCGTCATACAACCTGTTCCGGTAATTCGAGTCAACCAAATATCTCCATTCTCTACAATAACTTGTTCTTTACCATCACAAATCACATCTTGGGCACCGCTAATTACGACGACGGCCTTTAATTTCTGCGCTGCTTTAAAAGCCAGTTCTGACGTTGTAATATCTGTCAGCTCGCCTGCATCAACACCTCGCGTTTCTGACTTTCCACCAATTAACGCATACACTTCCGTGGCATTTCCCCGTACAATCGAAACTTTCACTTGCTTCAAAAATTCAGCGACTCTTTCATTTCGAAATGCTGTTGCCCCGACACCAACTGGATCTAAAATTACAGGAACACCTTTTTCATTCGCAGCTCGTCCCGCAATGACCATCGCTTCAAATGTTAAAGCGTCGATTGTGCCAAAATTAATGACGAGTGCATTTGCCAAACTCACCATATCCGCGACTTCTTCAACACTGGTTGCCATAACCGGTGAACCGCCAATTGCAAGCGTTGCATTTGCACAATCATTGATCGTCACCGGATTTGTAATATGATGAACGAGCGGTTCTTCTTTTCTTACTTTTTCAAATAAAACTTGAATCTCTTTTTTATTCACGTACACTACCTTCTTTCAAACTTTCATCGAATTGATAAAAATGGTGAACTGGACCATGACCATTTCCAAGATTGAAACTATGCAAAATAGCATTTGTAATATACTCTTTCGCAATACCAACAGCTTCTAGCAATGAATAACCTTTCGCTACATTTGCAGTGATGACGGATGATAATGTACAACCCGTTCCATGCGTATTTTTCGTCTCAATTCTTTTCCCTTCATACCAATAAAAATCTTCCCCGTCGAAAAATAAATCATTCGGATCATTTGCCAAATGTCCGCCTTTTAATAAAACCGTTTTTGCTCCAAGCGCATATATTTTCCGGCACGCCTCTTCCATATCCTTACGCGTGACAATTTTCATTCCCGTTAATACTTCCGCTTCTGGAATATTCGGTGTAATCATTGTTGCCATTGGAATCATTACAGTTTTCAATGCTGCAATCGCTTCTTCTTGTAATAAATGATGACCAGCTTTTGAAATCATCACCGGATCTAAAATGATTTGCTTCGGTGCATATTTCTCCAATGTTTTCGCAACAATATTCACAACATCAGCAGATGACAGCATTCCAATTTTCACTGCATCGACTTGAATATCGTCGAATACCGCCTCAATCTGTGACGCGATCATTGCTAACTCTATATTTTGAACGCCTCGAACTTCTACAGTATTTTGTGCCGTAATCGCCGTAATGACTGACATGCCAAAAACACCTTGCGCCGAAAATGCCTTTAAATCCGCTTGAATGCCTGCCCCCCCACCAGAATCAGACCCTGCGATTGTTAATGCTGTTTTCAATATGAACGCCCCCAAACACTTTATTTTTCTTAAATACGCGTAATAACCCATAAGCCATCCATGCACCGACAAATGAACTCATCATAAATGCTGGCATTAAACCAAATAAAGTGGTCTCTTTTCCAAGTAAAAACAAACCGATTGGATAAGTCGCTAAAGCCCCCAAAATTCCTGTTCCAATGACTTCTCCAATTACCGCAAAAGTATATTTTTTTGTTTTAGCAAATAAATAAGCAGCTAAAACCGCACCAATCATACTACCTGGGTACGCAAAGAAACTTCCCGTCCCCATCAAAATTCGAAGCGTAGATGAAATAAAAGCTTGCGCTAGGGCATACCAAGGTCCAAGCAACACAGCCGCTAATACATTGGCAAAATGTTGAATCGGAAATATTTTCGCAAAACCAATTGGGATATAAATGAAACCACTCGTTGCCGTTGTCAAGGCTGCAATAATTGCTGTGTAAGTTAATTTTTCAGT
This sequence comes from uncultured Sporosarcina sp., assembly GCA_947644645.1. GTDB lineage: Bacteria > Bacillota > Bacilli > Bacillales_A > Planococcaceae > Sporosarcina. Next base: position 6,482 of record CANSAF010000075.1, on the reverse strand, counting down.
TTTTCGCATCAATTAAATCGGCCATCCCTGCTTGTAATAATTCATATCCCAAAATAAATACTCATATTTTGACGTCATTTGGAAATGCTCCTCCAAAACAGCCAATTCACGTTCAGGCTTTCCTTCTGCAAGTTCATCCATCAATGCGATTAAATACTTCGCCCCGTTACCAAACGTTTCCGAATCATAGGTTTGAATCCACTTCGCATATGGATTCGTTTCGATTTGATCGCCATATTCTTTATTTAATAACTTCCCAATTTCCCAATAATCCCAAGCACATGGCAATAAACATGCGACAACCTCTGCCAAACTACCATTTTGCGCTACATTCAACATATAGCGCGTATACGCAATATTGACAGGTGTTGGCTTAGTCTCTTCAAGCTCTTCACGCGTAATCCCAAACTCTTCAGCAAATTTACGATGAAGTTCCATTTCAAAATGCAATGTCTCGTGTAAAGTACGCGCGAAATTTTCCATCGTCTTTAAATCTTTCGCCTTCAATACACCAACCGCAAACAGCTTTGAATAATCAATTAAATAAGCATAATCTTGTTTCATATAGTAAATGAACGTTTCACGGTCCAATGTTCCTTTCCCAATCCCTTGTACAAATGGATGTTGGTGATTTTTCTTCCAAATTGGCTGTACATTTTCAAATAAACGATCCGTAAATTTCTCGGTCAACATAATTCCTCCTAATAGATTTGTAGAATTGTATAGAAAAAACCACTTCCAAATAACGGAAAGTGGTTTAGTTGCCGAGACATGATAAAGGCTCGTCCTAAACTACTTCCCTACGCTAGTCCAAACTAGATCAGGTTCAAAGGGTCAATCTCAGCCATTTCGGCACCCCTAGTAGATTTTTATTTTTTTAGATGAAAAAACGCCCAACCTAAACTACGTTAAGTGGGCGTTGGATTGAAAAATACACATTCAAATTCAACATTCATCCACTTCCCTACGCTAGTCCTAACCAGTTCAGGTTCAAAGGGTTTAGAACAAAAATGTTCCGTCTCAGCTCACAACGAGCACCCCTAGTGCAAATATACAATTCATGGATAAGGATAACATGTTAGAAAATAAATGCAAGTCGAACTTTGAAGATTCTTATTTCATTGCAAGGTTTTTAGGCATGTTAATTTCATTTGAAATCCTCATATATATTGATAAAAATTTTGCATCGCGCGGATAAAGTTGTCTGAGCCGCGGATAACGCCTGCTCAAGCGCGGATAAACTACTGCCGAACGCGGATAAACTCCCCTCAAGCGCGGATAAAAAACGTCCTCGCCAATCAAAATAAAAAATCGCTCTACGGATCTTTCCCGAAGAGCGATTTTTACTATAAAACTCACGCCAACTGCTGTGCCGCAAATTCACGGTAAAGTGTATGCGACTCTGTTAATTCCCCATGCGTGCCACTACCCGTAATTCTTCCTTTTTCAATAAAAATAATTTGGTCTGCGTCGACAATTGTGGATAAACGGTGTGCAATGACAAATGTTGTGCGTCCTTCCATTAATCGACTGAGCGCTCGCTGGACGACACTTTCGGATTGGCTATCCAAACTGGCTGTTGCTTCATCCATCATTAATATTTTCGGGTCACGTAAAAATGCACGTGCAATCGCAATTCTTTGTCTCTGTCCACCAGAAAGTTTCACACCACGTTCGCCAACTTCCGTATCCAACCCATTTGTAAATTCACGAATAAACTGAGCTGCATATGCCATTTCAGCAACTCCCCATAATTGTTCATCTGAAATCGTATCTCGATTATCCAATCCATACGTTAAGTTATCTCGAATCGTTCCCGCCATCATCGCACTTTCCTGCGCTACATAACCAATTTGTCCGCGCCAAGACTGAATGGCAAGTTCACGAATTGGCGTATCGCCTATTAAAATTTCACCTTCAGTCGGTTCATAAAAACGTTCTAATAACCCAAATACAGTCGTTTTTCCACCGCCACTCGGTCCCGCAAACGCAATCATCTCACCAGGATTTGCACGGAAGGAAATTTTATCAATCACTGGCTCATCTTCTTCATAACTAAATGACACGCCAGATACTGTGATTGGCTCATTGGCAATATCTTTTTCAATCCCATTTTGTCCACTCTCAAGCGGCACATCCATAATATCAATAATACGCTCTGTAGCACCTTTTGCCTTTTGAAGTTGCGTAAAGAACATCGCAAACGTCGTAATCGGCATAATGATTTGGAATAAATAAAGTAAAAACGCAACAAGGGTACCCGTCGTCATTTCGCCGCTCGCTACACGCATCCCACCATACGCAATAATCACTACAATGACGAGCATCACAACAAATTGCATAAGCGGTGCAATTAATGCGAAAACGCGTGCTTCTTTTAATCCAAATCCTAAAAGCTTTTCAATTCCCAAAATCCCTTTCGCTTCTTCATCTTTCTCGGCTGTCGAAGCTTTCATTAAGCGTATTTCACCTAATGTTTGTTGCACATTTCCTGTAAAAGTTGCCGTCTCATCTTGTAACCCTCTTGAGATTTTTGCCATACGCTTCCCAAGTGGAATCATTACAGCTAATGTAACTGGAACCGCAATCAACATCATTAGCGTCATTTTCCAGTCCATAATTAATAATAAAGTGACCGCACCAATGATTGAAATAATCCCAGCAATAAATTGTGGAAAATGATCCGTAATTAAATCTTTCACGACACTCGTATCATTAACCACTCGGCTTACCGTTTCACCACTTGAATTTTCATCATAATAACCAACTGGTAAACGAACAAGTTTCAACCACATTTTCTCTCGTAAACTCGCAACGATCTTTTGCCCGACTGCCGCTAGTAAATAAATGGAAATCCCACTAATGATTGCTTGCACGACAAATGCAAGTCCAATTGCAATTAGCAATGGCACACTTAAAGACGCTACTGAAAATCCATCCACTAAATTTTTCGTTAACATCGGCACAACAAGTCCTGCCAGTGTCGTTAAAATACTACCTATCATTCCAATAATCAGCGCTGTTTTTGGAATTTTTGTTGATAAAATTAATTGGATAAAGGGCTTAATACCACTTTGTTTATTTTCCATCTTGCCAACTCCTTACTCATTTTCTATGAAATAAAACACGAATTTTCGTACCTTGGTTTTCTTCACTTTCTATAAAAATCGACGCATGATGCATATCGATTATCTTCTTCACAATTGATAACCCAAGCCCATTCCCACCTGCTTCTCGACTACGTGCTTTGTCTGCTTTATAAAAACGTTCAAATAAATGGACTTGCGCTTCTTTAGAAATGCCAATTCCTGTATCGCTAACGATTACGGAAATCTCTTCATCAGTTGAAGATGCTTCTATTGTAATCGTCCCACCATTTGGCGTGAATTTAATGGCATTGTTCAATAAATTCATCCACACTTGATCAAGTAATTCCTTCTCCGCCATAATTTTTGTAGCTGATAAATGCAGTTGAATCTGTTGTTCTTTCGCCATCCACTGCGGTTCTGTTGCTAAAACAATATTACGGATTTGTTCATCTAATCGATAAGTCGTTTGATCAATCAGTGATTCTGTCGATTCAAGCGTAGTTAATTTCAATAAATTATCGCTTAAATTGGATAATCTTCCACTTTCTTTTTCAATAATTTTTAAATAATGCTGCCGTTGTTCGTCAGAAATCTGGTCACTTTGTAAAGCAATTGCAAATCCTTTAATAGAAGTCAGAGGTGATTGAATTTCATGCGAAACATTTGAAACAAATTGCTGCCGCATTTCCTCCATTTCTCCTAAATCTTTTGCCATCTTATTTAAATGATCCACAATTTCATCGAAAGGATGCAATCGATTTTCATGCCCACTAATTTTCGATACATGGACATTATAATTCCCTAGTGAAATTTGTTGCATCGCATCAATGACAGAATCCATAAACATTTTCCGTCCACTTCCACGTTTTTTTGCAATAAATCCAGCGATGATTAAATAAAGAATAAAGAAGATTGCCCCTAAAATAAAAGTGATGAATTGAGCCATAAACGGTGTAACTGTTAAATCAAGCGTTTGAAATAGATAAGGTGTGATGAAATAAGCGAGTGTCCAAAAAATCGTTAAAATCGCGAGAAAGAGAATTGGACCAAACACTTCCCATAATTTTTCTTTCATGAATCATTCTCCCCGAATCGATAACCTAATCCACGAACTGTCTGTATTTGGAAATCAACGACGTCACGATTAAATCGGCTACGCAACCTTTTAATATGCACGTCTACCGTTCGTTCATCGCCTTCATAGTCATAACCCCATATTTTCTCGATTAATTGCTCTCGCGTAAACGTCTTTCCTGGATAACTTGCCAATAAATAAAGCAGTTCAAATTCTTTTAAAGGCAAATGAAGTTCGACCTCATTGACACGAACTTCATAAGTTTTTTGGTTCAAATAGAGGTGTCCAATTTCTACAGTTTGTGAAATTGAAATTTGATAGCGTTTGAGCAAGGCTTTGACGCGCGCAACAAGCTCTAGCGGCTCAAAAGGTTTCGCTAAATAATCATCCGTCCCCATCGCAAAGCCTTTTAATTTTTCAGATGTTTCCCTTTTCGCTGTTAGCATTAAAATCGGCAAATCATAAAATGCTCGGATTTCCTGACATAGTTCCCAACCATCCATATTCGGCATCATAATATCTAACACGACTAAGTCAACTTGAGTACGTTCCAACTGTTTAAGCGCATCTAAGCCATCCACTGCCTCATAAACATCGAATCCCTCATTTGATAAAAACAAATGTAAAAGCTCTCGAATATGCAAGTCATCATCAACAATTAAAATTTTCGCCATCTCTTTCCACACCCTTCCCTCTGTAAAACAGTATAAACAATTATTATGAACCCAGTATGAACAGCTTTCCTTTATAAAAAAAATATATATATATTATAATTGAGTGATTAATCAAGTGAAGGAAAGGATGGAGAGCGATGCACTGTTTCTGCGAAGATGATGAAGAGATGAAATACCTCAAAGTTGAGGGAGATTTTGGGGCAGATCCAATTTGGTGTGATGATTGTGGAAGTAATTTAGATATTGAAGAGATCCCACTTTCCCAACCTTTGAAGATGAATTTGATGAAATGGGCTAGGCAATACGGTGATTGGATTGATTCGAACCAAGACCAACTAAAAGCAAAAGCCATTTCAATGGAAGAAGAACATAACAGACTCGGCCAATTGCTTACTGAAGAAGTGCAAAAAGAGCTTGGAGTAAATCATAACGTACATTTTACGCCTTCAACATCAGTGAATACTTTCTTAATCAGCCTTTAACATCATTACGCTGATAAATTAGTTAAAAACGACTTCGATCATGACAGTATCAAAGTCGTTTTTAACTCAAAATATATCGTCTTACTTTTATAATCCTCATCTTTAGCTTATAAAATTACAAATATAGCTATAATTGCTATTACGAAAAGAATTGGGATTGATAAAGCGTAAGCCCAGAGTAGACTTGAAAAACTTTTTTCATTGCTGTAATTTTCATTCTTAGAATTTGCAGCAGATATCGTTACAATAACTCCAACAACTAATACAATGACTACAAAAACCATTGAAAGAATTAGGGCCATGCTCATAGCTTTCCTCCTTTTTAAGGAATAAAGTTTCTTTTTTCCCTACTTTATTATTCTTTATTATAAAGCATTTTCGAGGATCACACCATTAAAGTTGCATAAATTTTATAGCTTTAAGTAAAAGACCCTAAAAACTCTCTAGTAAGACTGGGCAAATTCTCTAACTTATTAAATGAAATATAGAAAGGAGATTTTTTATGATCATATATCTACAAGTTATCTTATTATTTCTATTTTCAGCAGTGATGAGCGCTACTATTGGGTTTGTTATTTACTTAGTTATTGACAAACTTGTATTTTCCACCGTAATTAAACACATAGTGGGATTAGGGGTTACAATACTTACAGGATATTTCATTACAGAATTGTTGATATTCTCTGGAATTTGGTATTATTATGTGGGCACTATCATCTTGGCTGGATTGTTATATGTTTTATTCGTTATCTTACTAAGCAAACACTTTGGGTAAGCCCGCAACAAACACAAAACAAGCAAACAACCGCACAAACTCAACGAATCCCCAAACGCGGGGCGTGCAGAAAGCCAAGCACTAAGGCTTTCTGCATAATCTTGACATATAGAATCTTCCATTACATAAAACAACCTACTCTAAAACCACATCTAATTTAAGTAACTCTCAATAGTAGAAAAAACACTAGTAGAAGAAACAACCTGCAACAAACACAAAACAAGCAAACAACCGCATAAACTCAATGAACCCCAAACGGCGAGGCGTGCAGAAAGCCAAGCACTAAGGCTTTCTGCACAGCCAACTATTCTTTCCCTAGCTGTATCGCTTTTTTAATATCTTTCAATGATCTCGATGGACCATACATTAACACGCCACCTTTATACA
>CANSAF010000074.1 GCA_947644645.1 uncultured Sporosarcina sp. | reverse complement strand
TACCTGTGAATAGCACACTCTTTTTTTAAGTGTCCTATCCACAGGTACCATTTTACTTCTAGATGCCTTCTTTTTTTATAAATCAAGCATGCTTCTCTCTGCGATTAAAGCCAATAAATTATCAAATGTATGCGTATCTTTCGAAGAAACATCAATATAGCCCCCGTGATAAATCCCTTCATTCACTTGTAAAGTCTTCATTTGCGTATATAATTCCTTCGCAAATGTTTCTTCATCTACTTCAAGGCACATTAAAATGGCGAGCGCATAGACGGCGGCGCTTTCATAATCGACAATAGGCTGTTTTGTTTGATGATCGTATCGTCCGAAAAGTTTTCCGTTGCCTTCTTTAAAAGCAGTTTTCGCAAAGTCTACTAAAGCAGTGATATCCCCGCCCCATTTTGCACGGTGATATCCCGTGTAAAACTGATCAATCATATTTACTTCTGTATCAAAAAGATATTCATCGGTTGGTATATGATACGCTTTGGGAAATAAATCTTCATTAGAAAAAGGCGCATCCAAAAGTAAATCTTTATTTTACTCTAAAAGGTCCTCGGACAAGATGCCAGCTGCTTTCATTGCTTCAAAACCACTCGGAATCAAATAGCTTAATGTCACATCTGTCCCTTTTGCTTTACTTTTCAACTCCACAAAATCAACCATAAGTTGTTCGTCTACTTGATACTTGACGAGCGCTTGACTCATCTCATTCGCCAACTTTATATACATTGGTTCTTGCCATTGTTCCCCGACTTTATATAAAGCGCCGACAATGCGTAAATCGTCAATAAAAGCATTGGCAGGTGCAGACTTACCTTTGTTGATTTCCCAAATGACTAAATGATCTTTTGTTAAAAATTGTTCAGTCAAAATCGTGACTTGCTGCTCGAATTGCGCATGGTCATTTTTAAGTAATAAATAGTCCATCCATAATCCAAGACTTTCAGATAAATACTCTTCTTTTCGATTTGTCATATTCGTATGCAATCGCCCATCTTCAGTCATCAAATTTTCTCGAATAAATTGCTCAGTGGGGATTTCTTCTTTAATGGTTAAAGGATCTTGTTCAATCGGTCTTACTGACTCATGGTCTTTGCAACCACTTAGTAGGAATAAGCTGGTGAATAAAATAAATAGTCTTTTTTTCACATCTTCACACCATTTTGCATGATAACTTTTATTTTATCATGAAAACAGGACGCTTATGCAAGTCTGTTTATTTATGTGTTTCGATATTTTTCAATTTGAAAAGTAAGTTATGGTTTACACCAACAAACTCGCTTCCTGAAAAAACTCTTTATACAACTCTCTTAAAACCTTGTTCTCATCTTTTTTATCGATCCCAAACACAAGGCTTACTTCTGAAGATCCTTGGTTGATCATTTCGATATTTGTATCTGTTCTTGCGATGGCTGTTGCGGCGCGCGCTGTGAGACCTTTTGTATGGCGCATACCTTCGCCGACGAGCACAATCATTGAGTAGTCTGTATCGCGGAAATGGACTTCATCTGCTTGAAGTTCGTCTTGAATACGCTTAATAATGTTAAAGCGTTTTTCGTCTGTCAAATATTCATTGCGAATGATGACAGACATATTGTCGATGCCAGACGGTGTATGTTCGAATGAGATTTCTTCGTCTTCCAAAACTCTTAGTAAATGACGTCCGAATCCAATCTCTTGGTTCATTAAATACTTTTCTACGAATAATGTTGAAAAACCATTATCTGCTGCGATGCCAATCACTGGTTGCTTGGAGTTATCGCGATGTTGCACAATCATTGTACCCGGAGCTTCCGGGTTATTTGTATTTTTAATACAAACAGGGACTGATTTCAAGAAAGCAGGCATGAGTGCTTCATCATGGAAAACTGAAAAGCCAGCATAGGAAAGCTCCCGCATTTCACGATACGTCATTTTTTCGATGGCCACGGGATTATCGACGACTGTTGGATTGGCTGAAAATACAGAGTCAACGTCTGTAAAGTTTTCATAGAGTTCCGCGCCAACTGCTGCCGCCACAAGAGAACCTGTAATATCCGAGCCACCGCGGTTAAATGTGCGTAGTGTGCCGCTTTTTGTATAGCCAAAGAATCCTGGGAAAACGACAAGTCCTTTCGCATCTTTGAGCTTTTCCATTTTCGCATAACCTTCTGGAATCGCGTGAACGCGTTCTGGTCTTTCATTGACGAGTAAACCCGCCTCTTTTGGGCAAGCGTATTCTGCTGGCATGCCGATATGATTGAAATATGCCGCAATGAGCTTCGCGTTATTGTCTTCGCCTGCTGCTTTAATTGTATCTGTAAACAGTGTAACGTCAGCTCTATTTGTTGTTAGGCGATGGCGTAAATCAGCTTCAATGACTTCAAGGATAGCCGGCCCAAGCCCTAATTCTTCGGCAATTAAACGATAACGAACGAGTACATTTTCTAAAGCAATTTCCGGATTATTTTCAGCAAGTGCTTCATTTGCCAGTGCAATGAGTAAATCTGTTACTTTTTCATCGTCTGAAAATCTTTTACCTGGTGCAGAAACGACAATGATTTTTCTTGAAGGGTCACTCTTAACGATATTGACTACTTTTTTAATTTGTTCTGCTGATGCGACTGAAGTTCCGCCAAATTTACATACTTTCATAACAATCCATCCTATTCTATTGATTTGTAAGAGACTGTTCTAAAAAGTCTGAGTTTAATCTATCTAGAATGTCCCATATAATTTACTAGTTTATTTATATGTGTATCTTCCACTTAAAAATTCAACTTTACCACATATTAGACAATTCATGCAATTTGAATTAAAATTAAAAGTTAGAGATAAGGTTGAAATTGTCTGTATACTTCTTTATAATGTCCTTATGCAGAGGTCAATTGTATTTTTATAGTGTACATAATGTTGGGGGCGTAGTCAAATGAGAAAAGAGATTCAAGTAGGTTTACTGGGATTTGGAACGGTTGGAAGTGGTGTTGCTAAAATTATGATTGATCACCAACAAGACTTACAACATAAACTTGGTGTGGAAGTAAACATTAAAAAAGTACTCGTGAGAAACTTAACGAAAAAGCGCGAGACTGATTTACCAATAGAAGTCTTTACGGATAATTTAGATGAAATCTTAAATGATTCATCGATTGACTTAATTATAGAAGTAATGGGTGGCATGAACGGTACGAAAGAAGCGATTGAAGCATCTCTTCGTGCTGGAAAAGGTGTCGTTACAGCCAATAAGGATGTCATGGCTGTTTACGGACCAGAGTTATTAAGATTAGCAGATGCCAATAAATGTGATTTGTTTTATGAAGCAAGTGTCGGTGGGGGAATTCCATTAATCCGCACGATGGAAGACGGTTTAGCATCTGATCGGATTAGTTCACTCACAGGAATTGTAAACGGCACGACGAACTTTATTCTAACGAAAATGAAACAAGAAAATATGTCTTATGAAGAAGCTTTGGCACAAGCAACAGAGTTAGGTTTTGCAGAAGCTGACCCATCCGCAGATGTTGACGGCATTGATGCGGCTAGAAAAATGGTGATTTTGGCTTCACTGGCGTTTTCTACTGAAGTACAGCTAGATGATGTGTTTGTCAGAGGAATGAAAGAAATCCAAGACGGGGATGTAGAACTGGCGGAAAGCTTTGGATATACAGTCAAAATGGCGGGGCATGCAGAAAAAGATGAAGAAGGAATTGCGGTTTCAGTCGAGCCGGTGTTTATTCCAAATTCGCATCCACTGGCATCTGTTCATAATGAATATAATGCGGTTTATATTTACGGTGCGGCAGTGGGCGAAACGATGTTATATGGTCCAGGGGCAGGTTCACTTCCGACGGCAACTTCTGTCACAGGAGACGTTGTGGCGGCATGTCGCAATTTACTACTCGGCATGAACGGAAAACGTTCGCACTCTCCGCAACATGAACGGAAAGTAAAAGACGATGACAAGAGATTTTCAAGATATTTCCACCGAATTTTAGTGAAAGATGAAGTCGGTGTTTTAACACAATTAACAGCCATTTATAGTAGGCAAGGGGCGAGTTTAGCAACTGTTATTCAACACCCAGGAAAATCAGAGCGTGATGCAGAAGTGATTTTCATCACACATCGTATGTCGAGACAACAACATTTAGATGTTTTAAAAGAACTGGAAGAAGCAGATGCAGTGATTGATGTATTAAGTCATTACAGAGTAGAGGGAGACGAAAAATGATGAGATGGAATGGATTATTAGAACAATATAAAGAATGGTTACCTGTAACAGAAAACACACCGAAACTAACATTACATGAAGGCAATACGCCACTCATCCATTTACCGCGTCTTTCGGAACAATGGGGCATTAACTTATATGTAAAAGTAGAAGGGATTAACCCGACAGGTTCATTTAAGGATCGTGGAATGGTCATGGCAGTCGCGAAAGCAAAAGAAGAAGGTAAGACGACGCTAATTTGTGCATCGACTGGAAACACTTCAGCATCTGCGGCGGCATACGGAGCAAGAGCAGGTATGCGGACAATTGTTGTCATTCCAGAAGGTAAAATTGCGCTTGGAAAATTGGCACAGGCAAAAATGTACGGTGCTGATATTGTTGAAATTGAAGGGAATTTTGATGAAGCGCTTCGTATGGTACGTGAAGCCGGTGAAGGAAATATTGCGCTTGTGAACTCGGTGAATCCGTATCGTTTAGAAGGTCAAAAGACAATTGCATTTGAGACGATTGATCAGCTTGGAAAAGTACCGGATGTTTTTGCATTACCTGTTGGAAATGCGGGAAATATTTCGGCAGCTTGGAAAGGTTTTAAAGAATATAGCGAGAAAAAAGGTGTAGAGCTACCAAAATTACTTGGTGTTCAAGCGGATGGTGCGGCACCGATTGTTTATGGACGTGTTTTTGAACAACCTGAAACAGTCGCAACAGCGATTCGTATTGGAAATCCGGCGAGCTGGGATTTGGCAACGAAAGCACTTGAAGAGTCAGAAGGTCATATTTTAGCAGCAACAGATGAAGAGATTTTAGAAGCTTATCAATTAATCGCTTCTACCGAAGGTGTCTTTGCGGAACCAGGTTCTTGTGCATCTATCGCAGGAGTGAAGAAGCGTGTGGAAGCAGGAGAGTTTGAAAAAGGCGCGACAGTTGTTGCTGTTTTAACAGGCAATGGTTTGAAAGATCCAGACACTGCTATTGAAGTGAACGCGGATAAAGAATTATTGTCACAAGATGCATTTGAAGAATTATTGAAAGAATTAAAGGCAGGCGTTTAAAATGGAGCGCTCAGGATTTTCAGTGATTGTCCCAGCGACTACGGCAAATTTAGGTCCTGGATTCGATAGCATCGGCCTTGCTTTAAACCTTTATATGACAGTGGAAGTAAGCAGTTCCAAGCAATGGCAAGTCATCTATGAAGACGAAGCATTTCAAGGACTTACGACGGGTGAAGACAATTTAATTATCGAAACGATTCAAGAAATTGCCTGTCGTTATGACAAGAAGGCTGATCCTGTTACATTATCCGTACAATCCAATATCCCACTTGGCAAAGGTTTTGGTAGTAGTGCATCTGCGATCGCGGCGGGCATTGTCATTGCGGATGAGTTATTTTCCCTTCATTTAACAGATAAGGAAAAAGTTTTACTTGGGAGTCAGTTAGAGGGGCATGCAGATAATGTCAGTGCGGCTTTACTCGGAGGCGCTGTGTTTGCTTATTTTGCCGGTGAGAATATTGACTTTGTTCATCATAAGGATGTGGCAGGAGCATTTGTCGTTCTTGTCCCGCCAAATGAATTAAAAACAACAGAATCCCGGGGCATTTTGCCAGAAACGATTGCCCATGCTGATGCGGTTCAAAATGGTTCGGCAAGTGCTGTATTAACGGCGGCAATACTTGAAAATGATTGGCAAACGGCTGGGAAGATGATGGAGAAAGACCACTTACATGAACAATATCGTAAAGGGCTATTTCCTTCATTTGACGATATTCGAGCGTTTTCAAAAACATTAGGCGCTTATGGTATGACAATTAGCGGGGCTGGTCCATCGTTAATTATAGCAGTAGAAGTCGGGACGGCAGAAGAAATTGCGGCACAATTAAAAAAGACATATCCATATTATGATAGTTTTTCGATTGAAGCATCCCAAGTTGGTGCATCCGTTCTAAGTAAAGAAAAAGCATAAGATGCCCCCATCTGTGCGTGCGTTTAATACGCTACTTTTTGCGTATTCCTTACTAGCGCGAAATCCAATAAACAAAAATATAAAACAGGAGACATTCCAAAAGTTATGTATTTTCGACTTTTGGGATAGTCTCCTGTTTTTTTATGGAAAGTCTTCTAACGCCTGTTGTAGCGCGTAATGAATACGTTTGCGCTATGGAATAACTTGTAAAATGTCAATCTAAAAGTGAACAAAATGTAGCTGAAATAAAACGTTTGTCACAAAATAGTCTTTATTGGTTGCCTTTTTTAGAAAAGTTGACTAATATTTAGATGAACAATGTTTAGATGTCTAACTATTTGAGGTATAAATATATAAGTAGTTCAGGTAAGAGGTCTATCGACTCATTTTTTGTTTAATTGTTCAATAAAATGATTCTTATTGCCTTTTAATATAAAGGTAGGAAAGGGATGACGTTAGATGGGTAGAGTTGAAAATAAAGTAGCATTAATCTAAGTTTCATTATGCATGGATCATCTTGTTGGCGTTAAGTATTATTGTTGGTCTTGGAAAAGGCGGATTAAATAATACAGCAGGACAATTTTTACCATTCGTTACAAGTGATTTAGGCATTGGAATGGGGCAGTTATCGCTTTACTTCAGTGTTTCGGCAGTTGTAACGATGCTATTCTTGCCAATTGGTGGTAAGTTGATGGCAAAATACGATACACGTCTTATTTTAGTCGTAGGGATCGTTTTACAAGCGGGCGCATTTGCCTTATTCGGTGCGATGAGTTCGGTGTGGGGATGGTATATTTTAGCTGTTCCTTTAGCAGTAGGTGGCGTGTTCATCACAGTTATTGCTGGACCAGTACTCATTAACCAATGGTTCAAAAAGAAAAATGGTTTAGCGCTTGGTATTTTAAGTGCTGCAGGTGGATTACTAGGTGCGATTGTACAGCCAGTAACAGGTAATTTAATTGCAGAACAAGGTTGGCGTTTTGCTTATATCGCATTAGGTATTGGCGTTATGGCAATTGTTATTCCAATGATTTTATTGTTTATTAAACGTTCACCACAAGCGAAAGGCGTTCAACCATATGGCGCGGAGGAAGCAACAGATGCCGCGGCACAACAAGCGGATACGTCTAATCAAGGGATTTCGATGAAAATTGCACGTAAATCTACAGCATTTTATGCATTAGTTGTGTTTTTCTTCTTAATTACATCAGTGGCAAGTTTCTCGATGCATATTCCACAGTTTTTAGTAGACAAAGGGTTCGATGCATCGGCAGCAGGAAGCATTATGGGAATTTACATGGTTGGGGTTTTAATTGGTTCATTGGCAATCGGTGTGTTAACGGACAAAATTGGTTCGAGAATTACGGCGATTTTGGCAATGGGCGCAGGAATCATTGCAACTGTGTTATTAATGACTGTTTCTTCATCGACAGCTATTTTAACATTCGCAGTTGGTTTACTTGGAATTATTTCATCTTCAATCGGTACATTAGGTCCAGCAATTGCTTCGAGCTTGTTTGGAAATAAAGATTATAGTGAAATTTATTCAACGGCTTCAATGGGATTAGCAATTTCTTCAATCGTTGCAATTCCAGCATATGGTTTTATTTATGATACATTCAAAAACTATGATATTGCTTTATATTTAATTATTGCGATGCTTGTCATTAATATCTTTGCGGTACTGATCGCATTTAAAGATAAAAACAAGTTGGTTAAGGAAGGGCATTGGAATTAATAAAATTCCGCTCTTTATTATAAATAAAAAATACAGAAAGCAGGCGTAAAGAATGAGATTACAAGGTAAAGTAGCGATTATTACAGGTAGTGCTTCTGGAATTGGTCGAGGAATTGCACATGCGATGGCTAAAGAAGGCGCACATGTTGCAATTGTTGACATCAATGAAGAAAAAGGGCAAGAAACATTAAAGGAAATAAACGCAATTACTGAAGGTATGTTATTCATTAAAGACATTTCAAAACAAGAAAATGTTGCAGAAGTTGTTCAAGCGGTTGTTGAGAAGTTCGGCAAATTAGATATTCTTGTTAATAACGCACATGCTTCAAAGCAAGCTTTATTTACAGAAACAACGATGGACATGTTTGATTTTTCTTTTGGAACCGGTTTTTACCCGACGTTCCACTTTATGCAAGCGGCTTATCCTGAACTTAAAAAGACAAAAGGTAAAATCATTAACTTCGCTTCAGGTGCAGGTTTAGATGGACAGCCAACGCAAGCTTCTTATGCAGCAGCGAAAGAAGCGATTCGTGCAATTTCACGTGTTGCAGCAAATGAGTGGGGACCAGAGGGCATTAATGTCAACTTAATTTCTCCAATTGCTTTGACACCAGGCGTAGAAGCTTGGAGAGAAGCAGCACCTGAATTATACGAGAAAATGATTAACGGGATTCCAAAACGTCGTTTAGGTGATCCTGAAGGTGATATCGGTCGTACGGCAGTATTTTTAGCAAGTTCGGATGCAGATTATATTACAGGTCAAACGATTATGGTTGACGGTGGATCAATTAAACTACGATAAGGAGATGTTTTGAAATGGGTAAATTACAAGGTAAAGTAGCAATTGTTACAGGTGGCGCTTCTGGTATTGGTGAAGGAATGGTAGATCTTTTCCAATCGGAAGGTGCAACTGTTATCGCAGCAGATATTAACGAAGAAGCTTTACAACGTGCAAGTGAAAAAGAAAATGTTTTTGGTATGAAACTAGACGTTTCATCAGAAGAGGCTTGGATGAGCTTCGCGAAAGAAGTTAAAGAGAAGTTCGGTTCAATTGATGTTTTAGTCAATAACGCTGGTGTTTCTTCTGAGAAACCATATACGGATATTGAAAAAGCTGATTGGGATTTCATGATGTCGATTAATGGCTTTGGTCCATTTGCAGGTATGAAACATATTGCACCAATTATGGCTGAACAAGGAAAAGGTTCAATTGTTAATATCTCTTCTTACACAGCACAAATCGGTCAAGGATTTAACCATTACTCAGCATCTAAAGGGGCAGTTCGCGCAATGTCTAAAGCAGCAGCAACGACATTTGGTCGTTCTGGTGTGCGTGTGAACGCATTATTCCCAGGTATTATCGAAACACCAATGACACAAAGCTTAAGCACGTCTAAAGAATTATTAGATCGTCTTGTTATGGCAACGCCTTTACAACGTTTAGGTAAACCGGCTGACATTGCGAATGCAGCATTATTCTTAGCGAGCGATGATTCGTCTTATATTACAGGCGCAGAAATCATCATCGATGGCGGATTCTCTGCACAATAAATTTCACAGTAAGTATGAAAAGGGGATGTATAGAAAGTCTAACAATGGACTTTCTGTACGCCTCTTATTTTGGTTTAGTTCATAAATAATCTTTATGGCGTTGTATTTGTTTGCGGACTCTGATAGTCATGTATAATACTAGAGGGGCCATTTAGAGAAAGTGGTGTAAATCATGGAGGAAGAAACGATATTCGAAATTATCCACAATATGGATCAGTTTACGAATAATTTAATTGTCGAGTGGAATAAAACATTCAATCAAGAACTCGGTGTATCGCATGTATTAATCTTAGGTCATTTGAATCTTTACGGTAAGCAAAAATTATCTGATATTGCAAAAGTGATTGGACTAACACCGCCGACGGTTACACATCTGTCTGATAAACTTGTGAAAAAAGGATTTGCGGCTCGTTGTAAAGATGAAGAAGACCGCCGTATTATCTATTTGGGGATTACGGACGCTGGAAAAGAAGTGCTTGGGCGTGCAAACCGTGAAGGACAAGTGTTACGCAGAAAATTATTCGAAAAATTATCGCCTGAAGAACGTAGGCAAATGTTGCATATTTATCAAAAATTAAATGGTTAAGTGGTACTAAAATTGGAGGCTGACCAATCGTTTTGTCATTGGAGGCCTCTTGTTTGCTGGCATAATTGTAAAAAAGCCTCTAGAAATAATTGAATACTTAGATAAAGTTAATTACAATAAATGATGAAGTCATTTATAGCGGAATATCGAGTGAAGTTCAAAATACATGATTGTAGGAGGCTGATCGTATGATTAATAAAGCAATCATCTTTGCGACGAATGCCCATGAAGGACAATTAAGGAAGGTGAGTCAATCGCCTTTTATTATCCATCCTTTAGCTGTAGGTTGTTTATTGGCAGATGTAGGTGAAGCGGAAGAAGTCGTTGTGGCGGGGATTCTGCATGACACAGTAGAAGATACAGAAGTCAGTTTGGAACAAATAGGCGAGTTATTCGGTGATTCTGTCATGCAACTTGTCGATGGTTGTAGTGAGAATAAAACACTTTCTTGGAAAGAGCGAAAAACGAATACAATCGAATTTCTTGAAACGGCATCTGAACAAGTGTGCATCATTACTTGCGCGGATAAAATCCATAATTTATCGGTCAGTATTGAAGGTATCAGAGAACAAGGAAAAGACTTTTTTGTTCATTTCAATAAAGGTTATGAAGACCAAAAATGGTATTACAGCAGTATTAAAAATGTATTGCAACAAAGAATTCCGCATCATCCACTTTTCGAGGTATATAAAAAGGCATATGAAGATGCTTTTGAAATTATGAAATAAACAAAACCTATACACGATATTTCTACTATTTAAATCTCGGCATTCACCTATTTTGTACCGGGATTTTTTGTGTTGAAAGAAAAGAAAAAGGGTATAGATTCATAAAGGTTCACGTAAATTACGTAAATTCCAAGCAAGGGAGGGAATGAATTTGTTCTTAAATAATTTAAAAGATAAGTTAATGGGTATCGTTCAGGCTGCTTCAAGGTATCCATTAACC
Source organism: uncultured Sporosarcina sp. (assembly GCA_947644645.1). Taxonomy (GTDB): domain Bacteria; phylum Bacillota; class Bacilli; order Bacillales_A; family Planococcaceae; genus Sporosarcina. The sequence continues at coordinate 2,374 of CANSAF010000074.1, read as the reverse complement.
ATTTTATTTTTACTAGCAGCAGCCATAATCAATATTTTACTCATTCATGGTTTAGAAGAAGCTTATACATCTTTACTTTGGACGGTCATTATAGGTGCAATGCTCGGACTCGTTTCCCAGCAAGTGTATGAACGTTTTTTTAGCCATCTTAAACAACGAGGCGTGTTATATACAGGCGCGATTGTTTTAACGATTGGTTATTATTTTACTATCAATTCAATTGAAACATGGAGCATGCAAATGGAGATTAACACCTCTATCTCGATTTTTGCATTACTGATGGTGTTTATTTGGGTGCCTTCAATTAAAAACAAAATTTTATTTAATGAAACGTTTATGGCGACTTTTAAAGCATTTTTTACAACGGTTTTATTTACAGCGGTTATTGCGATTGGGTTAAATTTATCTGTTTTTGCGGTTGATCAGTTATTGTTTTCCGTAGATAGTAAAGTTTATGCCCATGTACTAAACTTGGTTTTTACCTTATTTGCGCCACTTTTCTTTTTATCGCGCATTCCTTTTTATCCAGGGAAAAGCGATCATTTAACAGAGGAGAAAAAAGCACGAATGGATGAAGCGATTGCTTGTCCGAAAGTGTTGGCAATCTTACTATCCTACGTGATTGTTCCTTTAACGATGCTCTATACATTAATTTTATTTGCTTATGTATTATTGAATATACGAGGAGATTTTTGGGGCGATAATTTATTGGAACCAATGCTCGTATCTTATTCAATTACAGTTATTTTAGTACTCATTTTAGTGAGTGGATTACAGGATTCAATCGCTGTTTTAGGTAAAAAGATATTGCCTAAAATATTGTTACCGATTGTTTTATTTCAACTGATCGCATCCTTGTTGAAAATTGGTGAGTTAGGTATTACCCATGGACGTTATTATGTGATCTTGTTTGGTATATTTGCACTCGTTGCAAGTGTGATTTTTAGTTTCTTTCCAATTCAAAAGAGTGGGTGGATTGCTGCAGTCCTAATTGTCTTTTCTGCAGTATCCATCATCCCGCCGATTGATGCGTTTACAGTCAGCCGAGTGAATCAAACCAAACTATTACAGCAAGTATTAGTGGAAAATGAGATGTTTCAAGATGGAAAGGTTATTCCAAACGCAGAAATCACGACAGAAGATAAACGAAAGATTACTGAAACGGCTCTTTACTTAGAAAGAATGCAGTATACGAAAAAAATTGATTGGCTACCAGATCATTTTTATGATGGAAATGCCTTTCAGCAAACATTTGGTTTTCAGGAAATGTATGACGGAGCTAATCATGAGTATAGCGGACAGTCCGTTTATTTAGATTGGAACAGTCATTCAATTATTGATATTGAAGGATATGACCGGATGTTACGCCTTGATGTGAATGAAAATGAGCGTAAAGAAAGTGTCCCGTTAACCATTCAAGATCATTCTTATCAATTAAGAGAAGCGTTTGAAGGCGATGACTGGTATTTACTATTAGAGGATGATCAAGAAGAACTGATGCGTTTTCATCTAAAGGATGCATTGAATGAGATTATTGAGCATGACGGGGCGTTAAATGTAGAGGACGCAACTGTTACACAGGAAAATGAGTTGGTACGTATGATGGCTGTTGCAAATTTTATAGACAGGTATGATGAAAATTACAGTGGAGAGATTTACTTGTTTATTGAAATGAAATAGAAGAAAACCCGGAAGATAAGCATCATTTTGCTTGTCTTCCGGGTTTTTGAAATAAAAAAAGACCTATCAAAGGACTTATAATTTTCTGATTATGTAGTTTTAAGAAAAATTCGTTACCGTGTAACGAATTCAATCTCTAAAATTATGCGCTTTTTTTAAAAAAATATGGCGGAGGAAGAGGGATTCGAACCCCCGCGGGCTTTAACACCCCTGTCGGTTTTCAAGACCGATCCCTTCAGCCGGGCTTGGGTATTCCTCCGTAAGACAATTAATAATATATCATGGATGAAAAGTAATGTCAACACTTTTTAAGAAAAAGTTTTTTCTGCTGAAACAAATGCAATACATTGCTTACATCACTAGAAATTATTCTACCACTTAATTACAGAAAGTAAAGGGTTTTTGAGAAAAAGTTTTTTAGAATAGAAAAAACAGATGATTAAGCAGAAATCATAATAGTTTTTTGGGCTAATCAAATCTCAAATTCATTGAATAACTGTTTATATGAAGTCTTTTAGAAGCGCAGATTTCTTGGTTTTAGGATTCGGATATGACAAAATCGGTGGAGAAAATATACCTTTAGAGAAGAAGTTAACAGTTAAAGTTGATTTTTATAAAAACCTTTAGTATACTTAAAACTGCCGTGCTAGGTGGGGGAATAGCGGAACCTTGTAACTTGCAATCCGCTCTAGCA
>CANSAF010000073.1 GCA_947644645.1 uncultured Sporosarcina sp. | reverse complement strand
ACAGTAGTAGAGAATTTTTATTATTTCTCTGTCCACTATATTGGGAGCATATCAACCACCTAGGGCAATTGGCTCTTTTTATGTGAATTTTTTCTATCACTTCATCGCATAAATCGCCACATTTCGCGGTAATTGATTATATTATGCACGGGTACCTTTCACCCTTGTTTACTATTTTAATTTACCGCGAATTTACTAGTTAACCGCAAAATGACCATGCCATAACCGGACATTTACCAATCTTTTTTTCATAAAAATACAAGGAAAGGAGAACGGAGAAGTGAAGAAAATGAATCGAAAAACACGCAATTTGTCACTACTCATCGCAATTACCACCGCTTTGTTCATCATTTTTAGCTTACAAACGAAACAAGGGACTGCCATGATTGGCCAAATGAAAGATTTCTTGCTACCTAAAAAAGAAATGACACAATCGGTGGAAGGACAGGACGAACAAGTAGATGTCACGCTTCATAAGGGAAAAAATGCTGAATACATCATTTAAAGAAAACCACCCAGCATTGGATGGTTTTCTTCTTGTTTAAAAAGCTTTTGGAGAATACATGTGCACTTATTGCATCGTCTGCGCCCAAAAAAATACTTCTGCATCCCCACCTTCTCCCAACCCAAACCCGCACCTCTTCATTGCCGTTTAAAATAAAGTCCGTCAACTTCCCTTCAGTCACTTAGTACTTTTCCTCTCCTTTCCATCTCATTACACTTATATTCTAAATCTAACTCGCAATCATTGAGATATGTTGGAAAGCAAAAAATACCTAATCCCAACTAGGCTTCGTTTTACTTCAACTAAAATTGGCATATCATTAAAATTTCAGATACAATAAAAACAGATTATTCCGTCAACTGAGAGAGATAATAAAACATCGACCTATTAAATTTTACTTTCGAACATACTATGAATCAGGAGGTATTTCTATTGAAAACAAACAACAGAAACGATTATTTAAACATCAATAATCCTGAAGATTTACTACAAGCTTTAAAGAAAAAAGAACCTTATATTTTACTTCAAGGTGAATTTAAAAAAGAGTTTTTGGAAAATACGCAACTTCCGCTTTCTGAAACAGAAATCATGCCATTTGAATTAGGGTTTGCGGGTACAGCTGGCATATGGAGTGAAATTTTCTACCAAGTAATCAATGCCTTTTCCAAAGGAGAAAAACAACAGAAGCAAATTGATAGTAAATTGCGTAGATATATTTTAAAGAAATTAAATGATGATGAACTGCTTTTGTATTTGCGATCACTTGATTATTAAAGAATAAGCAGCTGGGGAGTTTTTATCGATTCACCAAAAACTTCCCGATTTTCTATTCCCCCTCTCTTCACATTTCACACAAATCCACACGCATTCATACCACTGTTCATAAAATTGTGACAGATACCGAGATTAACGTTCTATTTTCGTGGTATATTAATAGTAAGAAAGATTGTGCAATTCTTCATAATCTCTTAAAAATACGCGGGGGGTCTTACCTATGACGAATCAACAGTGGTTTGAATTTGTAGAAGGAAAATGGCAGGATGACATTGATGTTCGCGATTTTATTATGAAAAACTTCACTTTATACGAAGGTGATGAAAATTTTTTAGTTGAACCTACAGACGATACGAAGAAATTATGGGAACAAGTGATGGAACTGACCAAGAAAGAACGGGATAATGGCGGCGTGCTAGATATGGACACGTCGATTGTTTCGACAATCACTTCGCATGGTCCCGGCTATTTAAATCCTGAGCAAGAAAGAATTGTCGGTTTTCAAACAGATGCGCCTTTTAAACGTTCCCTACAACCATTTGGCGGCATTCGTATGGCGATTAATTCGGCGAAAGCTTATGGATTTGAGATTGATGAAGAGGTAGAACATACATTCACACATTACCGAAAAACGCATAATCAAGGGGTTTTTGATGCCTATACACCGGAAATGAAAGCAGCACGTAGCGCAGGTATTATTACTGGACTTCCAGATGCTTATGGGCGCGGAAGAATTATTGGAGATTACCGCCGCGTTGCATTATACGGCGTAGATCGATTAATCGAAGATAAGAAAACTGAACTTGCAATCGCCGGTGGCAATGGTGTTATGTCTGAAAATATCATTCGAGATCGTGAAGAACTTAGCGAGCAAATTCACGCACTTGGCGAACTAAAACAAATGGCTGAAACTTACGGGTATGATATTTCACAACCTGCTGCTACTGCACATGAAGCGTTTCAATGGCTATACTTCGCGTATTTGGCAGCGATTAAAGAACAAAATGGTGCGGCAATGAGTTTAGGGCGCGTCTCAACATTTTTAGATATTTATATCGAACGCGATATTAGAAATGGCGTTTTAACAGAAGAACAAGCACAAGAACTCGTCGATCATTTTGTGATGAAATTGCGCTTAGTGAAATTTGCACGGACACCTGAATACAATGAATTATTTAGTGGAGATCCAACTTGGGTAACAGAATCGATCGGTGGAATGGCTTTAGACGGTAGACCACTTGTTACGAAAAGTTCATTCCGTTTTCTGCATACATTAGATAACTTAGGACCTGCACCAGAACCAAATCTAACTGTATTATGGTCAGTCAATTTACCTGAGCATTTTAAAAAATATTGTGCTAAAGTATCGATTCAAACGAGTTCCATTCAATATGAAAATGATGATTTGATGCGCGAACATTTCGGGGATGATTATGGCATTGCTTGTTGTGTTTCCGCAATGAAAATTGGCAAACATATGCAATTTTTCGGTGCTAGAGTAAACCTTGCAAAAGCACTTCTCTATGCAATTAACGGCGGGATTGATGAAGTTTCGACTAAACAAGTGGGTCCTAAATATGAACCCATTCGCTCAGAATATCTTCAGTACGAGGTAGTTGTAGAAAGATTTGACGAGATGCTTGAATGGCTCGCTGGTTTATATGTCAACACATTAAATGTCATTCATTATATGCATGATAAATATAGCTACGAGCGCATTGAAATGGCTTTACATGATAAAGATGTTTTACGCACGATGGCTTGTGGAATTGCCGGACTCTCTGTTGTTGCAGACTCGCTAAGTGCGATTAAATATTCAAAAGTCAAAACGATTCGAAATGATGATGGTGTCGCGATTGACTTTGAAATTGAAGGCGACTACCCACAATACGGAAATAACGATGCGCGCGTAGATGATATTGCGGTTGAGTTAGTAAAATCCTTTATGAATAAAATTAAACAACATAAAACTTACCGAAATGCTGTGCCAACGCAATCCGTCTTAACCATTACATCCAATGTTGTCTACGGTAAAATGACTGGTAATACACCTGATGGCAGAAAAGCTGGCGAACCTTTTGCACCTGGTGCGAACCCGCTTCACGGACGAGATAAAAAAGGTGCATTAGCTTCTTTAAGCTCTGTCGCGAAACTGCCGTATGATGATTCATTGGACGGCATTAGTAATACGTTTTCCGTTGTTCCAAATGCTTTAGGCAAAGACGAAGAAATGAGAAAAAGTAATTTAGTAGGTATGTTAGATGGCTATGCAATGAAAGGCGGTCATCACTTAAATATTAACGTGTTTGACCGCAAAACATTACTCGATGCAATGGAGCATCCTGAAGAATATCCGCAGCTCACGATTCGGGTATCTGGATATGCCGTGAACTTTATTAAATTAACGCGCGAACAACAAATTGATGTCATTCATCGAACATTCCATGAAGGTCATTAATTCATTTACTTAAAGGGAGCACACTTCTACTCCCTTTAAGCATTTAGGAGGTACAAATGATGAAAGGTAGTGTACATTCCATTGAAACATATGGAACAGTGGATGGTCCTGGCATCCGTTATATTATATTTATGCAAGGTTGTTTACTCCGCTGTCAATTTTGCCATAATCCAGATACTTGGAAAATTGGAGACGGAAAAGAAATGACCGTGAAAGAAATCGTTGACGATATAAAGGCATATCTTCCTTTCTTTCAAGCTTCAAATGGCGGTGTTACCGTTAGTGGTGGCGAACCGCTTATCCAAACAGTATTTTTGGTCGAGCTTTTTAAAGAACTAAAAAAACTAGGGATCCATACAGCAATCGATACTTCGGGTGGTTGTTTTTCCAATTCTCCCGCATTTTTAAAACCTTTGGATGAACTACTGGCCTACACCGATTTAGTGTTATTAGATTTAAAACAAATCCATTCGGAAAAGCATAAGAAATTAACAGGTAAACCAAATGAACATATTTTAACATTCGCAAACTATTTAGCTAAAAAAGAAATTCCTGTTTGGATTCGACACGTCCTCATTCCAGACATTACCGATTTTGACGATGATTTAAAAGAACTAGCAGCATTCATCCGCACATTGCCAAATGTTGAAAAAATAGAAGTACTCCCTTATCATCAGCTTGGGGTATACAAATGGGAAGCTTTAGGCATTGATTATGCCTTGAAAAATACAGAACCACCTACAGAAGCCAGGGTGAAAAACGCTGAGAAAATATTAGCTACGGGACTTATGATTTAATTTAAACATTTGTGCATCAAGCAGTTTAGAAGTAATTCTGGATTGTTTGATGCATATATCCTTTAAGAATCTCCTCGCTTTCTTCCTCAAATAACGTTATTTTAAAACCTTGAAATCTTTTTTTAAAACTTATCCGAAGTGAAAATATTGTCCTATTTATAACGAGGTAATAACGCGTGCAATTAGTTCATTAAATCCAGTTACCGAAAATAAAAACACAATTGGTCGCTATAAGTTGGCTTATGTGTAGTACACAAATGATGAGTAATTTTCAGTAGGTAGCAAATGACAAGCACATAAACAAATACATTCATTACAATAAAACAATAAACATGAAATTCACGAATGTTTTAGTGCCTGTCATTTTTATTTACGCCTGAAAATTCATCGCTGTTTGAATAAACGTGAATGTTTAACCTAACACAATTGTTTTATGGTACCTCTCATTCCCTTATACATCTGCTGTATGACGAACAGTAAACCTTAAAGCAGTTTTTACTTTTGGCAGCGCAACAAATGATACTACGGTAACTAAGATATCAAGCGGCAAGTATATCATCATCCACGCCCAAGCCATTCCATAACTAAAGCCCTCTGGTGCCCCCGCCCACAATTTCATAGCAAAATACATAAAGTTCGTCCCGATCACATAATTCGTAGCGATCACTAAAATCCCGCCAATAATATAATTCCTTCTCCCTTTTCCCACACATTTTCCAGCTATGTAAGCCACGAAGATAAATGAAATGATAAATCCAAATGTAGGACTTAGAACACTGCTAATTCCTCCTTTAAATCCCGCAAAAACAGGTGCTCCCGCCAGTCCAATCAGCATATACGCCAGCATCGAAAATGCTCCAATTCTACTCCCCAATAGTCCCCCTGCCATAATGGCAAACAATAATTGCAACGTAATCGGCACACTACCAATCGTCAAAAAAGGTGCCACATTCGCCCCAATCCCCATCAGTGCAGCAAATAGCGCACATAAAATCAAATCTCTCGTTTCTACTCTCACTCTTTTTTACCATCCCTTCAAATTGAATTGTAATCTATTATCACATGTGTTAACTTAAAAGTAAATATGGTTAACACATTTTATTAAGGAGGTCATTAAGCATTATGAGCGGTCTTTTTATTTGCGGGACTGATACGGATGCGGGCAAGACAGTCGCAACAGTTTTACTAGGTCAAGCCTTACTAGATGTAGGTGTATCAGTCGACTTTTATAAACCTGTCCAAAGCGGCGGTCAATGGGTCAATGGAAAACTGGTTGCACCGGATGTTGAATGGTATAAAGCTGTCCTTCCTACAAAAGAAAAAAGGTATACATATTTATTTGAAACGCCTAGTTCCCCGCACTATGCGGCAGCTATTGAAGGAACGTCAATTGACATCAACAAATTAACAGACTACTTAAAACGCACCTCATCTAATATCGATTGTTTACTCGCTGAAGGTGCTGGTGGACTATACGTGCCGCTAGATGATCAAGGGATTTGTATGATTGATTTAATCGAAAATAGTGATTACCCGGCCATTGTCGTCGCAAGAACTGGAGTTGGAACGATTAACCATACACTTTTAACGGTGGAAGCACTTCGGAATCGCCATATTCCAATTGGGGGATTAATTTTTTCAAATACAGAGCCGGTAAATGAGGAAATTGAAGCAGATAATATTGCAATGATTACTAAATTGACAAACTTACCGACAATCGGAACCATTCCCTACATTAAGAACTTAGAAGAAAAGCTACACCATCAACACTTCAGAACTTCTATCGTACAAACATGGAAAATTGAACACTTAAAGGAGATGGCTCGATATGCAAACAGCACAGGAAGATAAATTAAATATAGAACAGTTGTATGAATTAGGAAATAAACATATGTGGCTTCCTTTTACACAGATGAAAGATTATGAAGAAAATCCGCTCATCATTGCAAGTGGGGAAGGTGTAAAAGTGAAAGACGTCCACGGGAATGAATATTTGGATGCGTACTCTTCCCTATGGCTAAATGTTCACGGGCACCGAAAAAAAGAAATTGACGAAGCAATTAAAAAGCAACTAGATTCGATTGCACATTCAACATTACTCGGGGCAATGAACATTCCATCAATTAAACTAGCGGCGAGACTGATTGAGATTGCACCAAGATCACTGTCTCGTGTCTTCTATTCAGATAGCGGGGCCACATCTGTTGAAATCGCGATTAAAATGGCTTATCAATATTGGCAAAATGAAGGCTTTACAAAAAAGACAAAGTTTGTAGCACTGAATAATGGATACCACGGAGATACTGTCGGTGCAATGAGCGTCGGCTCCATTGACTTATATCACCGTGTGTATAGTAAGTTGCTTTTTGCATCGTATACGATTCCTTTTCCTTCTACTTATCATCATCCATCAGGAGATGCAGAAATCGCGAAGCAAGAATCCTTGCAAGCTGTTCGTGAATTATTCAAAGAGAAAAGCGATGAGATTGCTGGCATATTTGTGGAATCAATCATGCAAGGCGCTGGCGGTATGAACTTAATGCCACCTGGTTATTTAAAAGAACTGGAAAAACTTTGTCGGGAGTTTGATGTATTCCTCATTGTCGATGAAGTCGCAACAGGCTTTGGTCGTACTGGTAAAATGTTCGCGGTTGAACACGAGGAAGTCCAACCTGACATCATGACGATTGCAAAAGGCATTACAGGCGGATACTTGCCCATTGCGGCAACCTTAACCAGTGAACGTATTTATAATGCTTTCTACGCAGATTATTCTGAAATGAAAACGTTTTTTCATGGTCATTCCTATACTGGAAATCAGCTTGGCTGTGCCGCCGCACTTGCTAATCTTGACCTATTTGAAAATGAAAACTTGGTAGAAGAAGCCGCTAAAAAAGCAGATTATGTACAGGAAAAACTCAAGCAAGTTGCAGCACTTCCACATGTTGGGGATGTCCGTCAACTCGGCCTCATCTGTGGGATCGAACTCGCAGAAAATAAGGCAACAAAAAAGCCGTTTCCAGCAGAGAAGAGGACGGCTTATCAAGCAACGCTGCGCATGAGAGAAAAAGGCTTACTCACTCGTCCACTCGGCGATGTCATTGTCTTCATGCCACCGCTTGCTGCAACATATCACGAACTAGATGAAATGATTTCAATTATGAAGGATGTCATTCAAGAGATTTGAGTCTTTTCGGTTAAAAAAATAGATCTGTGCCTAAAACATTCAGGACTGTTCTAGGCATAGATCCCTCTAAAATCAGCTATTTGTTTGAAGTGGAGGTGGTATAATCCAACCTTTTTCTTTATTTAATTTCAAAAGTTTGCTGCCAAGCATTGCTCTTTCTAAATGAAACTTACCAAACATCGTTGCAATATCCTCTCGTAAACACTGCCCCATGACTTGGCTACACGACACAAGTCCTTGACCAACATTTATGGAAATGGCGCCACTAATCTCTGGATCCATAAAGCGAGCCCCGGGAGGGATATCACTAGCGTTCGCCTTTGGACGTTCAGGTAAAGTCGGTGGCAAAGTAATACCGTTTGCTTTTAACAACTTGCCAACTTCTTTTGTTTCAGATTTCATCAACTGAATGGATTCCTTCAAAATCTCAATTAAATCTTTATCTTCCGCATGATTTATAAATGCTTCATAGCCACTTATCAAGCCATTGTTCGCTCCGATAAATGCCCAAACTCCAATCACTTCTCCGTAATGCATTGGTTCATTTTCAGGGTTTCCACTTAAAATTCCCACGTAAACACTCCTTTTAATTTTGTGATTATTGTGTCATCGTTATTATGAGTAATCAAACACTTTCTATACAAAAATTATTTGTGTCAATTTTACTGATTCTACGACCGAACCACGAAAAGGCGACCTGGAAAAACTTGTTCTATTTCTTTTTTCTGAACGCTGTTTTTTCTTTTTGTAAAGTGAATGATCAATAAACATCGCGTTAGATGACTGTTTTGTTAGGCATAGTTGCTTTTTAGCGTTTTATTTTTTAAAAGAAGAATCGAATTATGTTTTAATAATTGTCAGCTGGGTATAGAATTATACGCAGAAATAAAGGGAGTGATGAATAAATGGGTATTTTATGGTCTTTGATTGTAGGTGGGATTCTTGGATGGTTTGCAGGACTAATCATCGGACGAGATGTACCAGGAGGAGTGATTGGCAATATTATCGCTGGTCTGATTGGCGGATGGTTGGGTGGTGCATTACTTGGGTCTTGGGGACCTGAAGTAGGCGGTTTTTACATTGTCCCTACGCTAATCGGTGCATTTGTCTTTATTATCATAGTTAGTTTTATTTTAAGAAGAGGAAAAAAGTAGTTTCTTGATTTTATTACTATAAGTAAAATTGGTACAAATCAACGAACATATTACACAAAAATTGAAAAGGTGGCGTTATTTATGAGTGGAGCTAAAGATAAAGTAGAAGGCGCAATGGACAAAGTAAAAGGTGAAGCAAAAGATCAGTACGGAAAATTGACTGACAACAAAGAAAAACAAGTAGAAGGTAAAATCGATAAAGCAAAAGGTTCGATAAAAAAGAAAAATGGAGAATTTAAAGATACACTGGATAAATAAAAAGAGCGTCACTCACGAGAATGTCATCTCATTGAGTGGCGCTTTAACTTTGAAAAGGTACCTGCGACTGAAACATTCATAATTATTCGAATAAACGTGAATATCTAAGCTAATACAATTGGTTTATGCACAGAAACCTCACCATCATCACTTCCCTGGATACTGAGAATATTTCTCCGATAATTCGTGAAGTCTTTCGGGCTTTACTTCTCCTGTTAATTCGAGAAGTGAAACGGCTTCTACATGATACGTATGCGGGAACATATCCACCGGCTGGACTTTTTTCAACTCATAGCCAAACTCTTTCAAATGGACAATATCTTCCGCGAATGTTTCTGGATTACAAGAAACATAAACGATACGCTCGGGTTGTGCGCGACCAATTCTGCGCATGACTTTTCCGCCTGCACCTGAACGTGGTGGATCGAGCAATAATAATTCCGGCGTACCAAAATCTTTTAACACTACGTCAATGCCAAGTCGTGCATCTTTTGCTAAAAAGTATGTGTTATCGATGTCATTGTCTTTGGCGTTTCGTTTTGCGGAAGCAATGGATGATTCCACAAGTTCAATACCAGCCAGATTTTTCACACGGCTTGCGAATGGAAGTGAGAATGTCCCCACACCACAAAACAAGTCAATCATTTTTTCAGTCGCTTTCGGGTCGCCCATCTCAATTGCCAGTTCAATGAGCTTTTTCGCTTGGACTGGATTTGGTTGGAAAAACGTATCGAACCAAAGGCGATACTTATACCCCATGATTTCATCATAAATAAAATCTCTGCCATGTAAAAGATGTGTTTCTTCAGAGGCAGAACGATCTGCCAAATCACGGTTTTCAAGCCACATTAAACTTTTTACTTGTGGAAATTTCGTATCAATACGGCTAATTAAATCTTGAACGCCTTTAACTTCATCTGGTCCTGCTGTTGCGAAGATGGCGAGCATAATTTCTTTTGTCACAAATGATTCTCGAACCATCACAAAACGAAGTAATCCTTCTGCTTTTTCTTTATCATAACCTGATAATTGCTGGTCTTTTACCCAGTCTGCAACTTCCAAAACAGCTTCTTTCATTTCAGGCTTCATAATTAAGCATGTTTCTAGCGGAATAACTTTCAAATAATTACCTTTTTCATGTAAGCCTAATGAACCATCTGGCGCAAATGTGAATTCCATTTTATTGCGATATGTCCAAGGATTTTCCATACCAATTGTTGGTGCAACCAAATCTGGATCGAATCCTTCTTTCTCCAAATAATTTTTCACACGATTTGTCTTTTCATTCACTTGTGCTTCGTAACCAAAATGTTGCCAAGAACAACCGCCACATTTTTCAAAATGCGGACAATCGGCTTCCACACGCTGTGGATGTGTCGCAATAAAATGATCAACTTTTGTCTGCCATTTTCTTCTATCCGCATGTTCAATCGTTACATCGACTTCCTCACCTGGTAATGAAAAAGGAACGAGTAAATGAACATTGCTTGCATTTCCTTTTTTCGAGATCCACGGAACAATCGCCTCTCCGACACCAAGCCGGTTAAGTTTATCCACTTTAACCGTAAATGACTTACCTTCCATAATCTTCTACACTCCTAAATACTCTATGTAATAAAGTGAAACTTCAATCAGTGGGGGGTTCTTCATCCCCCACTGATTGTTAGTTGAACCAATCGGGCTTTTACAGGCAGTTGACCTCCCACTTATTTTTATCGCTTTTACTGGGATCTTTAAGTGGGAGTCTTACTGCCTGTTAATGCGGGGTTAAACGTTTTTTAAAATAAACACCTTCGCTATCATAGCAAAGTTTCAGCTTTTACTCCAATTTCAGGCAAGCGTGAATGCGAAGAGCATCCTATTTTACAGTTGTTTTGCGTCGCCAGGAGAAATAATGGCGTCAGCAGCAAATTGCGCGTACATTCTTTGAGTTTCTGCGGACATTTTCGACAATTGCGCGGACATTCTTTCACTTTCTGCGGACATTTTCGGCGATTGTGCGGACATTATCAAAAATAAGTCTATTAACCGCAAAAACGCAAAGCGCCCCGCCGAAAAAAGCCTAAACTTGGGCTTTTTTCAACGGAGCAGCTTCCTACTTGCGAATCTTCTTAATCTCATCATAGACAAATTGAACATTTGTCCCGACGATTACTTGAATACTTTGTGGTCCGACAATGTTAATGCCTGGAACCCCTGTACCTTTAATTTTAGCTTGATCGACCGCATCCATATCTTTTACTTCAAGACGTAAACGTGTTGTACAATGATCTACTGCTGTAACGTTTGCATCGCCGCCAAGACCTTCGTAGATTTTAGCTGCCATATTTGTGAAACGATTACCTGTAGCATCTCCTTCTTCACCTTCAACGATATCTTCATCGTCTTCACGTCCTGGAGTTTTTAAGTCAAATTTAACAATTAAGAATCTAAATAATACATAGTAAAGCACTGCAAAACCTAAACCTTGTACGAGCAGCATAAATGGTAGATTGGCAATCGGAATTCTTAAACTTAAGAAATAGTCGACGAATCCTGCACTAAATCCAAATCCTGCTGTCCATTGGAACGTCGCTGCAACGAATAATGATAGACCCGTAAGCGCTGCGTGAACGACATATAATGCTGGTGCTAAGAACATAAATGCGAACTCTAATGGTTCTGTAACTCCCGTAAAGAATGAAGCGAATCCTGCAGCTAACATCAGTGAAGCTGCTTGTTTTTTACGTTTTGTTTTTGCTGTATGATACATCGCAAGTGCTGCAGCTGGAAGACCAAACATCATAATTGGGAAAAATCCAGCTTGATATCTTCCTGTAATTCCTTTAACCCCTTCACTTGCCCAGAACTTTTTAATATCATCAATGCCTGCAACGTCAAACCAGAAAACAGAGTTTAACGCATGGTGTAAACCTGTTGGAATCAGTAAACGATTAAAGAATCCGTATAATCCTGCCCCTACAGCTCCAAGTTTACTAATTCCTTCACCAAAGTTTACTAGACCTGTAAAAATAATTGGCCATACGAAGAATAATAACGCCGAAGCAATTAACATCGTCGCTGCTGTCATAATTGGTACTAAACGCTTACCACTAAAGAAGGCTAGCGCATCTGGTAATTGTACATGGCTAAAACGATTATACATCGCTGCCGCAATTAATCCTGAAATGATTCCGATAAACTGGTTTTCAATCTTTCCAAATGCTGGGTTCACAGCATCCGTCGAAAGAAGCATACCTACTGTTCCTTCAGATAATAATGTCGTAATAACTAAAAATGCAACAAGTCCACTTAATGCCGCTGAACCATCCTTATCCTTGGACATTCCAAGTGCAACCCCAACAGCAAATAGAATTGACATATTGTCAATAATTGAACTACCTGCTTTAATGAGGAATGCTGCAATTACGTTTCCTTCTCCCCAACCAGTTGGGTCAATCCAATAACCGATCCCCATTAAAATCGCAGCTGCCGGTAATACTGCTACCGGTAACATTAAAGAACGGCCAAGATTTTGAAAAAATTTCATCATTTGTCATCCACCCCTATTTCTTTTAATTTGTAAAACTTTCTATATGATCATTCATGGTGTCACGCTAGTTTTTCTCAGTCTTTCAATATGAAGCGAAATATAACCGAGTTCTTGCTCTGGAAAATCAATTTCATAAAGCTTTTTTAATTCTTTTGCAACTTCCATTGCACAGTTGAAAGCGATTGGAAATTTCTTTTTAATCATGCGTAACATCTCTTCGTCCATCGTATGCACTTCATAGTTATAAATGCGTGTTAATGTGAAACGAAGATGGGTAATCAGTCTGTGATAATGAATATCGTCTTCTTCTAGCGTGATCGATAAGTTTTTCTGAATTAATTGCACCATATTTTTAACGATTGTCGTTTGTTGGAGTGTTTGTTGTAAATCTTCTCCTTGTGGTTTCATCGTATAAATATGAAGTGCAATATACGCCGCTTCATCTTCTGGCATTTTAATTTGACATTTTTTATTGATATAATTAACAGCCCAAAGACCTATTTCAAATTCTTTGCGATATAAAATCTTGATTTCTTGTAATAATTTATTATTTAAATAAATGCCATCTTTTGTTCTTTCAATCGCAAAAGAAATATGGTCTGTTAGTGCAATATGAATATGTTCATTTATTTTAGTGCCAAGTGTTTGTTCTGCATATGTGATAATTTCTTCTGAAATCGTGAAATGTTCTTCTGGAATTCGACTGACAAGCTGCTGAAATTTCGCATTTTCATTCATAAT
>CANSAF010000072.1 GCA_947644645.1 uncultured Sporosarcina sp. | reverse complement strand
GCTTTGTGTTTTCTGGTGTAAACGCTTTAACGAGTTGACTAAAATTTTCCCAAAAATATTGTTTTTCAATGCCACTATTTGGCAATGCTTCTTCATTAATGAAATCATATAAAATTTGTGAAACTTGTAAATCATGAACCGGCACATAATTCGTCATCCAAAACGCCCCCTATTTTATTCATATAAAAACGTCAGGGCAATCTAGAAAGTCCACTGAATGACTTCCTAGATGCCCTCTGTTTGTGGATCTTATCAATTTAAATTCATTGATTGAACCGCTTAACGTTTTTATTCTGCACTAAGTTTAGTTTACATTGAATTACTCCGTTCAACAATGCTGTTGGATTAAATCATTTACGCTTCATGCCTACCAATACAACGTTCGCATTCATAAATGACAGATTCAATTTTCTCCGTGTACTTCTCACCACATTCAGGACATTGTTTTTCAGTTGACATTCTAATCATTTCTTCTCTTTTCATATGAATCTCCTCCTATTGTATTGTAAGTTCACAAGGCTTTTGTACGATTAAATAAACTGTGCTTCTTCTGTAGATCCTGTCATTGCTGTCGTTGATGATGTTCCGCCCGAAATAACTTGTGTAACATCATCAAAATAACCTGTTCCAACTTCACGTTGATGACGTGTTGCTGTATAACCTTTTTCTTCACTTTCAAACTCCGCTTGTTGAAGCTTCGAATAAGCCGCCATGCCATTGTCTTTATAGTCATGTGCGAGTTCAAACATACTATGGTTTAATGCGTGGAAACCAGCTAATGTAACGAACTGGAATTTATAGCCAAGCTTTCCTAGCTCGCGTTGATATTCAGCAATTTCTTCATCCGATAAAGCTGCTTTCCAGTTAAATGAAGGTGAACAGTTATACGCTAGTAATTTATCTGGATATTGTGCATGAATTGCTGCTGCGAATTTTTTCGCTTCTTCTAAGTTTGGCGTTGACGTTTCACACCAAATTAAATCTGCATAAGGTGCATAAGCAAGGCCTCTCGCAATCGCTTGGTCGATTCCTGCTTTTGTTCTAAAGAAACCTTCCGGCGTTCTTTCACCTGTAATAAACTCTTGATCTACAGGATCGATATCACTTGTGACCATATCTGCCGCATCTGCATCTGTTCTAGCAATAATGACCGTCGGAACACCTAATACGTCTGCCGCGAGTCTTGCTGCTGTTAAATTACGAATCGCATTTTGTGTTGGTAGTAATACTTTCCCACCTAAATGACCACATTTCTTTTCTGATGCGAGTTGGTCTTCAAGATGCACCCCTGCTGCACCTGCTTCAATCATTCCTTTCATCAGTTCGAAAACGTTTAATGGACCACCAAAACCTGCTTCCATATCCGCTACAATTGGTGCGAACCAGTCAAAACCATCTGCTCTTCCTTCTGAATGATCGATTTGGTCTGCACGTTGAAGTGCTTGGTTAATACGTTTCACAACATTCGGTACACTGTTTGCCGGATATAAGCTTTGGTCCGGATACATTTGCCCTGCTAGGTTTGCATCCGCTGCTACTTGCCAACCACTTAAGTAAATCGCTTGCAAGCCTGCTTTCACTTGTTGAACTGCTTGGTTTCCAGTTAATGCACCTAATGCGTTAACAAAGTCTTCTTCATGAATTGATTTAAAAAGACGTGCCGCTCCTTTTTCTGCAAGCGTGTATTCGATTTGCAGTGAACCTCTTAGTTTAACAACATCTTCACCACTGTAGTTACGTTCGATGCCTTTCCATCTAGGATTTGTTGCCCACATTTCTTCTAATTGAGTTGCTTGTTCTTGTCTTGTCGTCATCTTCATCATCCTCCAAAAGTCATTTTTTGTTTTAACTGTTTTACAACAGATTCAGTTGTTGTATACTAATCTATAACAGATTTTAAGTTTTGTCACACTATTTTGATAAAACGATCTATTTTTAGGATAAAGCAATCTATTTGACGATGAATGCATATCAGTATTTAATGCTAAAGGGGGAACTGTTGGAATGATCTATGAAAATGCTAAACAGTACGTGAAGATTTTGAAGGAATGGCTTCCTAAAGAAGCTTCTGTTGCGATTGCGGTTGAAGGTGTCTATGCCTATTACGCTGCTGGGATTCATGACATCGGAATTGAAATTGGAACAGCAACGCAGAAAGGCGATATCGCTTTTGAAGTTGCTAAAGTGAAACAGAAAGTCGAACGCTATATTGAACAATCTAATTACCGTGCACCTTATTTTGGCATCGGCTATCCAATTACTTTAGCCGATCAAGATGCAACTGTTGTCATTGTCTTACCACCAGCACATGCTGCAACAAAGAAAGAAACTTTGGATTTTTTAACAGGTAAAAACGAAAAATGTTGGTGTCCGATTCCAGTTGAAGAGATTGCCTATATTGAAAGCTTGCAAAAAAAGACACTTTTTTACAATACCGATGAAACCTATCAATCAATTTATACGTTAAAAGAATTGGTCCAATTACTACCGAGTCATTTTTTACGCATTCATCGTTCTTATATCGTGAACATTAAAGAAATTACGGAAATCTCCCGTGACTTCTCTTCAAATATTTTAATTACGTTAAAAAACGGCGCTACACTGCCTGTTAGCCAAAGTTATACAAGCGTCGTTCGAAAAACATTAGGTTTTTGACTATTGTTGGTAAATTTAAAAAATTCAAACTAAACTATTGATTTATCAATTGAACTGTGGTAAAAATAATAATCCTAACCATTCATTTTAAAAGTTATTCATCCACGGGGCTGTTTTTAGCGTAGCCACGCATGAATCGATATAGAGTGAATGCCATTCTTCACAAAAATAAAATTGAAAAGAGGGCTTAAGATGAAAAATATTGCTGCGCTTGAATTACATCGAAAAAATCAAGGCAAAATGGAAATCCAATCTAAAGTTGAACTTGAAAACGGAAATGACTTAAGTTTAGCTTACTCACCGGGCGTTGCTGAACCTTGCCTTGAGATTAAGAACAATCCAAATGACGTGTATGAATATACGATGAAAGGAAATTTAGTCGGCGTCGTTTCAGATGGAACTGCTGTTTTAGGGCTTGGGGATATCGGTCCAGAAGCCTCTCTTCCGGTTATGGAAGGGAAAGCTTTATTGTTAAAAAGATTTGCAAATATCGATGCGTTTCCAATTTGCTTAGATACGACGGATACTGAAGAAATTATTCGTACAGTAAAAATATTAAGCCCTACTTTTGGAGCCATTAATCTGGAAGATATTGCAGCACCTCGCTGCTTTGAAATTGAACAACGTTTACGTGAAGAATGTAAAATTCCAGTGTTCCATGATGATCAGCACGGAACAGCAATTGTTGTCGCAGCTGGCTTAATCAATGCACTTAAACTGGCTGAGAAAGAAATTTCGCAGATTAAAGTAGTCATTAACGGTGCGGGTGCTGCAGGGATTGCCATTACAAAACTGCTGATTTCTCTTGGCGTCCAAAACATTATGATGTGTGATTCAAAAGGAATTATCTATAAAGGGCGACCTAACGGGATGAATACGCAAAAAGAGGAAATTGCCCATTTAACCAATCAACATGAGCAACAAGGAACATTGAAAACGGCATTAAAAGATGCGGATGTATTTATCGGGGTATCTGTCGCAAATGTCCTTACAAAAGAACTCGTCGAAGAAATGAATCATGATCCAATCGTTTTTGCATTGGCAAATCCTAATCCTGAAATTTTACCTGAACAAGCGAAAGAATACGGCGTGAAAGTAATTGCGACGGGACGTTCAGATTATCCAAACCAAGTGAATAATGTGCTTGCATTCCCAGGTATTTTCAGAGGCGCATTAGACGTTCGAGCAACGGATATTAACGAGGAGATGAAACTTGCCGCAACAAAAGCAATCGCTTCCTTAATCAACATAGAAGAGTTACATGCGGACTATGTCATTCCAAATCCTTTTGACCCAAGAGTCGTAGAAGCTGTTTCGAAAGCCGTTTCAAAAGCTGCGATTCAATCTGGCGTAGCACAACTCGTTTTACAGCCGTAAATATACAAAAGGCTGTCGCCAAAGTCGAAAGTGTACGACTTTGGTAACAGCCTCCCTATTTGATAGACGCGGAAATGATGCATTCCTTTGCTTATTAAGCTTCGCGCCGGTAATGAATGCCCAAAAGTAGCGGAATGAACAAAGTAAACGGATACCCAAGCGGGAGGCGTCCAATCGCAAAGCGATTGGACAGCCTTTTATTTTTTATCTTTTACACGTTGAATGGGAATGTCTTTTACAATGTCATTTACGACCCAACTTGCGCAAATTAGTCCTGCAGTTGACGGCACAAACGCATTCGATGCTGGAGGCATTTCTGCTTTTCTAATCGGTGCATCTGGATTCCCCACTGTTGACACAACTTCTTCTCGAATGACAATTGGGCTTTCATCAGAAAACACGACTGGCAAGCCTTTTTTAATGCCTGCTTTTCTTAAACGAAGGCGCATCACTTTAGCAAGTGGATCTGTATGTGTCTTTGAAATATCAGCAATTTGTAAACGCGTTGGATCCATTTTATTCGCTGCACCCATACTTGAAATAATTTTAATGCCACGTGCGATACATTGTTCCGCAATATGAATTTTATAACTAATTGTATCAGAAGCATCGATCACATAATCGGGCTTGTAGCTAAAAAATTCTTCCGCCGTTTCATCTGTGTACCACATATGCAGCGCGATTACTTCACATTCTGGATTAATATCTAAAATACGTTCTTTCATCACTTCCGCTTTAGAACGCCCGACAGTTGATAAATAGGCTACAAGCTGACGATTGATATTGGTAATGTCTACATCGTCTTTATCGACAAGAATAATGCGTCCAATACCACTTCTCGCACATGCCTCAGCCGCAAATGACCCTACCCCACCTACACCTAAAATGGCTACCGTTTGATCTTTCATTCTATTGACACCATCTACACCGATGGCTAATTCGTTTCTTGAAAATTGATGCAACAAAAGTAACTCCACCTTTCTTTTTATACGCTATTCTTTATTTTTAACACACAAAAAAGAATGTGTCCAGAAAGTCTAAAGACAGACGTTCTGAACGCATTCCGCTTTATTTTAATGAAAACATTAAAGTTTATTTTATGAAGATTATATACACGAATCCCGAATGTGCCGTCTTTGTAATATCGTTTTGAACCTGCATTCAGCAGGTGGGTGTCTTCTTTAAACGTTCTGGCGTCCCCTGAGAGGCGTGCCATACAATTTAAAATACAGACTCCCTACGATAGAAGTGTTGGGTCAAAACAGATTTCAAATAACGAACACTTCAGGATTCGTATTAATAATAGATTAACATAAACAAAGGTAAAATTCAAATGTTTTCTTTAAATTATCTATATATTCCGCTTATTACTTTTTATCAACCGTTTGAATCCCAAGTTCCTTTAACTGAGAAACGTCGACTTCATCCGGCGCGTCTGTTAATAAATCGCTCGCACTTGCTGTTTTCGGGAAAGCAATTGTGTCTCTTAAATTCGTTGCACCCGATAAAATCATAACGATTCGGTCCAGACCAAATGCAATTCCGCCATGTGGTGGTGTACCATAATCGAATGCATCTAATAAAAATCCAAATTGCTCGCGTGCTGATTCAGTCGTGAAGCCAAGTGCTTCAAACATTTTTTCTTGTACATCACGTTCATAAATACGCAAAGATCCGCCGCCTAATTCATAACCGTTTAAGACAAGGTCATATGCTTGTGCTTTCACTTCATCACGATTATTTTCTAATTGCTCAAGATTCGCCGGCATTGTGAATGGGTGATGTGCTGCGAAATAACGCCCTGCTTCTTCATCATATTCAAATAATGGCCATTCTGTCACCCAAAGGAAATCGAATTTTGACGTATCGATTAAGTTACGTTCTTTTCCTAATTTTAGACGAAGTGCGCCAAGTGCGTCTGCAACAACTTTCTTTTTATCTGCTACGAATAAAAGTAAGTCCCCTGCTTCTGCTTCCGCTGCTGTTTGTAATGCTTCCGCCATCTCACCTTCGAAGAACTTCGCAATTGGTCCGTTAAAGCCTTCTTCAGTCACTTTCAACCATGCAAGTCCTTTCGCACCGTAACGTCCTGCATACTCACCTAATGCGTCGATATCTTTACGCGAATAATCAGCTGCACCATTTTTCACATTGATTAATTTTACTTGTCCACCTGATGCCACTGCCCCGCTAAATACTTTAAATGAAGACTCTTCGACAATGCTCGAGACATCTGTTAATTCCATCGCAAAGCGTGTATCTGGCTTATCCGAACCGAAACGAGTCATTGCTTCGTCATATGGCATTCTTCTAAATGGAATTTCAACATCAATGCCTTTAACATCTTTCATCACTTTTTGCATTAAACGTTCGTTTAATTCGATAATTTCATCCATCGACATGAAACTCATTTCCATATCAATTTGCGTAAATTCCGGCTGACGGTCTGCACGTAAATCTTCATCACGGAAACAACGTGCAATTTGGTAATAACGGTCAAAACCAGAAACCATTAACATTTGTTTAAACAGTTGTGGTGACTGTGGCAATGCATAAAATTCGCCTTCATGAACACGGCTTGGAACAAGATAGTCACGTGCGCCTTCTGGTGTTGACTTTGTTAAAATTGGTGTTTCTACTTCCAAGAAACCTTCATCATCTAAGAAATTACGAACTGTTTTTGTAATATCAGAACGCATTTTGAATACGCGTGCTAGTTTTGGTCTTCTTAAATCTAAATAACGGTATTTTAGACGAAGTTCTTCATTGACATCTGTCTCATCTTCAATGATAAATGCCGGTGTTTTCGATTTATTAATAATTTCAATCGTTTCTGCTTGAATTTCTACTGCGCCTGTTGGCATATTTGGGTTAATTTGTTTTTCTTCGCGCGCAATTACTTTTCCTGTAATGCTTAAAACAAATTCATTTCGAACTTTATCAGCAATGGCTAATGCTTCTCCTGATACATCTGGATTGAAAACTGTTTGGACGATTCCTGTACGGTCACGAAGATCGATGAAAATTAAGCCTCCAAGGTCACGGCGTATTTGCACCCAACCTTTTAACGTAATTGTTTCACCAATTTGTTTATCTGTTACTTCACCACAATAATGTGTACGTTGCATTTTCATCAACCTTCCTTAATATCTTGTAATAATTTTTGTACAACATCAGCTGTCGAAATTTTGTCTTGTGCACGATCAGACATATTTCTTAACATGACAACATCTTCTTCAACTTCTTCATCGCCAATGACGATGACGTATTTTGCTTCTAGACGATCTGCCGATTTCATCTGTGCTTTCATTTTACGATCTGTATAATCCATATCTGAACGCAATCCATTGGCACGTAAATCAGTGAGCAGTTTTGCGCCAACACGTTTTGCCGCATCGCCTAATGTAACGACATATGCATCTAATGTAGGTTCAGCATCAAATGTAACCCCTTCAGCCTCCATTGCTAAAAGAAGACGTTCAATACTCATCGCAAAGCCAATTCCCGGTGCAGCAGGTCCACCGATTTCTTCAGTCAGTCCGTTATAACGACCGCCTCCGCAAAGCGTTGTAATGGCACCGAAACCTTCTGAATCACTCATAATTTCAAATGCTGTATGATTATAATAATCTAAACCGCGAACGAGATTATGATCAACAACAAAATCGATATTTGCATCTGTCAAATACGTTTTAACCGCTTCAAAATAAGCCGTCGATTCTTCGTTTAAATAATTTGCAAGTGAAGGAGCAGACTCAATTAAAGGATTTTCACTGTCCACTTTACAATCTAAAATACGCAGTGGATTTTTTTCCAATCTTGTTTTACAATCCGAACAAAATTCATCAATCGATGGTTCGAAATGTTCGATTAATGCTGCCTTATGTGATGCGCGACAATCTGCATCTCCTAAAGAGTTAATGACAAGTTTTAACTTCTTTAGTCCTGCTCGTTTATACACATCCATCGCAAGTCCAATCACTTCCGCGTCAATCGCCGGATCATTACTTCCAATCGCCTCTACGCCGAACTGTACAAATTGACGGTATCTTCCTGCTTGCTGACGCTCATAACGGAACATTGGTCCTGAATAATACAATTTCACTGGCTGGTCTGCATAACCGAACATTTTATTCTCTACGAATGAA
Source organism: uncultured Sporosarcina sp. (assembly GCA_947644645.1). Classification (GTDB taxonomy): domain Bacteria; phylum Bacillota; class Bacilli; order Bacillales_A; family Planococcaceae; genus Sporosarcina. The sequence goes on along the minus strand of CANSAF010000072.1, from coordinate 5,247 downwards.
CGCACAACTGATGCAGTTCCTTCAGGACGTAATGTTAATGAACGATCACCTTTGTCTTTAAATGTATACATTTCTTTTTGTACGATATCCGTTGTATCCCCAACCGCTCTTTGGAATAAATCTGTTTGTTCAAAAATGGGTGTACGAATTTCCTGATAACGATACATCTCACATACTTCACGCGTAATCGCTTCTACACGTTGCCATTTCCACGTTTCTGTTGGCAATAAATCTTGTGTTCCTCTTGGCACTTTAAATTTCATTGAAATGCTCCTTTCATTTAAGCACGAGTGTTAAAAATATATTTTTAAATACAAAAAAGCCCTCAATCCCTTGCCTATGCAAGGGACGAGAGCTTGTAAGCTTCCGCGGTTCCACCCTAATTGGCGATAATTCGCCCACTCGTAATTCGGATAACGGCCGATTCCGTCTTTACCTACTCGGTTTCTACAAACTTTTCGATAAAGAGCCTCTGTGGTGTTTTTCATCATAATTGTTTGTAGGTTGGATTTCAGCCACGTCCAGCCTTCTCTGGTCAAACAAATTTATCATTACTTTCCACGTCTTTGGCAATAAATATTATGAACTACAACTAATCTTAATCATTATCGTTTACACTGTCAACCATTTCACAGGACAAACTAGTTTTTCATTTCGCTTTCCGTTATAATCATTTTTAAAGGAGTTGGTTATATGAGGCGAATAAAAATATTTTCTGTGCTTATTTTGTTATGGCTTACACTCACCTCACAAAATATTCCTGTCTATGCGGAGTCAGGTGGAACGAAAATTGCAAGTGACTATTTAAATGTCAGGTCTGGACCAGGTTTATCTTATGAAGTGATCGATCAATTAAAAAGAAATGATCGTGTTGAAGTCATCTCGACATCTGGTGAATGGCTTCAAATACAATATAAAGAGCGAAAAGGTTGGATTGCTTCTTGGCTCACAACAACGGATAACTCGTCAAACCAAGGACAAGCAACAGAAATTATTTCCCAAACAGATGCCTTAAATTTCCGGGAAACACCATCTTTAGATGCCCCTGTGTTAAATCGGATGAATGCGGGAGATAAAGCAATTTTATTAAGTCGAAATGGCGATTGGCTTCACGTACAATTTAATGGTGAAAATGGTTGGGTGTATGCAAAATACACATCGGAAATCCCATCACAAACACAAGCGACAACACCGCCTAAAACGACAGAAAAAAAGTCTTTTGAAACATTTACAGTTGCTGTTGACACGCTAAATGTTCGGAACAAAGCCGACCAAACTTCAAAAAAAATCGGAACGGTACATAAAGATGAATCTTATTCAATTTTAAAAGTGGAAGGCAATTGGGTACAAATACAACTAAGCAATAAAAAAGAAGGTTGGGTATATGCTTTTCACGGCGAGCTGAGTCAAACTCAAGCGAAAGAGCAAACCAATGCAAATTCGACTACAGCGCAAAAAGTAACTGTTTTAACGAATGGTACAAATATTCGTTCCGCGGCGACTACATCATCAGAAGTCGTCACACGTGCAGATGCAGGCGAACAATTTACCGTTAAAGAAAATCACGGGGATTGGTTCGAAATCTCGTTAAATAGCGGAGAAACCGCATTTATTGCTAAATGGGTGGTGTCGATGGACGATGGACCAACGAAGAAAAAGAAGAAGAAAAAACAAGAACCACGAACTCCCGGTACATTGAATGGATTGACAATCGTTGTAGATGCGGGACATGGCGGGAATGACCGCGGAACAACAGGCGCTCGTGGAACGCTTGAAAAAACAATTACGTTAAAAACAGCAGACTTGCTTGCGGCCAAACTCCAAGCAGCAGGTGCAACGGTTCACTTAACGAGGGAATCGGATACGTATATTTCCTTACAAAAAAGAGTTGCGATGAGCCTTGAAAAAGAAGCGGATGCTTTCATCAGTCTCCATTATGATGCAAATTTAGATGCTTCGATTCGAGGCTTTACGACTTATTATCAACATTCAAATCAAAAAGATTTTGCCAATACGATTAACAATGCACTCGGTACATCGATTACATTAAAAGACCGCGGCGCACAGCAAGCAGATTTTTATGTACTACGAGAAAATGATGAGAATGCCATTTTAATTGAGTTAGGCTTTCTATCCAATCCTTCGGAAGAATCTATTATTAACAGCAATAGCTTCCGAGAACAAGCAACGCGCGGCATTTACAACGGTATTTTAAATTATTTTGATGCAACGGAATAAAAAAAGAGGTATCCTAAAATTTTAGGATTGCCTCTTTTTTATTCCCATAAAATTAAACGATTAGGGACAGCTTATTTGGATTCAACAATGATTGTAACAGGTCCATCATTAACCAGTTCGACATCCATCATCGCGCCAAATCTACCTGTTTCAACTGTTAAACCTTCTTGCTGTAATTTTTCATTAAAAAGTTCCCATAAAGGCTCCGCTTGCTCAGGACGCGCCGCTTGGATAAAGCTTGGACGACGCCCTTTTCTTGTATCCCCGTATAAAGTAAATTGAGACACCGACAAAATATCGCCGCCTACTTCTAAAATAGAGCGGTTCATCTTTCCTTCTTCATCTTCCCATAAACGTAAATTGGCAACTTTTTTCGCGACGAATGCGACATCTTCTTCCACATCGTCATGTGTAATGCCGACTAAAAGTACATAGCCTTTCTCAATCGCACCTGTTACTTCCCCGTCAACGGTCACTTTTGCGGGGCCTGTTCGCTGTAAAACAACTTTCACTTTCATATCATCCTTTATTTAATTAATGACACGCTCTACTGAAAATACGTCTGGTACTTGTTTAATACGATCTACCACTTTTAATAAATGTGCCGTATTATTAATTTTAATCGACATATTCATTTTCGCGATATTGTCTTTATTTGCTTTGCCACTTACGGCAATCATCGTTGTTTTCGTTTCAGCGACGACCATCATTACTTCATTGAGTAAACCTTGACGATCAAACGCAGAAATTTCAATATCTACTTGGAACTCTTTTCGTTCATCTGTTTGACCAACCGCCCATTCCACATCGATTAAACGCTCGTCACTGTCTGTCGTCTGTTGAACATTTGGACAATCAGTACGGTGAACGGATACGCCGCGACCTTTTGTAATAAAGCCGATAATGTCATCTCCTGGAACCGGATTACAACATTTCGATAAACGAATGAGTAAGTTTTCAAGTCCTTTGACAATTACACCAGATTCGGTAACTTTTGAAGGCTGATTAGACTGCATATCAGAAACGATTTTATTAATTTTATCTTGCTCTACACGCTCTTTACGACGTTGTTCTGCCAGACGATTGACAATTTGCTCAGCAGTAATGCCGTTAAATCCTACTGCAGCACACATATCTTCTTCTGATGCAAAATTAAATTTATCGCAAACACGTGAAATATTTTCATTCGTATAAATTTCTTTTACGATGAAATCTTGATCGCGAATTTCTTTTTCAATCATTTCGCGGCCTTTTTCAATATTTTCTTGGCGTAATTGCTTTTTAAAGAATTGGCGAATTTTGTTTTTCGCTTGCGACGAATGTGCAATTTTCAACCAATCTCGGCTTGGTCCGAAAGAATTTTTAGACGTTAAAATTTCAACAATATCTCCTGTATGAAGCTCAGCATCTAAGGGAACCATTTTGCCATTCACTTTTGCACCAATCGTTCGGTTTCCAACTTCCGAATGGACGCGATAAGCAAAGTCGATCGGCACGGATCCTGCAGGCAGCTCCATCACATCGCTTTCTGGGGTAAATACATAAATCATATCTGAGAATAAATCGAATTTTAATGACTCCATAAATTCTTCTGCATCTGATGATTCATTTTGAAATTCTAAAATTTCTCTAAACCATGTGAGTTTCGAATCAATATCTTGTGCATTGGTAGAAGCTGATTTCCCTTCTTTATATGCCCAATGCGCCGCGACTCCGTATTCCGCAATTTTATGCATTTCTTCCGTTCGAATTTGAACTTCTAACGGATCGCCCCCTGGTCCGACAACTGTCGTATGGAGGGATTGATATAAGTTTTGTTTCGCCATCGCAATATAATCTTTAAATCTACCCGGCATCGGCTTCCATAATGTATGGATAATCCCCAATACTGCGTAACAATCTTTAATGCTTTTCACAATAATTCTTACAGCAAGTAAATCATAAATTTCATCAAACTCTTTATCTTGCAAAACCATTTTTCTGTAAATGGAATACAAATGCTTTGGACGGCCTGAAAGATCCGCTTCGATATTCATTTTGCCAATTTCCGTCCGCATTTGCTCCATAATATCGTCTAAATATTGTTCGCGTTCCACACGTTTTTGCTTCATCATATTAACGATACGATAATATTGTTGTGGTTTTAAATACCTCAGTGCAATATCTTCTAATTCCCATTTAATTGTTGAGATTCCTAAACGATGTGCAAGCGGTGCAAAGATTTCTAATGTTTCTGCTGCAACACGACGTTGTTTTTCAGCTGGAACATGTTTTAACGTACGCATATTATGTAAACGGTCCGCAAGCTTGATTAAAATGACACGGATATCTTGTGCCATTGCCACGAACATTTTCCGATGGTTTTCCGCTTGTTTTTCCTCTTTTGAGCGAAACTTTAATTTTTCTAATTTCGTTACACCATCAACGAGCATTGCGACTTCTTCACCGAATTCTCGAATAATATCATCTCGGCTAACCTCTGTATCTTCTACAACATCATGAAGAAAGCCAGCCGCAACAGTAGCTGGATCCATTTGTAATTCTGCTAAAATACCAGCGACTTGTACTGGATGGATAATATACGCTTCACCCGAACTTCTAAATTGTCCCTCATGCGCAGATTCTGCCGCTTTATATGCTTTTTTAACAAAAGCAACATGTTCATCATTCATATACGAAGAAACGAGCGTGAATATATCTTCAGCGGTCATATCTTTATCCTTCGCCATATGGTCTTAACTCCTTTCAAACTGGGACACTTTATTTTATATGATTTACCTATATAGAGAAAATCCCGTCATCATTATTTTTAAAATCCGATAAAATTCGACTATTGTTATCTTAACAAAGAGCACTAATCAAAACAAATTAATATTTCGACAAATCAATTTTAAAAGTTTATATTCTATTCATTATAAACGTTTCTGAAGAGGCTGTCCAATTGCATTACGATTGGGATTGAGTCAAGTTTTTGTGGGAATTAATTTTGAAAGGAAAATTCTTTTCTAA
>CANSAF010000071.1 GCA_947644645.1 uncultured Sporosarcina sp. | reverse complement strand
TAGAAAAGAATTTTCCTTTCAAAATTAATTCCCACAAAAACTTGACTCAATCATTTTTTGCGAATTATTATCCTAAAAGTATATAAACATGGTACGATATAAGTTATTATGAACAATAAAAGGTTTTGTAGACAGGAGGCACGGGATGAAAGCTGCGATTATTGTAACGATGTTGTTAATTGTAATCATTAATGTTTTCGTGATTACATTTAGACGTAAACATCTTCATCGAATTAAAGTACTTGAAAAACGTAAAACGGAAATTCAACACAAGCCGATTTTTGAAGAAATGACGAAAATCAAACAATTGAATATGACGGGCGAAACAGAAGAAAAGTTTGAGTCTTGGCGTGCCGATTGGACAAAAGTAATCGATATACATATGCCTGAAATCGACAATTTGTTTTTTGATGCGGAAGAACAGATTGATCGCTTTAAAATTAATAAAATAAAAGAAACATTTACAATGGCTGAAATGAAAATTGCAAACTGTGAAGCGAAGATGAATGAGATTTTAGCAGGACTCGATTTATTAATTGGTAGTGAAGAGAAAAATCGCGTGGAAATGGAAGCTTTAAAAGAGCAGCATAGAGCGGCGCGTAAAAAAATCTTAGCACACCAACCTGCATTTGGTGCGACAGTTGTCCCACTTGAAAAAGAAGTCGAAGCATTCAATCCGAAGTTAGTAGAATTTGACACTTTAACAGATAACGGAAACTATTTACAAGCGCGTGAAATTGTTATTGAATTGACGGAGAAAGGGAATTGGTTATTTCCATTAATAGAAGAAATGCCGGCGATCTTGACAGATATTCAAAATACAATTCCTTCTTTAATTCGTGAGTTGCGAAATGGAACTCGAGAAATGGAAGGACAAGCTTATTATTTAGGGCATTTACAATTATCCGATAAACTGGCAGCAATTGAAGAGGAATTAGAAGAAATATTAAGCAAAGTGAATCAGCTAGAAATGGATGGCGTAGCTGAAAGAACTGCTGAAATTCATGAAGAACTTGATGGATTTTATGATGCGCTTGAAAAAGAAGTTATTTCAAGACATTTTGTAGAAAACGAATATGAAAATGTGTATGAGAAATTACATCATGTCACTGATTTCATCGAAAAAACATTGGAAGAAGCGACATATGTGCAGCACAGTTACCGTTTACCTGAACAAGAAGCGGAAATACCTAAAAAAGCTTTAGAAGAAATCGATCAAGTGAATAAAAACTTTGCGGTCATGACAGCGCAAATTGAAAAAAACAGTGCAGCATACTCAAGCTTGGAAGAGCAATTAAAAAAGTTCAATGAAACGGCTTCAAATATCGAACAAGAAATTCAAGCATTTGCAGAGCGTATTAAAAACTTACGCAATGATGAACATGAAGTGCGTGGAGAAGTCGAAGCACTCGCGAAAGAATTACATGAAACAGATCGTTCTTTACAACGTGCTAATATTCCGGGGATTCCAAGTGATTTAGATGCCAGATTGGATGAAGCGGAAGAACATTTATATGTAGTAAGACAAAGTTTGGAAGAAATTCCATTAAATATGGCAGTTGTGTATTCTTATTTGGAGAATGCCAAAAAATCTGTCCATGATGTAAGAGAAAAAACGACAGAGTTGCTGGAAAATGTTATGTTAATTGAATACATTATTCAATACGGCAATCGTTACCGCGCTGCCAATCAAAATATCCATGCACAGTTGCAAGAAGCGGAAGAATCCTTTAGACAATTCCGTTACTCGAAAGCATTGGAAGAGGCGGCGACAGCTGTTGAAGCTGCGGAACCAGGTGCGATGAAGAAAATTGAAGAATTACTGCAAGAAAATGATAATTCTTTGTGAATGAAGGCATTTTGCGTTACGTAAAGAAAAGTCGACAGTACAATAAGAGTTAACATACAATAAGGAGCGTTCAGAAAGTGATGGTTCATTTCTGGACAGCTCCTTTGTCATGCTTGATAGGAAGGATGAAATACATGATTTACTTTGATAATAGCGCGACGACGAAGCCGAAAGAAGAAATCCTTTCCACTTTTGTCCAAGCGAACCAACGCTTTTTTGCTAATCCTGCATCGATTCATGCGGCAGGAAGAGAAACCGATGCGTTACTAGAAAAAACACGTGAACAAATTTTAAATATTGTGGGTTCTCCTGATGGGAATGTCATTTATACATCGGGTGGAACAGAAGCGAATAACCTAGCGCTACTTGGCTTTGCGCGTAAATTTAAAAATCGCGGTCGTCATATTATTACGACGACGATTGAACATCCGTCTGTGTTACGAGCAGTAGAACAATTAGCCCGAGAAGGTTTTGACATCGATTATTTATCCGTTGATGAGAATGGTGTTTGTTCATTAGATGAATTGCAGGAAAAGTTAAGGGAAGATACAATTGTCGTAAGTATCATGCATGTGAACAATGAAATTGGTGCAATTCAGCCGATTGAAGCATGTGCAAAATTAATCCATGCGAAATCACGTGCAATTTTTCACGTAGATGCGGTGCAAAGTTTCGGGAAATTGCCGATTACTTTGACAGACAATGGACCAGATGCGATGACGATTTCTGGACATAAAATTCACGGTTTAAAGGGAACGGGTGCTTTACTTTCCAAAAGAACGGTTCTACCGGAAGCCATTAACTACGGAGGCGGGCAAGAGCATGGCTTCAGAAATGGTACAGTTTCAGTGCCTGACGCGGCAGTGCTTGCACGTGCGATGCGTTTAGCGGCGGAAAATAAAATGACTTCGTCTTATCAAAAATGGCGTGAACAATTGATTGAGCATATTGAACAAACGGATGTAGCAATTATTTTGGCAAAAGACACAAGCGCTCCGCATATTTTATCAGTTGCATTTGAAAAAATTCGCGGTGAAGTCGCGGTGAATTATTTCCAAAAAAATGACATTTACTTGTCGACTTCTAGTGCCTGCTCGTCGAAGAATGGCGATTTAAGTCATGTCATTGAAGCGATTCATGTGCCAGAGCATTTTAAAGATGGTGTCATTCGTATTAGTTTTGGCGAAAATAATACGGATGCGGAAATCGAGCAGTTTAAAAAAGTTTATACGGAATTTATACATTTATTGAAAAGAGGATAATGAAATGATGTGGAATGAATTATTAGTAAGATACGGCGAATTAACATTGAAAGGAAAAAATCGAAATGTTTTTATTCGCCAATTAAAACGTAATGTGAAAGCGGCTTTACATGGACTTGAATCTGTTGAGATTAAAGCAGAGCGTGACCGTATGTTTTTGACGGCAGATGATGCAAATGATATGGCAGAAGTGATGGAACGTTTACCGAAAGTATTTGGAATCCATTCATTTAGTCCTGTGATGAAATGTGCGCCGACTATGGAAGACATTTATGAGACGGCATTAAGTGCAGTGCGTCAAAATGAAACAGAAGGTAAATCGTTTAAAGTTGAAATTAGAAGAACGGATAAGGAATTCCCGTATATTTCTGGTGAATTACAACAAATGATTGGTGGACATGTGTTAAGAAATATTGAAGGTCTGCATGTCAAAATGAAACAACCGGATATTTTATTACACGTCGATATTCGTCGTCATGAAGTATTATTAACGTCAAAAGTTTATCAAGGTGCTGGTGGTATGCCAGTTGGATCGAGTGGTAAGACGTTACTGATGCTTTCCGGTGGAATTGATAGCCCAGTTGCAGGCTATATGATGATGAAACGGGGCGTACAAATCGATGCGATTCATTTTGAAAGTCCGCCATTTACGAGTGAACAAGCGAAACAAAAAGTAATTGACTTAGCTGAAAAATTATGTGCATTTGGCGGTAATATTCGCTTGCATGTCATTCCATTTACTGAACTTCAACAAAAAATTGCTTATAAAATTCCAGATGGTGAGTCGATGACGTCAACACGTAGAGCGATGATGGAAATTGCCGATCGTGTTCGTGAAGAAATTGGCGCACAAGGCATTGTAACGGGTGAAAGTTTAGGTCAAGTTGCCAGCCAAACATTGGATAGTTTAACGGCGATTAATGAAGTAACGTCAACACCAGTTTTACGTCCACTCATTGCGCTAGATAAATTAGAAATTATTGATATTGCACAAAAAATCGATACGTATGAACTGTCAATCCAACCATTTGAAGATTGCTGTACGATTTTTACACCGGCAAAACCGAGAACGAAACCAAAGTTAAAGCGTGTGAAGCATTTTGAAGCATTGATTGAAGATATGGATACGCTTATCGATGCAGCGGTTGAAAATCGATATGTTTATAAATTACCGCTGAAAAAAGAAGAAACTTTTACTGATTTATTATAATTTGATGCGAGGACTGCCTGCAAAAGTTTAACCAAAAACTTTTGCAGGCGGTTTTTTTATGTGTCTCTAAAGAATGAAAATTAATTATAACCCCACTGAAAATGCTATTTAACTGCGTTTATCAGCGATCAGCCATCAGTTGAAAAAAAGAAAAAATTACCACTAAAAAACGTTGTATGTTTTTTTCAATCCGGTGCATTCTATATGTCACAAGGAGGTGTTAGTGATGGCTAATAACAACAGCAGCAGAAACAACTCAAACCAGCTTTTAGTACCAGGCGTACAACAAGCACTTGATCAAATGAAGTATGAAATTGCTCAAGAGTTTGGTGTTCAAATGGGACCAGACGCTACATCGCGTGCTAACGGATCCGTTGGCGGAGAAATTACAAAGCGACTAGTACGTCAGGCTCAGTCTCAAATGAGCGGAAATCAACAACAGTAATTCAGTAAAAAGAAGATGAGGTTGCCGAGAAGGTCTAACTATAGACTTTCTCGGCAACCTCTCTTTTTTATTATGCTAATATCTCTTTGAATTATTAAAAAATTGTCAGTATAATGAATATGTTGTTAAAGGGAGGGGGAGTAAAATGAACAGAGAACAGTTAATTGCACCGGAAGCGTATAATATCATTAGTGAATTTGAACGTTATGCAAATGGAGATGGCGTCAACGCGTTAGTGTATGTCAATGCGAATGGGGAAAGGAAAGAAATTACCTACGACGAGCTTATGAAGCAAGCAAATCGTGCGGCCAATGTATTTATAGACAATGGGCTGAAAAAAGGGGATGTTGTTTTAGTCATGATGCCCCGCTTAATCGAATCATATGTCACTTATATTAGCGCTTTAAAAGCGGGAATTGTCGTCATTCCAAGTTCGGAAATGTTGAGACCATCGGATATTTCATATCGCTTACAACATAGCGGTGCAAAAGCGATTATTGCTTATGAAGAATTTACAGCGCAATTTGAAGAAGTGGATGAGATTGATGATGTTTTGTTATTTGTTGTTGGAAAAGTAGCGAAACGAGGGAAATCTTTAACCGATTTAATGGAAAAGGCTTCCGATCAATTTGAAAATGCACAAACGAAAAGTTCTGATATTGCTTTTTTATCTTATACGTCTGGAACGACGGGATCGCCTAAAGGTGTCGTGCATACGCATGCTTGGGGATATGCGCATTTACGAACGACGGGTCCGAATTGGTTGGGCATTCAAGAGAAAGATGTTGTTTGGGCAACTGCAGCACCTGGTTGGCAAAAATGGATTTGGACACCGTTTTTATCTGTATTAGGAAGCGGTGCCACGGGGCTTGTGTATGATGGTAAATTTGAAGCTGAAAAGTATTTTGAACTGATTGAACAATATCAAGTGAACGTTCTTTGTTGTACGCCGACTGAATATCGCTTTTTGTCGATTACGCCGAATCTTGAAGAGAAAAATATGTCTTCGATTCGAAGTGCTGTTTCTGCCGGAGAGCCGCTAAACCCGGAAGTGATTGAAATGTTTGATCAAACATTTGGGCTTGCTGTAAGAGATGGTTATGGTCAAACGGAAAATACTTTATTGGTTGGAACGATGTTAGGAATGGAAACGCGTATGGGTTCAATGGGGAAACCGACGCCTGGAAATCGGGTAGAAATTATCGATGATGCTGGACAACCAGTTGCTGCCGGTATTGTTGGTAATATTGCGGTTCATACGTCTACACCTGCATTGTTTAAAGAATATTTGAATGATCCAGAACGAACGAGCATGCAATTTCGGGGAGAATATTATATAACAGGGGATCGCGCGAAAAAAGATGAAGATGGGTATTTTTGGTTCGAAGGTCGCGGCGATGACATTATTATTAGTTCAGGCTATACGATTGGACCGTTTGAAGTGGAAAGTGCGATATTAGAACATCCAGCCGTACGTGAATGTGCAGTCGTTGGCAGTCCAGATCCGGTAAGGGGAAATATTGTAAAAGCCTTTATCGTATTAAGAGACCCTTCTAGGAAAAATGAGGAAGGGTTAGTGGAAGACATTCAAACGCATGTCAAAACAGTGACAGCACCTTATAAATATCCGAGGAAAATTGAGTTTATCGATGAAATGCCAAAAACCGCATCTGGAAAAATTATGCGTGTTGCATTAAGAAAAAGAGAGCAGTCATAAGGATTAATTTGCTGCCCATCAATGATGTTTGGGCAGCTTTTAAATATTGGGGGGATACGTAATGGAGAAAGAGAGAAGTGGTGTCCTCTGGGCGGTTACAGCTTATTTAATTTGGGGTGTTTTACCAGTTTACTGGAAAAGTTTAGCCCATGTTTCCAGTATGGAGATTTTATTAGGAAGAATTGTCTGGGCATTTATATTAACATTATTGCTCATTTTACTACTTCGAAATGGACCAGACTTATGGCATGATTTGAAGACTTTATGGCGAACGCAAAAAAGTTTTTGGTCATTATTTGCCGCATCAATTTTAATTTCGGGGAATTGGTTCATTTATATTTGGGCGGTGAATGAAGGATATCTTGTTCAGACAAGCCTTGGGTATTATATGAATCCACTTGTATCCGTATTGCTTGGCATTATTTTTTTAAAAGAAAAATTAACTTCTGCACAAAAAAACGCTTTTTTACTAGCGGTCATTGGGGTAACAGTGCTAACGATTTCTTATGGAAAATTCCCGTGGATTGCTTTTTTACTCGCCGTTAGTTTTGCAGTTTACGGACTCGTGAAAAAACAAATTGCGTTAGATGCACTTCGTGGATTAACGATTGAAACGTTTTTTATTACACCGATTGCGCTTGTTTTTTATATTTCGTTATTTTTAAAAGGGGAAGCAGTTTTTTTACATATTGATTTAAAAACAGATGTCTTACTAATTTTCACGGGAGTTGTGACGGCGCTACCGCTTGTTTTATTCGCAAAAGGGGCGCAGCGAATGCCTTTATATATGGTTGGTTTTTTACAATATATTGCACCGACGATTATGCTTTTTCTTGGCGTTGTCGTTTATGGGGAAACATTCGGAAAAACCGAGTTGCTGGCATTTTCCTTTATTTGGTTGGCACTTATATTATTTACTGTTTCTAAAGTGTTGGAAGTGCTTAAAAATAAAAACGAGAGACTGTCCGAAAAGTCGTAAATCACGACTTTTTAGACGTCTCCCAATTTGTCTATTCTAATGCGCTTTACAGCTTTTTAGAGAAACATTCTCTGCACTTTTTCCCAGAAGGAGTTGTTTCTTAATTTAACGGTTTTAATCATTTTATCGCTTAATGCAATGTCGACCACATCTACTTTTCGAACAGGTAAAGCTTCGTTATCTGCCGCCACAATTGGGAATGAATTTTCCTCATCATGCACTTTAAAACGAATTGCACGTTCCCCGCTTAAAATAAACGGTGAACCTAAAGTACGGTATTCGTTATTATTGACAGATGCAAGCTCAGTCACTTGAAAACAATTTAACAGCGGATCAACAACAGCGCCGTTCATCGATTTATTATAAGCGGTACTGCCTGTCGGTGTTGACGTAATCAAACCATCCCCACGGAAAGTTTCAAAATGTTTTCCGTCAATCATAATATCAAGCGCGAATGTGCGAATGATATTTGAACGAATACTAAACTCATTTAAGCAATAAAATGGTTTATGTTCATCAATTTTAACTTCGATTAACGGATAACGTCTCACTTCAATTTCTGCGTTGCGGATCGTATCAATCATTTCCGAAAGATGATCAAAGTGGAAGTCGCAGTAAAGATTTGGTGAATTTGTTACAGCAACGCCTGCATATAAAGCGTTTTGTCTGAAACCTGTTTTACGAACGGCTTGTAAAAATGTCCCATCTGTCCCTAGGCTAATAATAATATTGGCATCCGAATATTTATCCACCGTTGTGAATCCTTCAGAATTAAGTGCTTCAACGACAACCGCTTTCTTTTTCAGCGATTCTTCATCATTTTTTGTGTAAATATAAACATTTTTTCTGTTTTCCATAAAAAACACCCCTTTGAATAAATGGCTACGATTCGATTAAAGTGAAACATTTCCCAGTTATCCGAAAATAAGGGATAAACATGGCAAGAACTGACTTTTCTTACTGATTGAAGTTTCACTTAAGTTTATTTTAGCATGAAATGAAACTTTTTTGGGAAAAGACACGTATACTTAAACGTAGATCATAAAGGAGGCTATTTTAAATGACGACAAAAAGATGGGTTGCCATCATCAGTGCAGCAGTTTTACTAGTTGTTTCGATTGGTGTGAATGCGCTGTCGTACGTGTTTACACGAGATTTCAGTAGTATTTTTGATGAGATGGCAAGTGCAACAAATGGGTACAGCCAAAATATAATTGAAATGGGCAGTGGAGAGGATCGCATTGCTGTTTTAACTTTAGATGGAGTGATTCAAGATACGGGCGCGCCATCACCATTTTTTCCAGAAGGCTATAACCATCAATTTTTTATGAATCAGCTAAATGATATTTATGAAGATCCATCGGTGAAAGGGATTGTTTTATCTGTTAATTCACCGGGGGGCGGAGTTGTCGAATCAACAGATATTTATGACATGATTCGTTTAATCCAAGAAGAAAATGAAGTGCCGGTTTACGTTTCAATGGGTGGAATGGCGGCATCAGGCGGTTATTATGTCGCAGCACCAGCAGAAAAGATTTTTGTGAATCATGAAACATTAACAGGTTCAATTGGTGTCATTATGCAAAGTTTGAACTACGCGAAACTTGCGGAGAAATATGGCATTGATTTTAATACGATTAAAACGGGACCTTATAAAGATATTATGAGTCCATCTCGTGAAATGACAGACGAAGAACGAGGCATGCTACAAGAGATGATTAATGATTCGTATGATCGTTTCGTTGAAATTATTGTTGAAGGTCGTAATATGAGCGATGCTGATGTACGTAAAGTAGCGGACGGGCGTATTTTAAATGGTCGTCAAGCGATTGAAGCAGGTCTTGCGGATGATTACGGTAAAGTTGGCGATGCCATTGCAGCGATTCAAGAAGATTATGCCTTAGAAGATGCAACTGTTTTTGAATATACGATGTCGGATAGTTTCAGTTCATTATTTGGGATGAAAATGCAATCGTTATTTGGCGGTGTGTCAGAACAACAAATGGTCGTTGATATTTTATCGAAATATCATAATGCACCACGCATGATGTATCTATATGGAGATTATTAAGGGGGGAGAAGCCATGACTGAAGAACAATATTCGGAGCAATTGCCGCAACAGACCGAAAATCATCTAGAAACGCTTTTCCAACCGAAATTAGCGGGATTTTGGGTTCGTTTTTGGGCATATACAATTGATTTAATTGTGATCGCCTCAATCGGTGGTTTAGTGTTCAAGCCTATTTTTAGGGTGTTCGACATTCCGGTAACCAATCCATCATTTCTTTTCTTTTCAACGTATAAGGTGACGATGCTGATTGTTTTGTTGTTATATTTTTTACTCATGACAAAGTACTTACAACAAACAGTCGGTAAAATGATTTTAGGCATTAAAGTCGTCAAACAAACAGATACGCCATTCACTTGGTCTGATTTAGTGTTTCGTGAAGTCATCGGACGCTTTATCTCCAAATTATTGGTTGTTCCTTATTTGCTCGTTGCGTTTACAACAAAAAAGGAAGCTTTACATGATATTTTTGCAGACACTTATGTTGTGCATGAATCAGTTTATGAAAAGAAAGTGGATTTTGAATACTTGAAAAACAGTGAGGCGCACCAGTTGCAAGGTGAGGCGGAAATTTAGTAGACTAGAGAATATAAAGGGAGGCATGTTGATCATGACAAAAATTACATTTAAAGGTAACCCGGTAACAGTTCAAGGAGACAAAGTAAAAGTAGGGGATAAAGCACCTAATTTTACAGTATTATCCAATGACTTAGAGCCAGTAACACTTGCTGATTCGGCAGGAAAAGTTCGACTGATTAGTGTCGTTCCATCGTTGGACACAGGCGTCTGCGCTGCGCAAACGCGTAAGTTCAATGAAGAAGCTGCAGCTTTAGGAGACAATGTTGAAATTTTAACGATTTCTGTTGATTTACCATTTGCACAAGCACGTTGGTGCGGAGCGGAAGGCATTGATGCAGTTCAAACATTATCCGACCATAAAGACTTGTCTTTCGGCAATGCATACGGTATTGTAATTGAAGAGTTAAGATTGCTTGCACGTTCCGTTTTTGTCGTCGATCAAGACGATCAAGTTACATATGTAGAATATGTTCCTGAAGTAACGGACCACCCGAATTATGAAAAAGCGATTGAAGCAGTAAAAGCAGCACAATAAATAAGTTAAAGACCCACCTGGGAACGGGTGGGTTTTGTGAGTAAAGGAATGAAAAAATGACGAATACTGAGAAAATATTTTCATTTATCGATTCGTATGCAGGGACTTCAGAGGAACTTTATTTAGAGAAAGTGATTGAAGTTTGTCGCGCATGGATTGAAGGGGAAAAACAACCCGAATTATCCGAATCTGTCACGAAAGAAGAAATTAGACGTGGCATTCAGTTAGCCATTTTAAAAGGCATGAAACAACATGCACAACCCAATCACCAAATGACGCCCGATTCGATTGGTTTATTAATGGGGCATATCGCAACGAAATTAACGGAAAATCGTACGTCGACAACGATTTTAGATCCAACTGTTGGAACTGGAAATTTACTGTATACAATTATGAATGGTATTGATACAGAGGTTCAAGCATTTGCTGTCGAAATTGACGATGTACTCGTTCGTTTAGCAGCTGTCATTGCTGAAATTTTGGAACAGGAAGTGACTTTTTTAGTACAAGATACACTTCGTCCGCTGTTTATCGATCCAGTTGACCTCGTTGTTAGTGATTTACCAGTCGGTTATTATCCAGATGATGAGAACGGTTTGAATTACGAATTAATGCCACCAGAAGGGCATGCTTATGCGCATCATTTATTCATCGAACAATCTCTTCGCCACACAAAAACAGGCGGTTATGCGATGTTCATGATTCCTTCAAATTTGTTTGAATCTGAACAAGCGGCGCAACTACATGCTTTCCTAAAAGAAAATGCAATCATTCGTGCAGTCATTCAGTTGCCAAGTTCACTATTTCAAAGTAAAGTACATGAGAAGAGTCTTTTAATCCTCCAAAAGCCAAGTGAGGAATTAAAGACAAGACCTGAAGTTTTGCTAGCGAAAGTTCCCGATATGAAAAATAAGCAAGCGATGGCACGTTTCTTACAAGATGTCGATGAATGGGCGAAACAAGGGTAAAACAAAAAATAATGATTTGTATGTTGAAAGGGATGTTTTTTTAAATGCCAAATATTTTAGCAGTAAACGCAGGAAGTTCATCTTTAAAATTCCAACTTCTAGATATGCCAAGTGAAACAGTTACAGCGAAAGGTCAATTTGAAAGAATTGGTTTGAAAGATTCAATCTTTACGATCAAGTCTAAACAAGGTAAAACTGAAAAAGTTCAAGATATTAAAGACCACGCTGAAGCAGTACAAATTTTATTAGATGCCCTAATCAGTGAAGGCGTTGTAGAGTCATACGACGAAATTGATGGCGTCGGTCACCGTATCGTTCACGGCGGAGAAGTTTATAGCGATTCTGTTTTAATTGACGATAAAGCATTAGCACAATTTGAAGAGTTATCAAGCCTTGCACCGCTGCATAACCCAGCGAATATTGTAGGGGTTAAAGAATTTAAAAAAGCATTACCAAACGCACCAGCTGTCGCAATTTTCGACACGGCATTCCACCAAACAATGCCAGAAAGCTCGTTTTTATATCCACTGCCAAGAGAGTATTATGAGGAGTACGGCATCCGTAAATACGGTTTCCACGGTACAAGTCATAAATACGTAACTGAAAGAGCAGCAGAAATTTTAAATAGACCACTAGAAACGACGCGTCTAATTTCTTGTCACTTAGGAAACGGCGCAAGTATCGCAGCTGTTGAAGGCGGAAAATCAATCGACACGTCGATGGGCTTCACGCCACTTGCGGGTGTAACGATGGGTACACGTTCAGGTAATATTGACCCAGCACTTATCCCTTACATTATGGAACAAACTGGAAAGTCAGCTGAACAAGTATTAGACGTATTAAATAAAGAGTCAGGCATGATCGCTTTATCTGGTTTCTCAAGCGACTTACGCGACATCGAACTACAAGCTGAAGAAGGAAACGAACGTGCACAACTTGCATTAGACGTATTCGCAGACCGTATTCACCAATTCATCGGTTCATACGCAGCAAGAATGGGCGGAGTCGACGCAATCATCTTCACTGCAGGAATCGGTGAAAACTCTGACGTAGTCCGCAAAAAAGTTGTTCAAGGCCTAGAATTCATGGGCGTTTACTTCGACCCAGACCTAAACGGCGTACGCGGCGAAGAAGCATACATCAGCCACCCACACTCACCAGTAAAAGTACTAATCATTCCAACGAATGAAGAAGTAATGCTGGCTAGAGATACAGTGAGAGTTGCTGGATTATAAGATATTGGATAAACCTTACGGAAAGCTTGGATTAGCGCTTTTTGTAGGGTTTTTCTTTGTTTAGGGAGTGGGATGGGAACTCAAGAGGGAAGGAGGGGGAAGGGGGGCAACTCGTGAGCTGTTTTTGGCAACTCGAGTGATATCTTGACAACTCGACGGCGTTTTTGGGCAACTCAAGGGCTATATTTGACAACTCAAACCATATTTTTGAGAACTCATAAGGCTTACAAAAACTCGAACCGCACCCGGTGACAGCTCACTGACACCATTCGCGTCCTTCGGCGAATTGAGGCAGTGACTGTCATTGGAGGTCAAATTGGTAGATACTATTTGAATATGATAGAATGGGAACGTCAGTTGCATGAAGCGTATGGGCGGTTAGCACTCCCTTGAAGGAAAGGGGGTGTTTATATATGATGGTAACTTACGAGGCAATGAATATGCTATTCCAAGCTTTTATAGCGTTTGGAACAATGGCAACAGCTATTATTGCATTAATTGTCTTATTTACCAACAAAAAGAAGTAACCGCCCATTACCTTTACCCGAGGAATTCAATGGGGGTTACTCTTTTGAGTAAACATCTTTAATTGTACCGACTTGGTTAACCGCCTTTAAAGCGGTGTGTGACTGTAATTAGCTGGGCGTTTCCTAGACGTTCAGCTTTTTTTAGTATACGATAATTGTACCATATTTATACGGAAACAACATAGGAAAAGTTTTTTAGCCGGAAATATTACAAAAAAACTCCGAAACCCTATACGGAATAGCCTCTCGATTGATATATTTTTTATGAGTGCTTGGATTGAAAAAATTAATCGTTATAGAATTTATATCACTAGCGTCGCATAAAAAAATAAAACCATAAGGTAAAACACAGAATTTTCT